>JABXIA010000044.1 GCA_013373325.1 Paracoccaceae bacterium
AGCTCGGTTCCCGGGCGCACGGTGTTCCGGCTGTCGCTGTCGCGCGTGCCGCGTGATGCAAAACCGCAGGAGAGCTGATCCATGGACGGCACCGTTCTGGTCGCTGACGACGACCGCACCATCCGCACTGTTCTGACCCAGGCGCTGACACGCGCGGGCTGCAAGGTGCATGCAACCTCCTCGCTGACGACGCTGATGCGCTGGGTCGGCGAGGGCAAGGGTGATGTGGTGATATCGGACGTGATGATGCCGGACGGGAACGGGCTGGAAATGCTGCCCAAGATCCAGGCCGACCGGCCCGGGCTGCCGGTGATCGTGATCTCGGCGCAGAACACCATCATGACGGCGATCAAGGCAGAGGAGGCAGAGGCTTATGACTATCTGCCCAAGCCGTTTGACCTGCCGGAGCTGATGAAACGCACCGCCAAGGCGCTGGCGGCCAAACGGGTGGCGCCGGCGCCGCGCGCCGATGCAAAGGAACGCCCCGAAGAACTGCCCCTGATTGGCCGCAGCGAAGTGATGCAGACGCTGTACCGGCTGATCGCCCGGGTTATGAATACCGATCTGCCGCTGCTGGTTACGGGTGAAAGCGGTACCGGCAAGTCGCTGATCGTGCAGGCAATTCATGATTTTTCGGACCGGCGCACATTGCCGTTTGTGCATGCGGATGCTGCGGATCTGATTGCGCTGGAAGGCCCGTCGCGGCTGCTGGCGCAAGTAAAAGGCGGCACGCTGGTCATTGACGAGCTGGCAGACCTGCCGGAGGAGGCGCAGGCGCGGCTGGTCCGGATGATGGATGTACCGGGGAATCACGCGCCGCGGTTCATTGCCTCCAGCCAGAAGGATCTGTCCAAGGCGATGGAAAGCGGCGATCTGCGCCAGGACCTCTATTACCGGATCTGCGGTTCGGAGCTGCATGTCCCGGCGCTGCGGGAGCGGGTGGAGGATATTCCGCTGCTGGCGGAGCATTTCCTGATCACCGCTGAAAACGACGGGTCATCGCACCGGGAACTGAGCGAAGCTGCACGCGAGGTTTTGCGCCGGTTCTCCTGGCCTGGCAATGTCCGGCAGCTGGAAAACACCGTCCGCCGACTGGCGCTGACATCACGCAGCGAAGAAATTACCCAGGCGGATGCCGAGGCTGTACTGGGACCGCAAGCCGGCCCGCAGCCAGCTGCGGCGGGATTTTCCGATGAGAAGCTGTCAGAGGCAGTGGGCCGCCATTTGCAGCGGTATTTCGACCTGCACGGGGACATACTGCCGCCGCCGGGCCTTTACATGCGTCTGCTGCGCGAGGTGGAGACACCGCTGATTGAAATTGCCCTGGCGGCAACCGGTGGCAACCAGGCAAAATGCGCGGATTTACTGGGGATCAACCGGAATACCCTGCGTAAGAAGATCACCGATCTGGATATTGAGGTGACACGCCGCCGCAAACTGATGTAATATCGCCACAGAAATGTGGCCCTGTTGCGAATTTCCTAGGCAGGGCCACGAGATATGGCGGTGACTCGTAAAGAGTCGCACATCAGGATGAGGGCAGTAAGTGGCGCATAAGTCACATCTGAGGGCGGCGTACGGGCCGTTTGCGGCCTTGGACCGCTGGCGGAGAACCCGCCGGGCGCGCAATATCGGCACCATTGGCCTGGTTCTGCTGGGCCCCGTCCTTGCCTTGGCAACCTTCCTCATTATCGGTCCCTTCGGGCAGGGCGCCTCGTCCAGATCGCTGCGGCTGATCCTGCTGGCTGACCTGGTATACATCCTGACCATCGCCGCCCTGGTGATGGCCCAGATCCTTCGGCTGTTTGCGGCGCGGCGTTCCAAGTCGGCCGGCTCCCGGCTGCATTTGCGGCTGATCGGGGCATTCGGGTTTCTGGCGCTGATTCCCACTGTCATTGTCGCGGTTTTTGCGGTGCTGACGGTCAACGTGGGGCTTGAGGGCTGGTTCTCGCAGCGGGTGCGGCAGGTGATCGGCAGTTCACTGGAGGCAGCGGAGGCGTATCAGGCTCAGCAGAAGGGCGATCTGACAGAGGATGCCCGTGCGCTGGCGCGGTATCTCGACAGCAGCCGGTCGCGCAGTTTCTTCATCAATGATGCTGAATTGCGGCTGGTGCTGGCGCAGGGGCAGCTTCAGGTTCAGCGCGGACTGCGCGAAGCCTATATTGTCGACAGCGCAGGCCTGATCCGCGCCCGCGGCGAGCGGTCTTATGAATTCGACTTCGAAAAGCCCAATGACCGGCAGATCAGCGCTGCCCGCGAGGAGGGCCTGCTGCTGATTCAGGACTGGAACAACAGCGAATTCCGTGCGCTGGTGAGGCTGGACGCCTTTGTCGACCGGTTCCTGTACATCAGCCGCGATGTGGACGGCGAACTGCTGAACCTGCTGGATGACACTAAGGAAACGGCCCATCTGTATCAGCAGCTTGAAAGCGAGCGGGGGCGGGTGCTGTTTGAGTTCGCTCTTCTCTACATCGGGTTTGCAGTGATCCTGATCCTGGCGGCGATGTGGCTGGGGATGTGGTTTGCAGAGCGGCTGTCGCGTCCGGTCGGGCGGCTGACAGTGGCCGCCCAGAGGGTCGGGGCTGGTAATTTGGACGTGCAGGTTCCGGTAGAGCGGGATGGTGACGAAATCGCTCAGCTGGGCGCGTATTTCAACCAGATGACCAAGGAGCTGAAGGCGCAGCACGGGCGGCTGATCGACAACACCCGCCAGATTGAGCGGCGCCGGCGGCTGTTTGACTCGGTGTTGTCCTCTGTAACCTCCGGCGTTGTCGGCCTGGATGCCGATGGCCGGGTGACCTTCGTAAACCGCTCAGCTGAACGGCTGTTGGACTGGCAGGAAGACCAGCAATCGCTGGCACTGGCCGTGTCGGTGCCGGAGTTCGGGCCGCTCTTTGCAGAGCTGATTGAAACCGGCGCTGAGGTGGTGCAGGAAGAAATCAAGGTGACCCGTCAGGGTCAGCTGGAAAACCTGCTGGTCCGGATGTCGCCGCGCCGCTCCGAGGAGGGCGGGCTGGAAGGCTATGTGGTTGCCTTTGATGACGTGACCGATCTGGTCAGCGCCCAGCGGATGGCCGCCTGGGGTGATGTGGCACGCCGTATCGCGCATGAGATCAAGAACCCGCTGACCCCGATCCAGCTGAGCGCGGAGCGCATCAAGCGCAAGTTCGCGCCCAAACTGGGCGAGGAGAACAGCGACCAGCTGCAATCCATGACCGACGTGATCGTGCGCCAGACCAATGACCTGCGCCGCATCGTCGATGAGTTCTCGAAATTCGCCCGCATGCCGGAACCGGAGCGGCGCGAGGAGGATCTGGTCAGACTGGTGCGGGACGCGGTGATCCTGCAGCAGCAGGGCCAGCCGGATGTCCGGATCACAGCGGATCTGCCAAAGGCAGAGATGCCGTCGGATCTGGATGCCACCATGATTGGCCAGGCATTGACCAATCTGATCAAGAACGCAGGCGAAGCTATTGAAAGCCTGCAGCAAAAAGGCGCCCCGGATGGGCTGGTGCCGGAAATCCGGGTGTCTGCCCAGCAAGCAGGCAATGCCTATGAGGTCCGGATTGCCGACAACGGCATTGGTTTGCCAGAGGATCGGGCGCGGCTGTTTGAGCCTTATGTGACCACGCGGGATGCGGGCACCGGGCTGGGGCTGCCGATCGTCAAGAAAATCATCGAAGAGCACGGGGGCACGCTGACGCTGGAAGACGCCCCGGTGTTTGAGGGACACGCGCATAACGGCGCAATGGCGGTGATCCGCCTGCCCGCCGCAGCAAAATCAGCGGCGGCGCCTAACAAGAGCACAGTGAAAGCAGGTCTGACATGAGTGACATTCTGATTGTAGATGACGAGCGCGACATCCGCGAACTGGTCTCGGATATCCTTGAGGACGAAGGCTATGCCACCCGCAAGGCGGGCAGTTCCGATGAATGCATGGCCCGGCTGGAAGAGGCGCAGCCGGCCCTGATGATCCTGGATATCTGGCTGAAGGACAGCCAGATGGACGGGATCGACATCCTGAAGGCGGTGAAGCGGGACACCCCGGATATTCCGGTGGTGATCATCTCCGGCCACGGCAACATCGAAATTGCGGTCGCTGCGATCAAGCAGGGCGCCTATGACTTCATCGAAAAGCCCTTTAATATCGACCAGCTGATGGTTGTGATCCGGCGCGCTATGGAAACCTCGCGCCTGCGCCGTGAGAATACGGACCTTAAGCGCAAGGACACCGGCCCGGCAGAAATGATCGGCACCTCGGCAGCCTTCCGCACCCTTACCGGCCAGCTCGACAAGGTGACAAAATCCAATGGCCGGGTGATGCTGACCGGCCCGGCCGGCAGCGGCAAGGAAATCGCGGCGCGCTATATCCACGCCAATTCGAACCGCGCCTCTGCGCCCTTTGTCACCGTGAACTGCGCCAGCATCGAACCGGACCGGATGGAGGAGGTTCTGTTCGGCCGCGAATCCTCGGAACGCGGGGTGGAGCCGGGGCTGCTGGAACAGGCCCATGGCGGCGTGGTGTTCTTTGATGAGGTCGCCGACATGCCGCTGGGCACGCAGTCCAAGATCCTCCGGGTGCTGGTGGACCAGCAGTTCCAGCGGGTCGGCGGATCGGACAAGATCAAGGTGGATCTGCGGGTGGTGTCCTCCACCAACAAGGATCTGGATGCGGAAATCGAGGCCGGCACCTTCCGGCAGGAGCTGTATCACCGCCTGAACGTGGTGCCGGTGGCGGTGCCGTCGCTGGCGGACCGGCGCGAGGATATTCCGTTGCTGGCGGGCCACTTCATCGCCCAGTTCAACGAGGCCCAGGGCCTGCCGCTGCGCGAGCTGACGGATGAGGCCGTTGCGCTGATGCAGACCATGCTGTGGCCGGGCAACGTGCGCCAGCTCAAGAACCTTGTGGAGCGGGTGCTGATCCTGGGTGATGGCAGCGGCCCGATTGAGGCCAAGGACCTGCCGCGCGAGGAAGACAAGCCGCAGGAAGAGGGCCGGGTGGTGCTGTCCGGCGCGCTGGCGACATTGCCGCTGCGCGAGGCGCGGGAGGCGTTCGAGCGCGAATACCTGCTGACCCAGATCAACCGCTTTGGCGGCAACATCAGCCGCACCGCGTCTTTTGTCGGCATGGAGCGTTCGGCGCTGCACCGCAAGCTGAAGTCGCTGGGGGTTGTGACCTCCAACAAGGCAGGCGCCCGGGTGGCGCACGTGGAGAGCGAAGAAGAAGAGGCCTGATCAAAGCCTTTCGCGCCCGGAATGCCCGGGCGCGTTTTTGATCAGAACAGGTCCTGGCGGATCGGGTTCAGAGCGAAGTGAACCTGCGCTGCCAGCTGCAATTGGTCCACGGCATCCTCGGGCACGGTTGCTGGCAGTCCCGCCTTGCGGGCCCAATCTTCCAGTTCCCGGCGGGAGGCCGGTCCGAACTGGCCGTCAACGGCAATGCCTGACCCGAGCCCGCGCAGCACAGACTGGGTGGCAGCGGCGATGTCAGCCCCGGTCATGCCGGCCAGCAGCTCCCGCGCGGCGGCCCGCGCATCCGGGTCGTTCAGGGCCATCGCCTTGCCGGCCCGGACCGCGGCGGCATGGGCCGGGACGCGGTCAGACAGCCGGTTCAGCGCCACCCAGGCGCCATTGGCGCCGCCCCAGGCGTCACCGCGGGAAAGCCCCATGTCATACCATTCCAGCGCCTCGGCGGCATCGCTGCCGGGCAGGTCGCCGTTCATGATCATGCGGCCAATTTCACCCGGGGCATGCGGGTGGCCCAGCTGGGCGGCCTCCGCAAACAGCGCGCGGGCCTTTTCCTTGTCCACCGGTTTGCCGGCACCGCCATCGCGGTAGACGTAGCCCAGATTGGCCGTGCCATAGATGTCGCCGCGCCCGGCGGAGGCCTCCAGATAGGTCAGCCCGCGCTCCGGCTGCGCCAGTTCATCGCCGCTCCACAGGAAGAAATAACCAAGCTCGTTCATCGAGTAGGTGTGTCCAAGCTCGACAGCACGGCTCAGCAGGTCGTAGCCGCGCTGTTTTTCCTCAGGCGTGCTGCTCTTGCGCAGGAGCCGTTTGCCGCGTGCATGCATCGAGAAGGGGTCGCCGGCTTCAATGCCCTTGTCCCAAAGCGCAAAAGCTTTGTCTGGGTTGTAGGGGATCGGAACCGTTTCGCGATCCACATTCGGTGTGACATGCAGATAGGCCACTGCGTTGTAGGCGCGGATATGGCCTAGTTCCACTGCCTTCTCAAAGGCTTCGTAGGCTTCTATCAGGCGCCCCTGACCCTGCAGCGCGCGGCCTAGCTGATAGTGCAGGCGGCCAAGGTCCGGCGCGGCATCAACAGCCTCGCGGCAGGCGGTCTCTGCCGCCTTCAGGTCGATTTCGTTGGGAAAGCGGAACAGGCCGACTCCCTGCGGGTCCAGCAGGTCGCCCGCCTCCAGATCGCATTGCCGGGCAATCATCTCCAGGTTAACGGTGACATCGCGCACCGTGTCCGCCTGGGCCAGCCTTAGCACCATCCGGTCCTTGCGGACCTGGCCGCCATCCTTGCGGGCGGGCAGTTCCGACAGTTTGGGGGCATAGCTGAGGCTGAGGGCGCTTCCTTCTCCGGACCGCAGCGAGGTCACACCGGCAGAAGGTGTCTCAACAATCGACACTTTGGTGCCAGCCTGGACGTAGGGGCTGATTTCCGGCGCAAGTTCCAGCGCCCGGCCCAGCGGCACCTTCAAAGACAGTTCTGCCGGGATCTGGTCGAGGCTGGCAGGAGCAGGTTCCGTGGTGGCCGCCGGCTCCGCTGCGGCAATATTCAGCGACCGTTCAGCAGGGCGCAGATAGATCTTCTGCATCAGGGTGGAGCTTTCCCAAGGCACCTGGGTGTTGCCGGTGGCACTGTAAACATCGCTGCGGATGGCCGCCAGGACGGTCATTGCGTCCTCTTCCGGGTTGTTCGGGAAGTGCCGCACGACAGAAGCGGTATAGGGGCTGTTGCTGCCGGGCTCCCCATCCAGCGCAGTGGCGCCGGGGGAGGTGGAGAAGGCCACCAGTGTGTTGAGCGGCGGACGGAAGACATCAAACCCTTCGCGCGCCTCATAAAGCTGAGCACCGACCTCGGCGTTGAGCTTGGCTTGCGGCACCGGGTTGTCGCGGCAGGAATCCAGCATCAGGATCTGGCTGCCGGCCTTGCCGCCCAGAATGGCGGACACCCGGTCCAATGTGACAGACTGGAACGGCAGGTCGTGAATACCCGACAATTCTGCATCGCTGGTAAGCAGATAATTGCGCCGCCCCAGCTGAATGCCGTGGCCGGCGTAGTAGAAAAACACCTGGCTGCCTTCGCGGATGTTGAGCGCCGCCTGCCGCAGCAGCGCCTCGAACCCGCGCTTGTCCAGATCGTAGCCTTCAAAAACGGTATAGCCGAAGGTCTTGAGCATCTCTGCCATCGCCTCGGCGTCCTTGCGGGTGTTGGTCAGATCGCTGACGTGGTCGTAGTCCTGTATGCCGATCACGATGGCGGTTTCGGGGGCGGCACTGCCTTCGCGGGTTTCATAGGCTGCCTGCGCCGCCGCAGGCAGCATCCCTGCACAGGAAAGGGCCAGAGCCGCAAGCGCGGAAGGGATGGGGGAATGGGCTGTCATGGTTTTGTCCGGGTTCAGCCCCAGCCGCCACCGCCGCCACCGCCTCCAGCACCGCCGCCACCGCCGCCGCCTGAACCGGCGCCACCGCCGCCCGGCGGGCCGATGGTTGTTGCTGCAGGAGCGGTTGTTGTGCTGGCCGGGGCTGTGGAAGCGGGGGCCGGTGCGGGCGCCGGGCGCGATGCCTGGGTGCTGTAGCTGGCAGGTGCTGCCGCAGGTGCAGGTGCCGCCGCCGGTGGTGGAGCAATCGGAGCCGTCGGTTCACAGGCTGCGGCAACAGCTGCCACAGGCAGCGCGGCAAACAGGAAATGTATCCGCATCGGGTACCTTTCTCTTTTGAGAATACTGGTCAAAAACAAGTGGCGTTCAGCTTACTTGAACTTAGGCCGCAAATCAAAAATGTCCTGCCGCGGAGCGGCTGATCACAGCCCGAAGCTCAGCCGCCGCTGCGGATGATGGTGCTGCCGTCGCGGTTACGCTGCGCGCAGGATGCTTCGCTCAGCGGTGCCAGCCGTGGCCCAATCGTGGTGCCGGCACTGCTGCGGGTGCAGCGCTTCAGCGCAATCTGCTGATAGCCCTTTGAGGCCATGCAGGATTTTTCCAGCCGCTGGCGCAGTGGTTTGTTGACATCAACGGTGTAGATGCTGCCTTCGGACCAGTAGCCGGGGTAATAGTGGCAGTTGCCGTTGTGGCAGACCTGCCGGACGGGGTGGAAAACCGGCGGATGCTGGCGGATTTGATTGGCGACCGGGGCGTCTTTCAGAGCCTGGGTCGCGCAGGCCAGTTCGTCACTTTGCAGGCGCGACACCTCTGCCCCTTGCTTGTAATAGACGGGCAGGGGCCCGCAGGCCGTTGTAAAGGCCAGCAAAACAGCGCCTGAGATAACTGTGAAACCGCGTTGCATACCGAAAGAATGGCCGCAAACTGAGGAAGTTACAATTAATTTGACCGTGAATGCGGCATCTGTCATTCACGTCAGGCAAATCTCTGCCCGAAACTCCGCCAAGGGACATGTAAATGAAGGTCATTATCTGCGGCGCGGGCCAGGTCGGCTGGCAGATCGCCCGGCACCTGTCCGGTGAGCACAATGATGTCACGGTGGTCGACAGCAATCCGGAACTGGTGCGGCGCGCGACCGATACGCTGGACGTGCAGGGCATCCATGGCTTTGCCTCCTACCCGGACGTTTTGGACCGGGCCGGGGCGCGGGACGCGGATATGATCATCGCCGCCACCCACTCGGACGAGGTCAACATGGTGACCTGCCAGGTGGCGCATTCCGTGTTCAAGATCCAGCGCAAGATCGCGCGCTTGCGGGCCAAAAGCTACCTCACCGCAATCTATTCCGACCTTTATCAGCGCGAGCATCTTCCAATCGATGTTGTGATCAGCCCGGAGCGCGAAGTGGCCGCGGCCGCGATGCAGCGGCTGTCAGCGCCGGCGGCCTTTGACACCGAGACCTTCATGGGCGGCAAGGCGCAGCTCTTGGGGATCCAGATCGACGCCGAGTGCCCGGTGGTGAACACGCCGCTGCGCCAGCTGACCGATTTGTTCTCCACCCTGCGTGCGATCGTCGTGGGGGTCCGCCGCGATGGCACCCTGTTTGCGCCGGAGCCGGGCGACCAGCTGTTCGTCGGTGACAGCTGCTACGTGTTTTCCCACGCGGACGATGTGCCGCGCACCATCGAGGTCTTCGGCAAGAAAGAAAAACGCCAGGACCGGGTTGTGGTGGTCGGCGGCGGCAACGTCGGGCTGGAAGTGGCCAAGGCATTGGAGAGCAGCACGTCCCGTATCCGTGCCAAGGTGATCGAACGGGACCGCCGCTGCGCCGAACGCGCCGCCGAGGAGCTGGAGCGCACCATCGTGCTGAACGGTGACGGGCTGGACCGGTCGCTGATGATCGAGGCAGGCATCGACAAGGCGGATGCACTGCTGGCCGTGACCGATGACGACAAGGTCAACATGCTGGCTGCGGTGCGGGCCAAGGCCGAGGGCTGCCCGCTGGCGATTGCGCTGATCAATGACCCGACCCTGGTGCCGCTGCTGCCGCATCTTGGCATCGACGCCTATATCAACCCGCGCTCCACCACCGTCAGCTCAATCCTGCGCCACATCCGTTACGGCCGGGTGCGGCAGGTCTACTCGCTGGGCGACGCTGAGGCAGAGATGATCGAGGCAGAGGTGCTGTCGACCTCGCCGATTGCCGGGCAGATGATCCGCGAGACGGACTTTCCCGAGGGCGTGCTGGTTGGCGGCATCCTGAAGAACGGCGAGATGCTGCGCCCGTCAGGTGAGACCCGGATCGAGGAAGGCGACGTGATCGCGCTGTTTGCAATGGCCGATGACGTGCCCGAGGTGGAGCGGCTCCTGCAGGTGTCGATCGACTACTTCTAGCATGCGCCGCGTGGTCAAAGCCCCGATTGGCGTGTTGCGCCTGCCGCTGTTCCTGCTGATCTGGGGCATTGCGTCTTTGGCGATGTGGCTGCCGGCCATCCATGCGGTGGTGCTGGATGACCATCACACATCGCAAAGCTTTTTCTATTCCGGACTGGCGGGGCTGATCCTGGTGGTTCTGATTGCGCTGTCGATGGGCAACCGGGTGCCGCGCTACGGGATGCCCGGGCAGCTCTTGTCGCTGCTGGCAACCTTTACCGTGCTGCCCCTGTTCCTGGCGGTGCCGGTGCAGGACGCGCTGGTCAGCACCCGCTACCTGAACGCCTATTTCGATATGGTCAGCGCCATTACCACCACCGGTGCCGATATCTGGGCCGATCCCGGCCGCCTGCCGCCCAGCGTGCATCTTTGGCGGGCAATGGTCGGCTGGCTGGGCGGGCTGTTGATGTGGGTGGCCGCCTCAGCCGTGCTGGCGCCGATGTCGCTGGGCGGCTTCGAAGTCACCGCCAAGGGCGAGCCGGGCGGCGGCGTTGCCGGGCCGGGCCATATGGAGCGCGCGGACCCGCGCCGCCAGCTGCTGCTCGTCACCCGCACTCTGGCGCCGGTCTATGCCGGGCTGACCATGGTTTTGTGGCTCTTGCTGATGATCACCGGCGAACAGGCGCTGACCGGGCTCAGCCATGCGATGTCGGTGATGGCGACCTCGGGCATCTCCGCCACCGGCGGGGTAGAGAACGCCGGCAGCGGGATCGCCGGCGAGATGGTGATGTTCCTGTTCATGTTCTTCGCGCTGTCACGTCTGACCTTTTCCAGTGATACGGTGACTGCGGGGCAGGGGCGGCTGGACAAGGACCCGGAGTTCCGCACCGGGCTGCTGATTGTCTTCGGTGTGCCGCTGCTTCTGTTCCTGCGCCATTGGTTTGCCGCCTTCGAGGTGGATGCAGGTGAGGATCTGCTGCAGGCGCTGCGGGCGTTCTGGGGCACGCTGTTCACGGTGATGTCTTTCCTGTCCACGACCGGTTTCGAAAGCCTGCACTGGGAGGCCGCGCGGACCTGGTCCGGACTGGAAACGCCGGGCATGATCCTGTTGGGGCTGGCCGTCTTCGGCGGCGGTGTTGCCACCACTGCGGGCGGGGTCAAACTGCTGCGGGTTTATGCGCTCTACCTGAACGGTCTTCGGGAAATGGAGCGGCTGGTCCACCCAAGTTCGGTCAGCGGCGAAGGCGACCGGACCAAGCGGCTGCAAAAGAACGGTGCCTTTGTCGCCTGGATTTTCTTCATGCTGTTTGCCTTGTCGCTGGCGCTGGTCAGCACCGCGCTGGCAGCGGTTGGTTCCAGCTTTGAACAGTCTCTGGTGCTGGCGATTGCCGCGCTCTCGACCACCGGCCCGCTGACCGAAAGCGCCAGCAGTGCGCCGATCGTGCTGAACCTGCTGACCGACCCGGCCAAGCTGATTCTGTGCATCGCCATGGTGCTGGGCCGGCTGGAAACACTGGCCTTTATCGCGCTCTTGTCCCCGAACCTCTGGCGCAGCTGACTCTTCCCGCGGGTGAAAAGTGTTTTTCGGGTGGAAACTTATATTTTCTTTGTTCATACTGAATTTTAACGTGCGTGCTGGTCCGCAGCACGCGGCAAGAACAAAGGCGAGATAATAAAAAATGGCTTCGGACAGACAGAATCTTCAGGATGCCTTCCTGAATCACGTTCGCAAAACCAAGGTTCCGGTTACAATCTTTCTGATCAACGGGGTCAAACTGCAGGGTGTGATCACCTGGTTCGATAATTTCTGTGTGCTGCTGCGCCGCGACGGACAGTCGCAGCTGGTCTACAAACACGCGATCTCGACCATCATGCCGGCCCAGCCGATCAGTCTCTATGAGGGTGAAGACTCCAATTGATGGAGCATGAAAGGAAGCAGACCCGCGCCTGGGTCCTGCATCCGGAAATCAAATCTGACATGGGACGCCGCGAGGCTGCTCCCGCGCTTGAGGAGGCCGTTGCGCTGGCAGCGGCCTTGCCCGATCTTGATGTGATCGGATCAAACGTGGTGCGCCTGCCCAAGGCGCATGCGGGGATGCTGTTCGGCTCCGGCAAAATCGAAGAGCTGGCAGGCATCCTGAAGGCGAATGACATTGAACTGGTCCTGATTGACGGGCCGGTTTCCCCCGTTCAGCAGCGCAACCTTGAGAAGGCCTGGAAGGTCAAGATCCTGGACCGGACCGGGCTGATCCTGGAGATCTTCTCGGACCGGGCGGCGACGCGTGAAGGCGTGCTGCAGGTCGAAATGGCGGCGCTCAGCTATCAGCGGACGCGGCTGGTCAGGGCCTGGACCCACCTGGAGCGCCAGCGCGGCGGACTGGGCTTTGTCGGCGGACCCGGCGAAACCCAGATCGAGGCCGACCGGCGGGCCATCGACGACCAGCTGGTGCGGTTGCGCCGGCAGCTGGACAAGGTGGTGAAGACCCGGACGCTGCACCGCGCCTCGCGCGCCAAGGTGCCCTATCCGATTGTCGCGCTGGTGGGCTACACCAACGCCGGCAAGTCGACGCTGTTCAACCGGCTGACAGGCGCTGAGGTAATGGCCAAGGACATGCTGTTCGCGACCCTGGACCCGACCATGCGTCGGGTGCAGATCCCCGACGGGCCGGAGGTGATCCTGTCCGACACGGTGGGCTTCATCTCGGATTTGCCGACGGAATTGGTCGCCGCCTTCCGTGCTACGCTGGAAGAGGTTCTGGCGGCAGATGTGATCCTGCATGTGCGTGACATCAGCCATGACCAGAGCGAGGAGCAGGCAGAGGATGTGGAGGCGATCCTGACGTCGCTGGGCGTGGATGAAAACCGTGCCCGGATTGAGGTCTGGAACAAGCTGGACCAGCTGTCTGAGGAAGAAGCCGAGGCCCGACGGCAGCGTGCGGCGCGCGAGGAAGGCATACATGCAATCTCTGCCCTGACTGGCGAGGGGCTGGATAGTCTGCTGGCCGACGTTGCCGAGAAGCTCCAGGGCGTGCGGCACGAGGAACTGCTGCAGCTGACCTTTGCACAAGGAAAGCAGCGGGCCTGGCTGTTCAAGGAGGATCTGGTGCAGAGCGAGGAGCAGACCGAGAGCGGGTTTGACATTACCGTGCTGTGGACCGACCGGCAGAAAGCCAAGTTCGAAAGGCTGTGAATGTTCCGGTCACTCGCCGAGTGACCGGAACCATGCCCAGCTGTCATCCGCGATTGCTGGGCCGATTTCATAGAACCAATGCGTATGGCCGGGGATTAATTGCAACGTGAACCGATGGCCTGATTTGGCCATTGATTTCCCTGTTCTCTCCGCTTCAGGCGTCATGAAGATGTGATCCCGGTCGCCCAAGTATAAACGAACTGGCTTTGCCTCGGCGGCTGGTTGAAAGGTATCAGCGGGCGCAAAGCCCCCATGCATAGCGGCAGCTTTCCAGGGGCCTTGAGCCCGGTTGATGAGCTGTGAAGCAAACACAGCGCCGTTCGAATGACCGAATAGGAACACCTTCTCAGCAGGACGGCCAAGGGTCGAGCTGCTGAGAGCTTTCTGCAATGCGGTGTGCGAAAGGTCCCTGACCTCCCAGTGAGAGCCTAAAGCATTCGGAGCAAGTAGGATAAGATCCTGTTCCTGGGCCGTTTTCTGCCACATCTCGATCATGGAAAGCCCTGAGCGTCCCGCACCGTGCAGCAAGAGGATGACCGGCGCGGGTTCGCTGCCTGGCGGCGTATAGCTGTGCCAGGTTTGCCCGAAAATTCTGTGTGTTTGAGTGAGTTGCTTCACTTCTTCGGAAGGCGAATAATGATCCCATCGCGACAAAGCGGGGCTGAGACCGTTACGCGTGACGCGGGCGTAACCTCCTGAGGGGGCATCGCCTTGGGGGACGGGCATCGCTTGCAGCGCTTCTGTTTTGTAAATTACGGAATGCAACAACGCCGGTTTGAAATAGAAAATGCCAGCGCCGCAGAGCAGCAGAAATAGGTAAGTTGAAAGTTTCATGCAATAAAAGATGTCCGTATTCTCAAGAGGTTGGGCTGTGCGAAAATGCCTGGCCCGCGAAAGGGGTTAGCGAGGTGAAATGCGTGTTACTCCGACAGCCGCAGCACGGGCCAGTTCTTCGTCCAGCGACATTGGAATGTATTCGCCACGGCGCCACAGCTGGGCCATATCGTCATAGTAGCGTGACAGCGGGTGCCCGGATTGGCCGGTGGCGGTGATGAAGACAGAACTGTCAGGGTCGGCAAAGTCATAGACCCCGCGATAGCCCGCGGCGTGGATGTTCTGGAACGGATCGGGATCCTTGCCGGAGCTTTTACCGCGCTGCAGGGTGTTGTCGCCGCCGCTGGTGGACTGGCGGATGTTCACGAAATAGCGCAGCAGCGGCACGTCGCCCAGAACGGCATGGTCCTGCACCGCCTGATGCGCATCACCCCAGCGCAGCGATTCCAGCGCATCGCCATAGCGTTCCTCGATCCAGATCAGCGCATCATCCAGCGCCAGACGGGCCATGTCGGTGCAGCTCTCCTCAGGCGCGCTTTGGCGCACGTCGCACCAGGCCGAGGCACCGTCTACGTTGCGGAAAACACGCTCGATAAACAGCGGTTCCACGTGGCGGTAGGACTTGGCGACCGGACCCAGTTCGTCGGTGATCAGGCGGGCCTGCAGCGCGCGCAGCCAGGCAGCATAGATCAGCGGCTCTGGCAGATGCTCGTTCATCTCGCCGTTCCACTCCGACAGCAGGGTGAGGGCGATCTGGCGCTGCCGCTCGCGGGTGCCGGCAGGGGCGGCCTCACCGGTGAACCACAGGTTTGCGCCAATGAGCGGCAACAGGGTGCGCGCGGTGTAGGACACCGTGTCCAACTGCGCCTCAATGAAGCTGTCGCGGGTATGCACCTCGCGGTTCTGCATCAGCTTTTCCCAGCGGTGGATGCGCTGGGTGTCGCCCCAGTCAAAGGAGACATGCTTGGGGAACGGGCGGTCGAGGATCTTGTTGTTGGTATTGCCCAGGATGCCGCCGGCAGGCGCAACAAACTCCGGGTTTTCCCCGTAGGGCGCCTGGCCTTGCCAGCGGTTCTCCGGGCGCCAGCCCTGGCTGGGCATCCTGCCCTTGCTTTGGTGGTTTGCATCACGCAGCGGAAAAGCGCCTACGGTTTTCAGCGCGATGGTGTCCTTGTCCGCCAGTGTCAGGTTCTGCGCCGGGGCAACAAAATCCTCGCCTGCTGTGATCGCCTCCTGCACCGAGGCGCTGCGCATCAGGCCGATGGTGGCGCTCATTGAGGTGTCCTTGGGGCTGAGAACGGTCCAGCCGAGGGAAACCACGTGGCCGGGCGGGGTAATGTCCGCCAGGTTGAACATGGAGCCGGGCAGCACCGGGCCGTTGTCGGTCCAGCGCAGGGTCAGGGTGACGGGCGCCTCGTCCTTGATCTTGATGATCGAGGGGCGGGTGACGAATTTCTTGTAGCCGTCAACGCTCAGGTATTCCTGCGGGTTTTCCGGGTTCAGCCGTTCGATGAACAGGTCCTGGTCGTCCATGTAGGAGGAAGTGACCCCCCAGCCCAAGGCATCGGACCGGCCGGTGATCACCGCGGGGATACCGGGGATGGTGCCGCCGATCACCCCGCCGGTCGCCAGTTCCAGCCGGGCCAGATACCAGACTCCCGGGGCACTGAGGCCCAGATGCGGGTCATTGGCCAGCAGTGTTCCGCCCGCCGCCGAGCGGCTGGGAGCGGCGGCCCAGGCGTTGGAGGCGCCAGCGAGGCCGCGCGGAGCAACCGGGAACAGCAGGCTGTTTTCCTCAATGGGTGTGGCAGAGGCAAACTGCCGGGCGCCGGGCACCAGTTCCGCGTATTCGGGCAGGGCGGTGACACCTTTGCCCGGTGCGTCCGGCAGGATGTCCCGGATGCGCTCCGCATCGTTCAGCGCCAGCGAGGTGCGGGCGCGCAGGATCTCTTCCTTCATGTGGCCGGAGAGCTGCAGCGCCATCAGCTTCATGATCGCAATGCTGTCGGCGGGCTGCCAGGGGGCGAGCGGCATCTGAAACAGGAACATTTCCGGCGCGCCGCGGCCCAATGCGTCCTCGTTGATTTCCAGCAGCCGGGCATTGACGCCATCCGCATAGGCCTTGAGCGCGGCCATCGCCTCAGGCGATTGCACTTCTACCGACTGC
Organism: Paracoccaceae bacterium; assembly: GCA_013373325.1. Taxonomy (GTDB): domain Bacteria; phylum Pseudomonadota; class Alphaproteobacteria; order Rhodobacterales; family Rhodobacteraceae; genus Leisingera. Next base: position 16,181 of record JABXIA010000044.1, read on the forward strand.
CGCGCCAGATTGTATAGGTCGAGGCGGCGCAAGTAGGTGTCTGTCTCAACCGTGCGGGTACCGAAGATTTCCGACAGGCGGCCCTGGGCGGTCCGCCGCATCACCGCCATCTGCCACAGCCGGTCCTGGGCATGGGCATAGCCGAGACCGAAGTAGACATCCTCATCGCTGGCGCCGAAGCTGCCGAAGATATGGGGGACGTTGGCATTGTCGCGCACGATTTCAACAGGCGAGGAGAGGCCGGGAAGGGCCAGATCCTTGTCGTATTCAGGCAGCGATTGCGAAGCGAGGTAATAGACCAGCGCGGTGGCCAGGAGGCTCAGCAGAATCAGGCCCGCAGCAAGGCGCAGAAGCCAGCGGAAAAGAAGTCCCATCAGCGGTTGTTTTCCCTCGGTTTTTGTCATTTCCAGCCGCATGGCAGATTGCGCCCCGCGGCGGCGGTGTTAGGGTTGGCGCCAACATATGCGAAGACAGATCAGGGGAAAAGCAGATGGCAAAAATCGCGTTTCTGGGGCTTGGCGTCATGGGCTATCCTATGGCCGGGCACCTGCAGGCCGCGGGCCATGAGGTCACCGTCTA
>JABXIA010000236.1 GCA_013373325.1 Paracoccaceae bacterium
AACTCCAGATACTTCTGCTCGGTCTCCTGCGGGAACTGCTCGCGTTTGATCATCTGCTCCAGCACATACATCAGATGCACCGGATCCGCCGCAACTTCGTTGGTGTCGAAGTTGAAGGTGGTGGACAGCACCTTGAAGGCAAAGCGGGTGGAGATGCCGTTCATGCCCTCATCCACACCAGCACGGTCCTGGTATTCCTGCACCGTCTTGGCCTTGGGATCAGTGTCTTTCAGGCTTTCGCCGTCGTACACCCGCATTTTGGAATAGAGATTGGAGTTTTCATGCGGCTTCAGGCGCGTCAGCACCGAGAAACGGCTGAGGATCTTCAGCGTCTCCGGCGCGCAGGGGGCGCTTCGCAGCTCGCTGTTCTCAATCAGCTTTTCATAGATCGAGGTTTCGTCCGACACCCGCAGGCAATAAGGCACCTTGACGATCGAGACCCGGTCGATGAAAGCCTCGTTGTTCTTGTTGTTCTTGAAGCTCTGCCATTCACTCTCGTTGGAATGAGCCAGGATCAGGCCATTGAAGGGGATCGCGCCAAAGCTTTCGGTCCCCATGTAGTTTCCTTCCTGGGTGGCCGTCAGCAGCGGGTGCAGCATTTTGATCGGCGCCTTGAACATCTCGACAAATTCCAGAACGCCCTGGGTCGCCCGGTTCAGACCGCCGGAAAAGCTGTAGGCGTCTGGATTGTCCTGGCTGAAATGCTCCAGCTGCCGGATGTCGACTTTGCCGACGAGGGTCGAGATATCCTGATTGTTCTCATCGCCCGGCTCCACCTTGGCCACGCAAATCCGGCGCAGGCGCGATGGATACAGACGGACAACCGTGAACTTGTTGATATCGCCGTCGAATTCATCGAGGCGCTGCACTGCCCAAGGCGACATAAGACCCGGCAGACGATGCTGCGCGATGCCGTATTCTTCCTCCAGCACTTTGCCCATACGGACCGGGTCGAACAGGCCCAGCGGGCTTTCAAAGATCGGCGATATCTGGCCACCGGCCTTGAGCACGTAGATCGGCTGATCCTCGACCAGTCGCTTGAGACGTTCCGCCAGTGAGGACTTGCCCCCGCCAACCGGGCCGAGCAGATAAAGGATCTGCTTTCTCTCCTCGAGGCCTTGCGCGGCGTGGCGGAAGTAGCCGACGATCCGCTCGATCGTGTCTTCCATGCCGAAGAAATCATGGAAGGCGCTGTAGCGCTTGATTGTCCGGTTCTGAAAGATCGGCCCGAGCCGCGCGTCCTTGGACGTGTCCACCAGCTCCTCTTCGCCAATTGCCTTCAGCATCCTCTCGGCGACGTTTGCGTACAGGCTGGGATCGTCGCGGCAGGCGTTCAAATACTCCTGTAGCGGCATCTCCTGCTCGCGCGTTTCGCCGTACTGCTCTGCAAAAAGTTCGGCAATGTCTTTCATCGTGGATCAAGCCTCCTGGTTAATTCGCGCCGTTCCTCCTGGCGTTTCAGATCGCGCACGGACAGAGAGTGCCCAGCACGTGGGCATGGATGTCCGCGTCAGTGTTGAGTTCTGATTTCTGCTCGGCGCCGCTTCTGGCGGTGTTACGTCCGGCTGGCCGCTCTTGGCGGCGGCCTGCGCCCGGAAACCAGGGCTATCGGCGTCGTCTTACTTACTCTCAAGCTTACACCAATTACGAACTTCTTACTATCTGAAAGTGGTGTACTTTTAATTAATTGCCACAAAGTTTTGCGGGAAATTATCTTCACATCACAGCGATCACTGTTCGCACACAGCCTTTTTGCAGCGCTGCGTTTCGCGGATTTCTGCACCAATTGCCCTTGCCGTAACGTGCTTCAGAAAGAAGCGGTCCTCTGCGCTTGCGCCTCACTCCTTGGACTGTATTGATTGGGCATCCGCGCCCCGCCTCAGCGCGGCTTCCGCACGCAAAAATGGCCGAAGAGGCATGACACAAGCGTGAAAAACCTTAGAAAATCTGCGGCAGCCAGGACACGGTTGGTGACCAAATCTCCTCAGTTGCGGAGCACAAATACTGGACAGACAGGGAAAAATTGTCACATTGTGGCCTCAAAATAGCCGCAAAAGACGGCAGCTGGGCAAAAACACAGGCAATGAAACCACACGCCGACGGCCGAATTCCGGGCCGCGGCGCTTATAGATGGGCAGTAAGTTTATGAGCACGGTCGCATATATCACCCGCGACATGGCGGGCACTACACAGCATGGAAACTTTTCCGAGGGAACGCCGGCAAGCCTTGATGCGTCACATTCCAAGGACATCTCGCTGAACCTCAGGCCCGCCGATGTTGAGAGTTACTCCCGGCAGGGAAACAACCTTCATATCATGCTGGCAAACGGCCAGGAGCTGGTGCTGGAGAACTACTATGCCTTCGGCGCGGCGGGCGGCAAAAACCTGTTCCTTAGCCAGGAAGGCGAATTCATAGAGGTCGTGCTGGAGGACAAATCCGGCGGTATGCTGTTTGCCACCTACGAGCCGCTCGACCTGACCGGCAAGTGGAGCGCCTATGACGACATGGTCTTTCTGGACGTTGATCGGATTGAGCCAGTGGTTGCGCCGCTGGCTGCTCCGTTGTTCGGCGGTCTCGGCGCTGCCGGCGCTGCAGCAGGGGTAGTTGGCGCCGCGGCCCTCGCCGGCGGCGGAGGCAGCGGCGGTGGTGGCGGCGGCGGTGGCGGCGGTGGTGGCGGCGGCTCCAACGGCAACACGTTTGTAACCATCGACAGCGGCCAGGCTGGCGGCGATGATACAATCAGCAGTGCCGAAGCTGCATCCGGGGTAACCCTGACAGGCACCGCCGAAGCCGGTTCCACCGTGGAAGTGACATTTCAAGGCGTTACCCGCACGGTGACTGCCACCGATGACGGGATTTGGAGCGCAGACTTCGCTGCTTCCGAAATTACCGGCGGCGAGTATGATGCGCCGATCAGCGTTACATCGACAAACGCCTCCGGCGACACGGCATCGGCCAGTTCGACCATCCGCATCGATACAGAAACCACCGTTGCAATTGACGATAGCCAGGCCGGCGGCGACGACATGGTGAATGGTGCAGAGGCTGCGAACGGAGTGACCTTGACAGGCACCGCTGAGGCAGGCGCAACCGTTGACGTCACATTTCAGGGAGTGACGCGCACGGTTACAGCCGCGAGCGATGGCACCTGGAGCGCCGATTTTGCAGCATCTGAGATCCTGTCGGGTGAATACGACGCTGACGTGACCGCCACGGCGACCGATGCCTATGGCAACACCGAAACCGTCACCGGAACAGTCCGGGTGGACACCGTCACATCGGTGGCGATTGATGCGAACCAGGCCGGCGGTGACGACATCGTCAACAATGCGGAAGCCGCCGCCGGGGTTACCTTGACCGGAACTGCCGAAGCAGGCGCCATGGTCAGCGTGACAGTCGAAGGCGTGACCCGCACAACCACCGCGGACGCCAGCGGCAACTGGGCTGCGGAGTTCGAAGCAGGTTCCCTGCCCTCTGGCGAATATGACACCACAGTCAGTGTCACCTCTACCGATGCTGCGGGCAATTCAGCGACGGCCACTGCAGACCTGCGCGTGGACACTTTGGTCGATCCCCTCACCGTGGATACAGCCAGCGTCGAAGGCGACGGTGTCGTCAACGAAGACGAGCACAGCGACGGCGTGACCCTGACAGGCACTGTAGAGCCTGGCTCTACGGTGGTTGTGCAACTGGGCAGCGCAACCGAAACCGCAACTGTGGACAGCAGCGGCAACTGGACTGTCGACTTCGCGGCCTCAGACATCCCTGAAGGCAGCTATGAAGCAGATGTCACCGTCACAGCAACGGACGCTGTCGGCAACACAGCCCAAATCACCGACACCCTGACCATCGATACGGAAGTGGTGCCGTTTGAGGCAGACAGCATCGCCAGTGATGACATCGTCAACATCGCCGAACGCGCTGCAGGGCTGACCCTGACCGGAACCGTCGAGCCCGGTTCTTCGGTCGACGTCACCATCGAAGGCCTGACCCGCAGTGCAAGCGTGGATTCCAGTGGCAACTGGAGCGTGGCGTTCGACGCAGACGATCTGCCCGAGGGAACCTACAGCAGCAGCGCGACAATCACTGCAACTGACCCGGCAGGCAACACCGCAACCCTGACCGAGACCTTTGAGGTCGATACGGACTACGACGCGCCGAATGTCGGAAATATCATCGACACAGGCGCCGGTGTCACCGGCTTCTTCAGCGATGACTATGAGGACAGTGATACCGCGCATGAGCTGACGAGCGGCGGAGCCGTGGAGGATGTCACTGGAACCTCCACCGATCTTGGCGGCGGCAGCACCCTTTTCAGCTTTGATGACACGGTGCCGGACGGGTCGAACCTGGTGGTGAACCGCGTTGATGATGCAGGCAACAGTTCAGGCACCATGGTGGTGTTTGAAGACGGTGCGGATGCCACCGTGCTGGATCACGCGGGCCTGTCGCAGTTCAACATCGACGAACTGAACCTGGTGCATGCGGACAACGTCGATCTGACGCTGACTGAGGCCGACATCAACGCGCTTTCCGGCAACTCCGATACGCTGACTGTGCATGGCGGCTCGGATGACACGCTGACCATCACAGGCGCAACCGCCAATGGCAGCCAGACCATCGACGGCGAAACCTACGACGTCTACACGCTGGGCACCGACGGCACCACGATCCTGGTCGATGAAGACGTCAACACCGTGATCTGATCTCCTGGTCCGGGGGTGCAATCTGCCGCCGGACCCAAGACATTAAAAGCCTTGAGCAAAAGGGCGAAGAGCAGGATGCAACCGGGACGCTTTCTTTGCGCCATCGCAGCGATGTGCAGCCTATCGGCTTGCGCACCGCCGTCGTTTGACGATGCGCAAGACAGCGGGCCGCGCAGCAATTTCGCACAAACCGGCGAAACCTCATCCGAGGTGATCAGCGCCCTGATGGAGCGCCGCTCGCTGCTGGCGGAAGACAGCGCCTATGGGCAGGTGGCCGCGGCAGCAATCACCGCCTCCTCTCGTGCAGCCGAGGCAGAGCTGATCAGCGCCAAGCTGCGCGCCGAGGCCGCCTCCAAGAACTGGTTTCCGACGCTGGGGCCGTCCGTCAGCCTGACGGATCTCGGCGATCTGGTTGCCGGGCTGCTGATTGAACAGGTGCTGTTCGACAACGGCCGCCGCAAGGCGGAGCGCGAATTTGCTGCCGCCGATGTGGAAGTTGCTGCTGTCAGCCTGTCACAGGACATGAACGGCCGGGTGGAAACCGCCGTCGGGCTGTATGCCGCAGCCCTGCGCGGGGATGAGAAGTCCGCTTACGGCGACCGAGCCCTGCGCCGGATGCAGGAATTCCGCCGCATTGTGCAGGGCCGCGTCGATGGCGGTGTTTCCGACCGCGCCGACCTGAACGTGGTGGACAGCAAAATCAGCGGCATCCGCACCGCCACTGCCACCGCCCGGGACGCAGCAACCACTGCCCGTGCTGAATTGCAGGCGATGACGGGGCAGAGTTTCGGCCAGAAGCCTTCGCATCTGTCAATTGGCACACCGCCCGAACAGGGCCAGTTCTTGTCAGTGCTCAAGGTCGGCGCCGAGGCGGAGCGCACCATTGCCCAGGCCAGATCCGGCCGCGCCGGGCTCCTGCCGCAGATTTCCGCGGCTGGAAATGTAACCACGGACGGGTCGGGTGCCGGTATTACCCTGGGCACCGGACAGCCGCTGGGGCTGGGCACACCCGCTGCGATTCAGGCTCTGGAAGCTTCAAAGGAAGCCGCCAAGCGTCAGGTGGGAGAAGCTGAGGAAGCTGCCCGGCGCGCCTACAGCCGCCAAGTGCAGCAAATCGCCTCCTATCAGCGGCAGGAGGGCGAGACCGCCATGCTGGTGCGCCGCAGCCGCGAAACATATGAGCTGTTCCAGAAGCAATTCGAGGCAGGTCAGCGTCCGGTAATGGAAGTGATCCAGGTCTATGAAGAGCTGGTGCGCCGCGAGCAGGCCTATATCGACGCAAAATACGAGGTGGTTCTGATCCAGCTGGAACTGGCACGCGACCTGGGGCTTCTGGCTGATGGGGACAAGATTTGACCGACACCACGCAAAAGCCGCCCTGCCCTCAGGCCGCGCCGGGGAGCAAACCGGTTCTGCGGGCCGTTCCCGCTGCCGCGCCCAAGACTGCTGCGCAGGAAGGGATGAAACCCGCCAATGCCCCGGCCCCTGCCGCGGCCCCCGGGCCAAACACGCAGATCAAGCCGAAGACAGACAACCGGCCCAAGCCGCAGGACGCACAGCCCGAGGTTGGCTCCCTGCTGGAAGGCGCCGCTGCCCGCATCCAGCACCGGGCCAGCCTGATCGCCACCCTATCCGCCCTGAAGGGCAGCGACGTGCCCGTCAGCGATGTCGCCGCCTTCCTGTGGCAGGAGACGCCCGGCGATCTGTCGCTGCACACGCTGGCAAAGGCAGTGCAATCCGTCGGCCTGCAGCCCAAGGTGCTGGAAAAGCAAAGCCTTACCCCCGCGCTATGGCCCGCTCTGGCAATCATGTCCGGCGGCCAATGCGTGCTGGTTCTGGGTCAGGCCGACGATGCGCTGACCATCTATGACACATCCTGCCCGGACAACCGGACCGAGGTTCCGCTGGCGGAGTTCAGCCCCTATTTCACCGGCACTGTGCTGTCGGCTCGCCCATCGCTCAAACAGATGGCAGCCAAGCATACTCCACAGATCGACCCGGGCCATTGGTTTTGGAGCGAGTTCCCCAAATACCGCCGCCAAGTGGGGGAGATCATGCTGGGCTCGCTGGTGGCAAACATTTTGGCGGTGTCGGTCGCGCTGTTTTCCCTTCAAGTCTATGACCGGGTGGTGCCGCATCAGTCGCACGCCACGTTGTGGGTGCTGGCCGTCGGTGCCTTTTTGGCAATTGCACTGGAAGCGATGCTGAAACTGGCACGCGCACGGCTGACAGATGCCGCAGGCCGCCAGATTGAGCTGTCGGTGCAGCACAATTTGATGCGCCGTCTGATCGGCATGAGGTCCGACAAAAAGCCGCTGCCGCCCTCCGGCCTGTTTGCCGCGATGCGCGATTTCGGCTCGGTACGGGAGTTCTTCACGTCCTCGACCATCTCGACCCTCGCGGACATTCCCTTCATTGCAGTCTTCCTGCTGCTGGTCGCCTCTATCGCCGGGCCGGTGGTCTGGGTGATCATTGTCGGCGGCATCCTGATGCTGCTGCCTGCCTATTTCATGCAGAAGAGGATGATCGCCTACACCCGCCAGACCCAGGGCGCCAACGCCAAGGCTGGACGGCTGCTGCACGAGGTGGTCACGGAACTGGATACAGTGAAGACCCAGCGCGGCGAGGAGCGGGTGCTGCGGCTGTGGGACGAACTGAACACGCTGTCGTCGCATTCCGCGACAGAGCAGCGCAAGCTGTCCAGCGCCCTCACCTACTGGTCGCAAGGGGTGCAGCAGGCCACCTATATCACTGCGGTCGTACTTGGCACGTTGCTGGTATTTGCCGGAGAGTTCACCGTCGGCACCATCATCGCAACCGGTATCCTGACCAGTCGGACGCTGGCGCCGCTGACCCAGTTTGCCGCCACCCTGGCGCGCTGGAGCAATGTCAAGGCGGCGCTGGAGGGGCTGGACGCAATCGCCCAAGCGCCGCAGGAGAAAGAGAAAGAACGCACCTATCTGCGCCGCCAGAAGATCGAGGGCCGGGTCGAGTTGCGCGAGATCCTGTTCCGCTATGAGGATGACGCGGCCCCGACGCTAGACGTTCAGGCGGTGGCGGTCACGCCGGGCCAGCGTGTCGCAGTGCTCGGCGTCAACGGCTCCGGCAAGTCCACGCTGCTCAAGCTCCTGTCCGGCCTCTATGCCCCCGACCGGGGCCGCATCCTGCTGGATGGCACCGACATGGCGCAGATCGATCCACGTGACCTGCGCACCAGCATCGGCTACCTCAGCCAGGATGTGCGGCTGTTTGCAGGTTCTCTGCGCGATAACCTGAACCTCAACCAACTGGAACGCGACGACGACCGGCTGATGGAGGCGCTTGAGTTCGCAGGTCTCGGCGCCCACGTGCGCAACCACCACAAGGGGCTGGATCTGGAGATCAGCGACGGCGGCCATGGCCTCTCGATCGGACAGAGGCAGTCGATCGGCTGGGCCCGGCTGTGGCTGCAGAACCCCTCTGTCGTGCTGCTGGATGAACCCACCGCGGCGCTGGACCAGACTCTGGAACGCACCCTGGTCAGCCGCCTGGAAAGCTGGCTGGAGGGCCGCACCGCGGTTATCGCTACACACCGGATGCCGATCCTGTCACTGACCAACCGGACCTTGATCCTGCAGTCCGGCCGGATGGTCGTGGATGGCCCGCGCGATCAGGTTCTGGCACATCTGGCCGCAGGAGAGGGCAAATGAGCATGGCGCTTCACGACCCCTACGGCGATGCACAGACGCCGCGCAGTGCCAGCCGTATCATCTATCTGGCGCTGGCCGCGGTGTTGACCTTCCTGATCTGGGCAGCCTTTGCCTCCATCGACGAGATCGTGCGCGGTGAGGGACAGGTGGTCTCTTCCTCGCGCGCGCAAATCGTGCAGAACCTGGAGGGCGGTATCTTGGCGGAGCTGCATGTGCGCCAGGGCGACATCGTGACTGCGGGCCAGGTGCTGGCCAAGCTGCAGGACACCAAGTTCCGCACCGCTGCCGATGAGTTGCAAAACCAGATTGATGCGCTGGAGATCCGGCGCCACCGGCTGGAAGCGCAGACAAAAGGCGCCTTCGAGTTTGTTGTGCCGGACATGCTGGCACAACGCTCTCCCGGCATCCTCGCCTCAGAGCGCGGCCTGCTGGCCGCACGGCAGACCGATTTTGCCAGCCGCCGCGACAGCGCCCGGCAGATCATGGATCAGCTGAACGCCGAACTGGCGAACATGGAGCGCCTCTACAAGCAGAAGATCGTAGCGTTGATCGAAGTGAACAAGGCCCGCAAGGCCGCCACCGATGCCCGCGCCAAATACAATGAAATCGGCACCCAAGCCGAACTGGAGCAGGCCGAGGAATACGCTCAGACCCTGCGCGATCTGACCACTCTGCGGCAGGAGCAGCGGCTGGCCGTCGATCAGCTGAACCGCACCATCATCACCTCCCCCATGGCGGGGATCGTGAACAGCCTGGCCGTGACGACCATTGGCGGCGTGATCCGCCCCGGAGAGGAAATCCTGGAGATCATCCCGCTGGGAGAGGAGCTGTTTGTAGAGGCGCAGGTAAAACCCGAGGACATTGCCAGCGTGCAACCCGGACAGGACGCCACAATCAAGCTTTCTGCCTATGACTACACGATCTACGGCTCGCTGCGCGGCAAGGTGGATTTCGTTTCGGCCGATACGTTCGAGGACGAGCGCAATCCGCGCGCTGACCCCTATTACCGGGTGACGGTGCGGGTAGACAAATCCGGGTTCACGGAGCGTCAGCAGTCAATTGAAATACGCCCTGGAATGCGGGCCACGGCAGAGCTGCAGACCGGGTCCAAGACGGTTCTCCAATACCTGCTGAAGCCGCTCTACAAATCCCGTGAAGCACTGCGAGAACCTTAGAACGTGAAGATACTGCCGCGGTCAGGGACAGATTCAGAACGCTGGCCTGCAGGCAAGTGGATTCAGCCGGCGCGGCGGATCAGATCAGTGAGCGTGGCATCCAAGGCGGTTCCGATAGACACCGGTCGCCGGCCCATGGCTGCCTTGGCGGAAATCACCGAGACCAACCGCGGCGCCTGGCCCGGGCGCAGCTCAAGGACAGGCGACCCGGAGGCCCCGAAATCCACCAGGCACGACATCACGAGTGTCCGGCTTTTACGTGCCAGAACACTGCAGGATCGTTTCAGACTGGGCCGGGTTGCGTGATGCTGCGTGTAAGACATCACATCCAGAACATCACCGCGTTCGGCACCGGCATGCATGGCCAGCGGCTCGATCTGGCGGCTGCTGATCGGGCGGTCCAGCCGCAATACAGCCAGATCGTTCCCGATCTGATGCGTCCCTGACGGACGGTACTGGTACTGCGGATGCACAACCGCCTTCACCACCTGGCGCAATGCAACAGCGCGGCGCCCTGACAACCCGGCCTCGAACCAGATACTTTGCGGATCAACCCGCGCACCAGTCCGTGGATCAAACAGGCAGTGCGCTGCAGTCAGCACCAGATTAGGTGCCACCAGCGCACCGGTGCACATGCTCTTGTTGGCGATGTTCAGCCGGCCAACAGCTTCCAGCCCCTGTGTCGATTCGGCACGTGCCCGCGGCTCATCCGCAGCCGCGCCTAGGGGCATGCCCAAGGACAGGCATGCCGCAATTGCAGCAATAGTCAGTCTCATAACCCACTCCAGGTTCCCACAAGGGCATCGTCATTCAAGCGTGCGGCTGGAATGAGACCCAAAGTTGCCGGGCTGAGACCAAAAGGTGGACAGAATGCGGCAGCGTTAACAATTCCCTAACCCCCCGGTTATTGATGCTTAACCATGGCAAAAAAGCCCACCGCTTGGCCAGAGAAAGTAAACAAAGCGTAAATATTTTTTCCAAACCAAGAACAACAAAAGAAAATTTTGCAGCTCATCCATGGCGAAATCCGTCCGGCAACGCATCTGGCTGTCGCAAGGCGAACTCCCTGGAACAGCAAAAGGTTAACGAATCCACCCCTTCTCAGCGAACGTCTGCCGGTGGCCATTAACAAGTCCCGCGTTTGCTGACATGCCCAATAGGTTAACGCCAGAATAGTCAGTGACTGCCGAAGCAGGGCAGCGGCACCCAGAAAAACCAATCATTATGAAATTTTTCTTCGCCATTTTCTCCAGCGTTAACTGATCGAAAATCAATCTGACGTTGTATCAGGCCTAGTCTAAATACCCTGCCCCGGCTCTATGCCGGCGGATGCCTGCCGGAGGTGTTACGTTGAAAATGTTGCAGACTTTTAAACTTTCCCAAAAGCTCCCCCTTCTGGTCGTGGGTACAGCGCTGACGGTCACCCTTGTCCTGATTAGCTTCAGTACAAGCTACTTCCAGCGCAGTGTCGTCCATGATGCAGAGATTGTTTTGCAATCCTTGGTGCGCGACCGTGAGACTGCGCTGAAGAACTACTTGAAATCTATTGAAGCGGCGATTCTCACAGTTTCCGCCGTTCCTTCAACGGGCAAGGCAATGAAAGACATGGGCGTAACCTGGGGCAGCCGCAGCGGCAGCGGCCAGGAAGAGGTCAGCAATTTGGCGATGTTTACGTCAGCGTCATCACCCTACGATATTCACTTTGAACGGAACCACCCGGCATTCGCCGGAATGATGGAACGGCTTGGCTATTACGACATCTTCCTGATCAATCCAGAGGGTGACGTAATTTTTTCGGTCGCGAAAGAAGCCGACTACGCCACCAACCTGAGGTCCGGCCCATACAATGAAACAGGTCTGGCAAAAGCATTCCAGCTTGCTGCGGAAGGTGAGAAAGAGAATGTCTATTTCTCTGATATTGCACCTTATGCACCGAGCGCGGACGCACCCGCTGCCTTTGCCGCGACACGTATTCAAGACAGCGGCGGACGTTTCATTGGCGTGTTTGCGGTTCAGGTCGCGATTGATGAGATTTCAGCAATTATTACGGAATTCGGCGGCGAGTTGGAAACACTGGACGTCTACCTTGCAGGGCGGGATTTCAAAGCCAGAACCGCATCCCGCCAGGACGGAGGCCACAGCGTTCTAGGCGATCTTGGGAAACGCCCCCACCTTGTGAATGCCTTTACTGCTTCTTCTGAAACAGCCAGTACCGGTGACGCCGCGGTAGGCGGTAGCTTCTACCCTTCGACCGCACTGGCCGGCGGCAGCACCGGTGCGGCGGTTTCGGCACCGGTTACTTTCAGCAACCTCAAATGGGCTCTGGTTGCGGAACTTGACAGAGATGAAATCCTCGCGCCCGCTGCTGCCCAGCAGAAACTCATGATCCTGGTCTCCCTGATCTGCGCCGCGCTGGTATCCTTTTTCGGCTGGCTTTTCGCGCGGTCTGTGACGCGTCCGATTGACCGGATCTGCGCCGATATGGAGGCCGTGTCCTCCGGCGATCTCGATACTGAGGTCACGGCGGCCAGCCGCGGCGACGAGATCGGCAAGATCGG
>JABXIA010000284.1 GCA_013373325.1 Paracoccaceae bacterium
CCGCCGGCCAGCATCCAGGGTTTCTGCCAGTATTTGCGCCCTGCCAGCAGCCGCCAGTCAAAAGCAAGACCGTTGCCGCCGGGCAGCTCTGCCTCCTTCGGCGGCTTGGCGTCGATCAACAGCTGGTCCGCCACCTGTTCGTAAAGCGCGATCTGGGGAATGTCGGCGGCATCGGCAATGCCCACCGCCTTCATCACCGGCAGCCCGTAGCGGGTGCGGACCTCTGCCACGCGTTCCGGGGTTTCCTTGCCGTGAAGCTGCAGCATGTCGAGCGGCACCGCGCCGGTGATGTCGTCCAGTTCATCATCCGAAGCATTCACCGTCAGCGCCACCTTGCACAGGCCGATCGGGGCTTCGATGGCCAGCGCAGCAGCCTGGGCGATGGAGACGTTGCGCGGCGATTTCGGAAAGAACACAAAACCCGCATAGGCTGCCCCGGCCGCGGCAACGGCCGACACATCCTGCGGGGTGCTGAGCCCGCAGATCTTAACCCGGATGTCCGTCATTGCCGGCTCAGTTCGCGTCTTCGAGAAGCGCCAGGACCTCGTCCTTGCCTTCGTTCTTCTGCTTCTTGAGCCGGGTCACTTCACGGTTCAGCTTGCGTGCTTCGCGGGCCTTCTGGGCCGCTTCGCTGCGGTGCTTGTGCTCGCGGATCCATTCCCACAGGAAGCCGATCACCAGTCCTGCACCAACGCCGCCCAGCACAACCACGAAAAGCGGCAGCGCGATGCTGTAGTTGAAACCGGCCAGCTCGGCAAAGGCCGCAGGCATCAGTTTCAGCTCAACCACCGTGCTGTTGGCCAGACAGACGGACACCAGCACAATGGCCAGCGCTCCAAGAACCGCGTAGCGAATGTAACGCATCAGGCTTTCCCGTTCAGGCGGTCCCTCAAGAGTTTCCCCGTCTTGAAGAACGGCACATGTTTCTCTTCGACTTCGACCGTCTCGCCGGTGCGGGGATTGCGGCCGGTGCGCGCGTCCCGCTTCTTGACCGAAAAGGCGCCGAACCCGCGCAGTTCGACCCGGTCGCCGCGGGCCATGGCATCGGTCACTTCCTCGAACACCGTGTTCACGATCCTCTCTACATCCCGCTGATACAGGTGCGGGTTTTCGTCTGCAATCTTCTGAATCAACTCAGAGCGGATCATGTTCTTTTTCCTCCCAGGGTGCCGGTATGTTTTGGCTATTATTCTGAGAGTATAGGAAAATTCCGAGCGCGGGGGAACAAAATGCCGCAGGTTTCACGGGCAAATCGGCGGCTCTTTACCACCTTTTGAGGCCGCAAGGCCCCAATCGCGGGCGGCAAAGCGCCGCCGCAGCGCGGCATCAGCACTGCCGCGCGGCGCTGGCCCGGTTTGATTCGGGGCGCCGCAAACCTGTGCCGGTCACGCGCCGAAGACGGCACCTCTCCCTGCCAAGCCGCGCGGGATGCGGCATCTGCCGGCCTCGCATGCCGCATATGAAACTATATTTCCGGAAGGTAAAATTTTTCATTGTAAAGCGCCCGTCATCGCCCATGCTTTCCTGACCAGGCGCGTCAGCGGAACTGACCGGATCTGGTCCAATCTAACCGGCGCATCCGCCCTCTGGCGGCAACGGGCGCCGGCCTGTCAAAGCCGGTGGCAAACAACCGGCAGGACAGCAAACCAACTTGGAGAGAACTGGAAATGCCATTGGACATGAGCACGATACATGTACAGCAAGTCACCCTGAATTCGCTGGTGCAGAACATTCTTTACGCATCCGGCATCGTCGGGGCCATCCTGGTCGTTGTCGGCCTGCTGCTGATCGACGCGGGCACCGCACGGCGCAGGAACCTGTTCAACTCGACCATTGAAAAGACGCTGGGGTTCTTCCTCGGCTTTGCCACCTATTACGTCATCGGTTTCGGCCTGTGGGCCGGGCAGTATTACATCATGGAAGGCGCAACCATGATGGATTCGATCAAAGACTGGTGGCTGGGCGGCGCCATGACCAATGCGCTGGCGCATCACACCGACCCGGCGACGTTCCCGGGGCTGAACACCTTCCAGATCTTCATCTTCTTCCTGGCCGTGTTTGCGGGCATCATCAACATCCTGCTGCATTTCGCGGTATCTGAGCGGATGAAGGCCTCGGCCTATTTCATCACCTGTATCGTCGCCGCGGTGGTCTCCTCGGCTCTCAGCTGGGCGACCTGGGGCTCTGTCGGGCCGCTGACCAATGCCGGTTTCCACGACTTCTTCGGTGTTGGTTTTGTTTACCTGTTCCCGGCCGGCATGGCGCTGGTGTTCACCCCGAAACTGGGCGCGCGCCCCGGCATGATGGCACCGCATCCGCGGATCTCGGCCTATCTGGCACCGAGCATCGGCCTGTGCGCACCGGGCCTGCTGCTGATCTTTGCGGGCCTGCCGATGGTGATCCTGTCCTGCCTGTTCTTCTTTGACCCTGAGGCGCTGGCAGTCAGCGTCACCATGGCCGACACCAGCGTCGGCATCGCCATCAACAACTACGCCATGGTCTGGGCCGGCGGCGCCATTACCGGACTGCTGATCGCCTATGCCACCGGCAAATACGCCTATACCCTGCTGGGGCCGCTCGCAGGTTATGTCGCCGGCGCATCCGGCTTTGATGTCTACCTGCCCTGGCAGGCCTTCATCGTTGGCCTGGTTGCACCTTTCGCGGCCTACGCCGTCTATGAGTTCACACTGAAGCGCGGCATTGACGAGCACAAGCTGTTCCCGCTGTTTCTGGGCTGCGGC
This sequence comes from Paracoccaceae bacterium, assembly GCA_013373325.1. Taxonomy (GTDB): domain Bacteria; phylum Pseudomonadota; class Alphaproteobacteria; order Rhodobacterales; family Rhodobacteraceae; genus Leisingera. The sequence goes on from JABXIA010000284.1 coordinate 2,742, forward strand.
ACCCTGGGCATGGTGCTGCTGGGGGTCTTCAAGGCCGGCACCCCGCGCGGCGGCTACTTTGGCATTGAGGAAGGCGCCTATGCGTTCCAGCATGGCGAGATTTCGCTGATGATGCAGCTGGCGGGCACTGCCGTCTGCATCGGCACAGGTGTTGTCACGGCACTGATCCTGTCCTTCCTTCTGGAGCGCACTGTGGGCCTGCGGGTCTCCGAGGACGATCAGATCGACGGGCTGGACGGCAAAAACTGGGACCTGGAGCCAGATGTTGTCACCCACGCGGACAGCGCACAGCACGCCTGATCCATCCTGAGCCGCATAAGGCCCCGGCAAACGCCGGGGCCTTTTTTGTGCAGTTCGGGGCTGCACCGCGAAGAATCGGCTATAGTTGACGTCATCAACACGGAGGAAACAACGATGCTGTACCCGCTTGCCTCGCTTGAGGCTGACAAACTGGACGCGATCAAGAGCCTCGAAAAGGACATCGGCAGCCCGGTGGTGGCGCTGGCAGGTGTTGAGGCAACCACCGCCGCCCTGCCTGACGAGAAGCTGAAGAAGCTGCAGGAGCTGGAGGAGGAATTGGGCGTCGTGCTGGTGGCGGTGCGGCCGAACTGACATCCGCAAGCCGAGCGGAATGCGTCAGCGCCGCCCCTCTGCCGCCAGCCCAACAAAGGTGCCCCCGACGATCAGCCCGGCGCCGATCATGGCGGTTGCTGAGGCGGGTTCCGAAAGCAGCATCCAGGCCAGGGCAAAGCCGAACAGCGGCTCAGTTCCCATCAGGAAGCTGACGCGGGTCGGGCTGGTGCGGCGGACCGCGGCGTTCTGGACGTAGAAGGCACCGATCGTGCAGAACAGCGACAGGAAGGCAACGGCAGCCCAGCCTTCAATTCCGGCACCTGCCAGCAGCCCGGCAGGACCGGATTGGGACAGAATCAGTGCCAGCACCAGACTGGCAACCGTAAAGGCCTGCACCGCTGTCAGCGCGGCCGAGGAGAGGCGGCTGCCCTCCATCAGGCGCTTGGTTGACACCACCATCACCGCCCGCAGGCCCGCGGCGCAGAGCACCAGCGCGTCACCTGCGCCAAACGCCCCGGCGCCGCCCGACAGCACCAGGACACCCGCCACCGCCACCGCAGCCCCTGCAATAACCCCGGCAGGCGGCAGGCGCCGCTGCAGGCCGAATTCCAGAAACGGGGTGAAAATCGTGCAAAGCGAGATGATCAGCGCAGTGTTCGTGGCCGTGGTCATCGACACGCCCCAGGTCTCCGCGAGGAAGATGGTGCAGAGGATGATTCCGAGCAGCGCCCCGGACAGGATGTCCCGCCGGCAGGCCGCGCGCAGGTCGCGGCAGGCCACCAGTCCCATCACCAGCGCAGTCAGCGCAAAGCGGAAGAAGATCAGGAGCAGCACCGGCATATGCTCCAGCGCGCCTTTTGCAACCGGGTAGCTTGCGCCCCAGACAAGCGCCACACCCAATACCGCCAGATCGGCCCAGAGTGCGGTGCGCTTGGTGATGAAATGTTCTGAAACGGTCATGCCTGCCCCCGTCTGTTTCGCAATCACAGGCGGGATAGGCCGCCGGGGGTCTCGAGATATAGAACAAAAACGCGGTGTCAGCCTTTGGCGTAGGCAGCCGGAGTGATCCCGGTAATGGCGCGGAAGTGGCGGCCCATGTGGCTCTGGTCCGCAAATCCCGCCTGAGCCGCAGCCTCCGCCGGAGAGAGGCCCGTGCGCAGCAGGTTCTTCACATGCTGAACCTTGCGCTGCAGATGCCAGGCATGGGGCGGCAGGCCGGTGACGCGCCGGAAGGCGTCAATCGTCTGACGCCGCCGCAGCCCGGTGATGCGGCAAAGGTCCTCCAGTGAAACATCGTCCTCGACCCGGCTGCGCAGATATTCGATGGCGTCAGCAATGCGCCCGCTGCCGCGGGGCGGCGGCTGGGAGACCTCCGGCGCAAGTTCGCACAGCAGCCCGCCCAGCAGCGTATCGAGAGCAACGTCGCGCGACAGGGTCTGATCCGATGCGTGCAGCACCTCATGCAGAGCAGAAACGCGTCGGGCCAGACCGGGCCGGGCATGGAAAGCAGCCCCGAAATCCAGCGTTCCGGCTGGCGCGCGGCCGGTGATGTCTTCAAGCAGCGCCCGCATCCCGGCCTCAGGGATGTAGATCATCCGCTGCCGCCATCCAGCCTCGCTCCCCGCCCCGCCATGGTGGACATCACCGGGTCGCATGGTGACCACCGACCCCTGCGGCACCTGGTTCATTTCTCCGCGGCACCAGACAGCATGGACACCGCCATCGATCACGCCAAAAAGGTATTCGTCATGGGCGTGGGGTTTGAAGGTCTGTTTCAGATAGCGCGCGGAGAGGGTCTCAATGCCATAGAGATCCGGCCGCGACCGCAGGGTCGCCGCTTCGCTTTTCCGTTTGGAACCTGCGTGTTGCAAGACAAGACACCCGAGCCGCTGACCGGATGTGCTTAGCGTTGCAGTGCAGCCGGGTCAAACGGAGCATCCCTGCCCGAAGCAAAAAGCCCCGCAGACACCTGCGGGGCTTTCCGTTTTTTTCAGCCGTGAGGCCAGGGACTATCAGTCGCCCGACTTCAGTGCGGCGCCCAGGATGTCGCCCAGCGATGCGCCGGAGTCCGAGGAGCCATACTGTTCCACTGCTTCTTTCTCTTCCGCGATCTCGCGCGCCTTGATGGACAGGCCCAGGCGGCGGGTCTTGGAGTCGACGTTGGTGACGCGCACGTCGACCTTGTCGCCAACCGAGAAACGCTCGGGGCGCTGGTCAGCACGGTCGCGGGACAGGTCGGAGCGGCGGATGAAGGACTTCATGCCTTCATATTCCACTTCGATACCGCCGTCTTCGATTGCGGTCACTTCCACGGTCACGATCGAGCCGCGCTTCACGCCGCCCACGGCTTCAGCGAACTTGTCGCCGCCCAGGGCTTTGATCGACAGCGAGATACGCTCTTTGTCGACATCCACTTCGGAGACAACGGCCGAAACCATGTCGCCTTTGCGGTAGTTCTGGATCGCGTCTTCGCCGCGCTCGTCCCAGGACAGGTCGGACAGGTGAACCATGCCGTCGATGTCGCCGTCGAGGCCGATGAACAGACCGAATTCGGTGATGTTCTTGACTTCGCCTTCGACCTGGGTGCCCTCGGGGTTGTTCTCGGAGAACACTTCCCACGGGTTGCGCATGGTCTGCTTGAGGCCCAGGGACACGCGGCGCTTGGCACCGTCGATTTCCAGAACCATGACGTCG
>JABXIA010000261.1 GCA_013373325.1 Paracoccaceae bacterium
AGCCTGGCGCTGAATTATACCTCCGGCACCACCGGGCGGCCCAAGGGCGTGGTCTATCACCATCGCGGCGCCTATCTGATGACCATGGGCACGGTGGTGTCCTGGCGGATGGTGCTGCACCCGGTCTATCTGACCATCGTGCCGCTGTTCCATTGCAACGGCTGGAACCACACCTGGATGATGCCCCTGGTCGGCGGCACCCTGGTCTGCTGCCGCGATATCACTGCGCAAGCTATCTACAACGCCATCCATTATGAGGGCGTCACCCATTTCGGCGGCGCGCCGATCGTGCTGAACATGATCGTCAACGCGCTGGACGAGGAGCGCCGCACCTTTGATCACACGGTGGAGGTCTTCACCGCCGGCGCCCCGCCCGCCCCGGCGACCCTGTCGAAGATCGAAAACCTCGGCTTCAACATCACCCATGTCTACGGGCTGACCGAGACCTTCGGCCATGTCACCGAATGCTATTGGAAGGCAGAGGACTGGGACACGCTGGACAAGGCGGGCATTGCGGCCAAAAAATCCCGCCAGGGCGTGGCCATGCCGATGCTGGAGCCGGTGGTGGTGCGCGACAGCGAGCACAACGTGCTGCCAATGGACGGCCAAGCCCAAGGCGAGATTGCCCTGCGCGGCAATGTGGTGATGAAAGGGTATCTGAAGAACCCGGAGGCCACTGCAGAGGCCTTCAAGGGCGGTTACTTCAACTCCGGCGACCTGGCAGTGCAGCATCCGGACGGCTACATCCAGATTGCCGACCGGGCCAAGGACATCATCATCTCGGGTGGCGAGAACATCTCCTCAGTCGAGGTGGAGGGCGTGCTGATGGCGCACCCTGATGTGCTGCTGGCCGCCGTTGCGGCGATGCCGGATGAGAAATGGGGCGAGGTGCCCTGCGCCTTTGTCGAGCTGAAGGCCGGCGCCAAGGAGGACGCCGCGGCACTGATTGCCTTCACCCGTGAGACACTCGCAGGCTTCAAGGCACCCAAGAAAGTGGTGTTCCAGGAGCTGCCCAAAACCTCTACCGGCAAAATCCAGAAGTTCGAACTGAGGAAAATCGCCAGAAACCTGTAACTTTTCACGGCGAAACAGCATCCAGGGGCGGCAAAGCAAATTGCCGCCCCTGTTTTATGCGCTTATTCTGGCAGCAATGATACGGATGGGGACCGGGCAAGCTGCATGACGGCATTGAAGGAATTTGAGCGGCTGGAGGCTGCGGGCCTGTGGCGCGCGGATCCTGAGGCGCAGCGGCGGGATGTGATCATCTCGCTGGGGGACGCAACACTGACTATTGCCAGCATGAACGATTTGCCGCTAGCGCATTGGTCGCTGGCGGCTGTGGAGCGTGCCAACCCGGGAGAGTTCCCGGCCCTGTTCCACCCGGACGGCGACCCCGGCGAGACGCTGGAGCTGGCAGAGGACGAAACCGCCATGCTGGAGGCCATTGCCCGGGTGCAGAATGCGATCGGACGGTCGCGCGCGCGGCCCGGGCGGCTGCGGGCGGTCAGCATCCTGGGCACCCTCGCCCTGGTGCTGGCGCTGCTGGTTCTTTGGCTGCCCGGGGCCGTGACGCGCCATGCGGTCGGCGTGGTGCCCGACATCAAGCGCAAGGCCATCGGACAGGCGCTCTTGGGGCGCATCGAGCGGGTCTCCGGCCCCGCCTGCGCCACACCGGAAGCGGTGCCGATCCTGAAGGCGCTGGCGCAGCGCACCGGGGTGCGGCAGCTGGCGATCCTGCGCTCCGGCATTCCCGGCAGCCTGCATCTGCCCGGCGGCATCGTGCTTTTGAACCGCTCCTTCGTCGAGGATTTCGAGGATCCGGCAGTTGCTGCAGGCGCGGTCCTTGCGGAACGCGCCCGGGCAGAAGCCAGCGACCCGATGCAGGAACTGCTGGAGGCCGGCGGTTTCCGCGCCACATTCAAGCTGCTGACCACCGGCGAGCTGGACCGTGCGGCGTTGGATGCCTATTCCGAGGCAACCCTCTCCAGCCCCCGGCCCCAGCTGCCTGATGAGGTGCTTCTGGCGGAGTTTGCCCGCGCCGCCCTGCCCTCCTCCCCCTATGCCTATGCGCTGGACATCACAGGCGAAACGGTGCTGGGACTGATCGAGGCCGACCCGATGGCCGGCCGCGAGCTGGAGCCGGTTCTGAACGACCGCGACTGGGTGCAGCTGCAGAACATCTGCGGCTGACTCATCGCCGCTTCCCCCGCCAATCGCGAGAATGCGCCGGATCTGCTAAGATCGTTAAATCTACGCAAACGCATCATGGGGGGGGACGTGAGATATGCCAGAAAGCTCAGCCAGTTTCACCGGAGACATCCCGGGTTACTATGACAGCGGCCTCGGGCCGGTGATCTTCTACAATTTTGCCGATGACCTGGCGGCGCGCTGCGGTGCACTTGCCGTCCAGGACGTTCTGGAACTGGCCGCAGGAACCGGCATCGTTTCGCAGCGGCTGCGGCGCAAGCTGCCACCGGAAACCAACCTGACCATCACGGATTTGAACGAGCCGATGCTGGCGCTGGCAAAGGCGAAACTCTCTGATACCACCAATGCCGCCTTCCAGCCCGCCGACGCGATGGCCCTGCCGTTTGGCGATGGCAGTTTTGATCTGATCGCCTGCCAGTTCGGGGTCATGTTCTTTCCGGACAAGCCTGCCGCCTTCCGGGAGGCCGCGCGGGTGCTGAAACCCGGCGGGCACTATCTCTTCAACGTCTGGGCTCCGATGGCGCGGAACCCGTTTGCCGGAATTGCCGACGCCGTCGCTGCACAGTTTTTCCCGGATGATCCACCAGGCTTTTACAAGGTGCCGTTCCATTACGGCATCCCGGAATCTGTTACAGCGGATTTGAACACGGAAGACTGGTCAGAGATCAGCCACGAGACTGTCGCGCTGAACAAGACAATTGAAGATCCTGAGAAATTTGCCGAGGCACTGGTCTATGGCAATCCGATGGTTGACGAGATCCGTGCCCGCGGCGGTGTTGACCCTGATGAGGTTGCCAGCGCCATTCTGGACGCCTTACGGGAGCGTTTCGGGCCACCGCCGCTCAGGATGCCGCTTGAGGCTGTCATTTTCACCTGCCGCCGGCGCTAACCTCCACTTGTCAGGACGCAACAAAAAGGCCGGGCAGCGGCCCGGCCTGTCCATCTGGTAATTCAGTATCTTATTTGCTGAGCCTGGCGCCGCTGAAGCCAGCGCGCTGCACTTTGGCCAAAGCTTCGGCCGCCTTGCCGCCATCCTGATATGGCCCTGCCAGAACCACCTTGTAAGCCTGACCCTTGCGGCTGACGGTGCCAAGACGCACTGGCAGGCCAGAAGCCGCCAGTTTGCGGGCTGCCGCCTTGGCCCGGGCTGGATCTGCATAGGTGGCTGCCCGGACATAACGGCGGCTGACAGCAGCCTGTTCCGGCACCGCGGCACCGGGAGCGGAGCGGGTAGACAGGCGCAGGCCTTTCGGCCGGGCCTCAGCCGGGCTGACACGCGCATCGCGCGGCAGTGTGACTGTGGGACGGTCCAGCGGCATCTGAACCAGTTTGCGCGGCACACCGCGGGTCCAGATCTGCGCCATCTGCGCATCGCCGTCAGGCGTGCGCACACCGCGCATCGGATTCATCCGGCCATCCTGCCGCTCCACCAGCTCATAGCCTGCCGGGGCCTGGACGTTGCTGACGATCACCGCCGGACGCACCGTGCGCTCTGCCCGCTGCGGGTTGAGCCGGCCGTCGGTCCAGACCGGGCGGTAGCCTTTGGGCACCTGGAAGCTGTTGCTGAGACGGCGGTCCTGGTAGATATGCGTCTGCACCACGCGGGTGTTGGGCGTGATCAGCACGGAAGACTGCGGCCCGCCAAAGCTGACCGGCGCTTCCTCCTGCGGACCGCAGCGCACATCAGCGGAATTGCTGTACTGGCGGCTGACGCCGGACAGGTCTGCGCAGCCCGCATTGCCTGCAGGCGGCGGCGCAGCGGCGGCGGTTTTTGCAGCGGCTGGCGCAGCTTTCCGGACCGGCTGCGCGGGGGCCGCGGGCACTGCCGCTACCGTTGCAGGCTGGACGCTGGCCGATTGCGGTTTGCGGACCGGCTTGGCGGTTGTCACAACGCGTGGCTGCGCAGCGGCCGGCGCGGGCTGCCGGCTGGGTTCAAGGGTGATCTGTTCCGGTTTTGACGCGGTCTGCCGCTGCTGGGTGGTGCCGGCAACCCGGGCCGGGGCGTAGCCGCAAAGCTGCTTGCGGGCGCGGTTGACCCGCGGCACCCAGTTCACATCCCCGTCAAGGCCGGCCCGGATGTAGATGCAGCCGCGGCTGTCCACATACTGCTTCCCCTTGTAGGAAAGCGGCGGGTATTCGGCGGGCGGGCTGGCGTCGCGCAGGGTTTGTGCCTGTATACCCGCTGCGCTGCTTGTCCCCGCGATGATGGCCAGTGCAATAATTCTAGTTATTTTCATTCCTGAGCCCCACAAAATGTGGCTTCAGGATGCCCGAATCCTGCCTGTGAGTAAAGATTCCGCAGCGACAATAGGCCGGTATGGCGGCAATTTTTGCATAAATTGAAATCAATTCAACGCCCGCCGCCGGATACTGCCGCCAGGACGGGCAATCCCCGCCCTGGCGGCGGCAGGTTATTTAGTGCCGAACATCCGGTCGCCCGCATCGCCAAGCCCGGGCAGAATATAGCCCTTCTTGTTCAGCTCGCGGTCCAGGGAGGCGGTCACGATCGGAACATCCGGGTGGGCCTGCTTCATCCGCTCGACGCCTTCGGGCGAGGCCAGCAGGCACAGGAAGCGGATGTTGTTGGCACCGGCTTCTTTCAGCAGGTCAATGGCCGCGGCGGAGCTGTTTCCGGTGGCCAGCATCGGATCCACGGCGATGACCAGCCGGTCCTTCAGCCCCTCGGGCGCCTTGAAGTAATACTGCACCGGTTCCAGGGTTTCCTCGTCGCGGTACAGGCCGACAAAGCCGACACGGGCGGAGGGGATCAGCTCCAGCACACCGTCCAGCATGCCGTTGCCCGCGCGCAGGATCGACACCAGCGCCAGCTTCTTGCCCGCCAGGATCGGCGCCTCCATCTCCTCCATCGGGGTTTCGATGCTGGTGGTGGTCAGCGGCATCTCGCGGGTGATCTCATAGGCCAGCAGCTGGGTGATCTCGCGCAGCAGGCGGCGGAAGCCCGCGGTGGACGTGCCCTTGTCCCGCATCAGGGTCAGCTTGTGCTGAACAAGCGGGTGATCAACAACGGTCAGGTGGTCGGTCATGGGGCACTCCTAAAGTTTGCTTTTGCGCGCTTTTACGGGCTTGGCCGCGGCAGGCAAGCGTGTTTTGACCATGGGGTCAAAGAAAGCTCTTGCCGGGCCCTTGGGCAGGCACATCCAGATGGGCCGCGATGGAGGCGCCCACATCGGCGAATTTGACCTGCCCGACAGGGCCCGCGTCAAGCCCCGCGATCAGCACCGGCACCTGTTCGCGGGTATGGTCGGTGCCGGGCCAGCTAGGATCATTGCCATGGTCGGCGGTCAGCACCAGCATGTCACCCTTGCGCAAACGCGGCAGCAGGCGGTCCAGTTCGGCGTCAAACCACTCCAGTGCCCTTGCATAGCCGGAGATGTCGCGGGTGTGGCCGTAAAAAGTGTCGAACTCGACGAAATTGGCAAATGTCAGGCTGCCGTCCTCCGCTGTCTCCACCGCGTCGGACAGATGCTGCATCAGCTGGGCGTCGGCGCCCTTCTTCAGGGTGTCGATGCCGGACATGGTGAAGATATCGCCGATCTTGCCGATCGCATGGACCTTGCGGCCTGCGTCCTGCACCCAATTGGTCAACACCGGGGCTGGCGGGGTAATGGCATAGTCGCGGCGGTTGGTCGTGCGGGTAAAGCCCTCTTCTGGCGAGCCCAGGAACGGGCGCGCGATGACACGGCCCACTTTCATGGCGTGCAAGCGCGGGGCAATGGCCTCGCAGAGCTTCAGCAGGCGGGCGTGGCCGAATGTCTCCTCATGCGCAGCGATCTGAAAGACGCTGTCGGCGGAAGTGTAGCAGATCGGTTTGCCGGTGCGCATGTGCTCGGCACCCAGATCATCAAGGATCACCGTACCGGAGGCGTGGCAGTTGCCAAGGATGCCATCGGTGCCTGCCTGCTCCGCAACATAGGCGGAGAGGTCTTCGGAGAACGACGGCGCCTGATCGGGGAAGTAGTGCCAGTCCCAGGGCACCGGCAGGCCTGCCAGCTCCCAATGGCCGGACGGGGTATCCTTGCCGCGGCTGAGTTCACGGGCACAGCCCCAGCGGCCCTGCGGTTTCGTGTCCAATCCCGGGAAGGGTACAGAGGACGCCAGCCGCATTGCCGCACCGAGACCAAGCCGTTCCATGTTCGGCACGTTGAGCGGACCGCTGCGGCCCTCCTCCGCTTTGCCCGCGGCGCAGGCCTGCGCGATATGGGCCAGCGTGTTGGCGCCCAGATCCGGCAGATCGCCATTAAAGAACGTTCCGGCATCCGGCGCACCGCCGATGCCAGCGGAATCCATCACCACAAGAAAGGCGCGGGGCATCAGGAGATCCTTTCGTGAACCAGCGGCGGCAGGCTGCCCGGCGCATCGCCGATGGCGATGGCGGCCAGGAAAGCGGCCTCTGCCATATCTGCGGCCTCGTCATTGGCGGCGTGGATGCGGGCCAGGGTCTCCCCTGCCCCGACGGGCTGTCCCAGGCGGATAATGTCCGAGATGCCGACGCCCGGATGGATCTTGTCGCTCTCCACCATCCGGCCGCCGCCGAGGGCGACGACAGCCAGGCCAAGCGCCTCGCCGTTCATGGCCGTGATGTGCCCGGCAGCGGGTGACTTCACATCGCGCACCACTTCCGCGCCCGGCAGATGATCCCGCCAGCACGCAGCAAAATCCGCGGGGCCGCCTATGGCAGCAATCATCCTGGCAAAGCGCTCTGCCGCGCGGCCATCGCTGAGCGTCGCACTGATCTTGGACGCGCCCTCCTCCGCATCCGCTGCGAGGCCTGCAAGCACCAGCAGTTCGCCGCCCAGAATGGCCGAGATCTCCGCCAGCGGGCCGCCGGCAGCGCCGGACAGAACCCGCATCACCTCTGCCACCTCAAGCGCATTGCCAAGCGCGGGCGCCAGCGGCTGGTTCATGTCGGTGATCAGCGCCGAGGTCCGGCAGCCTGCAGCATTGGCGGTATCACACAGCGACTGCGCCAGCGCTCGGGCATCACCCGCGGTTTTCATGAAGGCGCCGGAGCCGATCTTGACGTCCAGCACCAGCGCATCCGGGCTTGCCGCCAGCTTCTTGGACAGGATCGAGGCGGTGATCAGGTCGAGGCTTTCCACCGTCGCAGTCACATCGCGAATTGCGTAAAGGCGTTTATCCGCAGGGGCGATCTGCGCCGTGGCGCCGACAATGGCGCAGCCCATGTCCTGCATCATGCGGCGCAGGTGGTCTTCGCTGACGCTGGTGGAGACGCCGGGGATTGCCTCCAGCTTGTCCAGCGTACCGCCAGTATGCCCCAGCCCGCGCCCTGAGATCATCGGCACATAGGCGCCGCAGGCCGCCAGCGCGGGTGCCAGCAGCAGCGAAACACAGTCGCCCACACCGCCGGTCGAATGCTTGTCCAGCACCGGACCGTCCAGATCCCACGCCAGCACATCGCCAGTGTCGCGCATCGCCAGCGTCAGGGCGCGGCGGCCCTCGACGCTCAGGCCCTGCAGGCAGACAGCCATGGCAAAGGCGCCCGCCTGCGCATCCGAGACGGCGCCGCTGGCCAGGCCTTGGGCAAACCAGCGCAGCGCCTCCTCACCTGGAGTCTCACCGCGGCGCAGGCAGGCATTGATGGCGCGGGCGTCCATCAGCTGCGCTCCATATGGTCCGCATCAAATGCGCCGGGCAGCAGATCGCCGATGGTCGCCTCCTGCTCCTCGCCGTCGGTGGTCGCCATAACGACCTTAACGTCTCCGCTGGCAAACTCCTTGATCTTCTGGCGGCAGCCGCCGCAGGGCGTGATCGGGGTCGGGCAGTCGGCGATCACATAGACCTCCGCCAGTTCTTTCTCCCCCGCAGCCACCATGGAGGCGATGGCGCCAGCCTCGGCGCAGGTTCCCTCAGGATAGGCGACGTTTTCGACGTTGCAGCCCACATAGATCTGACCGGAGGCAGAGCGGACAGCGGCGCCGACCTTGAAGTTGGAATAGGGCGCGTGGGCGTTTTCACGGACAGCAGCAGCGGCGGCTTTGAGGCTCATGGCGATTCCCCGTTTTTTGATCATTTGGTCAAGATGCCGCAGGATAGCTGAATTGCTCCGGGAAGCGGAAGCCCCCGGATGCAGATCTTTGCGTCGCCCCAGGTTCAGGCCAGAGTGGTGTTGAACACGCCCGGCAGCGTCACCTCCAGCAGTTCCACATCATCAGTCGGCGCGCTGAGGCGGGTCTTCATGCCCGGCGGGATAACAAAGGCATCACCCTGCTCCAGCTGATACGGCTCGCGGCCCTCGCCCTCCAGCGTGACCGCGCCGTTCATCACAAAGGTAAAGTGGATGTCGGTGTCATGCACCGCCCATTGCGGATCGCCGTCGCCCCGGCGCACCACCTGCACGCCTGCGACGCCCTTGGTGTTTTCGGCAATCGTGGTGTCGCGGCAGATGTAGCCCGGCAGGCGGAACGGAACCCACGCGGCGCCTTCCGCCGTGTTATAGACAAACCGCTGGCCCTGCCATTCCCGTTCGGGACGGTAATGCGGTGTCGGCAGGGTCATCCCGTGGTCGATCTCGGTCACATGCTCTGCCGGGACGCCGATTTCGATCACCTGCACGTTGTCGCTGGCCTCCAGCACCCGGAGGCGGATTTCCGGCGGCTGGATGAAGCAGTCGCCCGCCGTCAGGCGCATCTTCTCGCCCTGATCCTCATAGACCACATCGACCCAGCCGTGGATGCAGAAGATCAGCTGGAAGCCGACCCGGTGGAAATGCACCATGTCGGGCACCGGACCGCCATCGGGAATGCGGATATGGCTGGCAATGATCGAGCCGCCCAGCCGGTCCGGCACCAGATCGCGGTAATGCATGCCTGCGCGGCCGATGATCCATGGTGCCTGATCTTTCAGGCGGCGGACCACGAAGCTGTGCACCGTTTCCGGCATCACCATCGGCGGGTGGCGCTCCTCAATCTCGATCCGGGTGCCGTTTGGCGCGGTCAGGCGGCGCTGTCCTTCGGCAAATCCATCAGGATCTTCAGTCAGAATGCGGATAGTGCCCGGAGATTCCGGCGCCCCTTTTTCAACCCGCAGCCGCAGCCCGTGGGCGGAAAACACCGCGGTGCGGGGATCATCCGCCGGATAGATCATGTCCATCTTCATACCCAAAACCTTGGTATAAAACGGAATATCATTGCGCAGCTCATCCGTCGGCAGGCGGATCTCGGCGATTGTTTCGCTCATTTTTCACTCCCTGATCTGTTGGCAGGACAGTGACCCTGCGGCAAGGTTTATGCAAGAACCCGCCGCCCGTGCTGCCGCCGCGTCCGTTTGCGTCAGTTTTGGCTATGTTTCCGGCAGAAAAAATGGTTTAACGCTAAACAATACCCTTTCCGAGGAGCGCCAGATGTCCGATTCACAGAGCACGCGGCAAGCCGCACTCAACTATCACGAGTTTCCCCGCCCCGGTAAGCTGGAGATCCGCGCGACCAAGCCGATGGCCAACGGCCGCGATCTGTCCCGCGCCTACTCACCCGGCGTGGCGGAGGCCTGCGTGGAGATCAAGGCGGATGAGGCCAACGCAGCGCGCTATACCTCGCGCGGCAATCTGGTTGCGGTTGTGTCGAACGGCTCTGCGGTGCTGGGCCTCGGCAACATCGGCGCGCTGGCCTCCAAGCCGGTGATGGAAGGCAAAGCGGTCCTGTTCAAGAACTTCGCAGGCATCGACTGTTTCGACATCGAGGTGAACGAAAGCGATCCCGAAAAGCTGGCGGATATCGTCTGTGCGCTGGAGCCGACCTTTGGCGCGATCAATCTCGAAGACATCAAGGCGCCCGACTGTTTTGTGGTGGAAAAACTGTGCCGCGAGCGGATGAACATCCCGGTCTTCCATGACGACCAGCACGGCACCGCAATTGTGGTGGGGGCTGCCGCCAAGAACGCGCTGCATGTGGCAGGAAAATCGTTTGAAGACATCAAGATCGTCTCCACCGGCGGCGGCGCGGCGGGGATTGCCTGCCTGAACATGCTGGTCAAGCTGGGCGTGAAGCGCGAGAACATCTGGCTCTGCGATATTCACGGACTGGTCTATGAGGGCCGCGAAGAGGACATGAACCCGCAGAAGGCGGCCTTTGCCCAGGCCTCGGAGCTGCGAACGCTGGACGAGGTGATGGACGGTGCCGACCTGTTCCTGGGCCTCTCCGGGCCTAATGTGCTGAAGCCGGAAATGGTTGCGAAGATGGCCAAACGGCCGATTATCTTTGCGCTGGCCAACCCAACACCGGAGATCATGCCAGACCAGGCGCGCAAGGTGGCGCCGGATGCGATCATCGCCACCGGGCGCAGCGATTTTCCCAATCAGGTCAACAACGTGCTGTGCTTCCCCTTCATCTTCCGGGGCGCGCTGGACGTGGGCGCAACAGAGATCAACGACGAGATGCAGATCGCCTGCGTCGACGGCATTGCCGAGCTTGCCCGCGCCACCACCTCGGCTGAGGCAGCGGCGGCCTATAAGGGCGAGCAGCTGACCTTTGGCGCTGACTACCTGATCCCGAAGCCCTTTGATCCGCGGCTGGTGGCGGTTGTGTCCTCCGCCGTGGCCAAGGCCGCAATGGAAAGCGGCGTGGCGACCCGCCCCATCGAAGATATGAAGGCCTATAAGCAGAAGCTGAACCAGACGGTGTTCAAATCCGCCCTCCTGATGCGCCCGGTGTTCGAGGCCGCCCGCGCCGCCGCCCGCCGCATCGTGTTCAGCGAAGGTGAGGATGAGCGGGTGCTGCGCGCAGCCCAAGCCATCTTGGAAGAAACCACAGAAACCCCGATCCTGATCGGCCGCCCGGAAGTTATCGAACGCCGCTGCGAACGGCTGGGGCTGGATGTGCGCCCGGGCCGTGATTTCCAGCTGGTGAACCCGGAAAACGACCCGCGCTACCGCGACTACTGGAACAGCTATCACAAGCTGATGCAGCGCCGCGGCGTCACGCCGGATCTGGCCAAGGCGATCATGCGCACCAATACCACCGCAATTGGCGCCATCATGGTGCACCGCGGCGAGGCGGACAGCCTGCTGTGCGGCACATTCGGGGAATACCGCTGGCATCTGAATTATGTGCAGCAGGTCCTGGGCGGCGGCACCTACTCACCGCATGGCGCGCTGTCGATGATGATCCTGGAAGACGGCCCGCTGTTCATTGCCGACACCCATGTGCATGTGGAACCAACGCCGGAACAGATCGCCGAAACCGTGATCGGCGCCGCACGCCACGTGCGCCGCTTTGGCCTCGCGCCGAAAATCGCGCTGTGTTCGCAGTCGCAGTTCGGCAATATCTCCTGCGACACCGGCAGCCGCCTGCGTGCCGCGATCGAAATCCTCGACGATAAGCGCCGCGATTTCGTCTATGAGGGCGAGATGAACATCGACACCGCGCTGGACCCGGAACTGCGCGAGCGGATCTTCCCCAATTCCCGGCTGGACGGTGCGGCCAACGTGCTGATCTTTGCCCATGCCGACGCGGCCTCCGGCGTGCGCAACATCCTCAAGATGCGGGCCGGCGGGCTGGAAGTGGGGCCGATCCTGATGGGCATGGGCAACCGCGCCCATATCGTCTCCCCCTCGATCACCGCGCGGGGACTCCTGAACATGGCCGCCATTGCCGGCACCCCGGTCGCGCACTACGGTTAACCGCGCGGCCCATTTGCCGGCCGCCCAATCAGGGAGGCCGGACATGAGAGGGCATTGCCACTGCGGCGCAGTGCATTGGGAGAGCCGGGCCGAGGCGGCCTGGAGCTGCTACTGCCACTGCGCCGACTGCCGCCGCAACTGCGCGGCACCTGTCACCGCATTTTTCGGGCTGCCGCATGAGGCGGTGGAATGGTCCGGCGCCTCACCGAAGGTTTACAATTCATCGGAAGGCGTCGAGCGGCTGTTCTGCGGCGCCTGCGGCACGCAGATGGCCTATCGGACGGCCCGCGATCCGGTGAACATCCACCTTTACACAGCCACGCTGGAGAGCCCCAGCCAGATGCCTCCCAAGTTCCATGTGTTCCATTCCGACCATGTGAGCTGGCTTGAGCTGAAAGACAGCCTGCCCCGCTACGCCAAATCCTCAGGCGGGTGATTCCCGCCCCTGTCCACGGAAGCGCTGCGATTGAATTTGCAAGTTTGCAATCCAGTGGCGGCTTTCCGGAATATTCTGCAGCAAACATCACTTTGCAAAGCGCATAGAGTGCAAACCCCTCCGGCCTTGTAAATCCTGTAAATCAAGCGCGCAAAATTGGCCAAAACCTGTAAATTCCTTGACGAACCTTGCGTGAAGCCGCGGCAAAACTTGCCCGCCCGCCGCCTTGTCGCCTACGCAATTGGCAGGAGGAGATGAACACCATGGGATATCAGGATATTTACGCCGCCTGGAAACAGGACCCGGAAGGTTTCTGGATGGAGGCCGCCCAGGCGATCAGCTGGGATGAGACCCCGAAACAAGCGCTGTCTGACAAAGGCGAGGGCCTTTATGAGTGGTTTGCCGATGCCAAGGTGAACACGTGCTATAACGCTGTCGACCGCCACGTCGAACAGGGCCGCGGCGAGCAGACCGCGATCATCTATGACAGCCCGGTCACCCATACCAAGCGCGAAATCTCCTATGTCGAATTGCGCAACCGTGTCGCCACCCTGGCCGGCGCCCTGCGCGCCAAGGGCGTGGAAAAAGGCGACCGCGTCATCATCTACATGCCGATGATCCCCGAAGCGCTGGAGGCAATGCTGGCCTGTGCCCGCATCGGCGCGGTGCATTCGGTGGTTTTCGGCGGCTTTGCCTCCAATGAACTGGCGGTGCGGATCGACGATGCCAAGCCCAAGGCGATCATCGCCGCCTCCTGCGGCATCGAGCCCGGCCGGATTGTGCACTACAAGCCGCTTTTGGATGGCGCCATCGACCTGGCCGGCCATAAGCCCGACTTCTGCGTGATCTTCCAGCGCGAGCAGGAAGTGGCAGATCTGGTGCCGGGCCGCGACGTGAACTGGCACGGTTTCCAGTACGGCGTGGAGCCTGCCGAATGTGTGCCGGTCGAGGGCAACCACCCCTCGTATATCCTTTACACCTCCGGCACCACGGGCCAGCCCAAGGGAGTGATACGCCACACCGCGGGCCAGCTGGTGGCGCTGAACTGGACCATGAAGAACATCTATAATGTCGATCCCGGCGACGTGTTCTGGGCCGCCTCCGATGTGGGCTGGGTCGTCGGCCACAGCTACATCTGCTACGGGCCGCTCATTCACGGCAACACCACCATCGTGTTCGAGGGCAAGCCCGTGGGCACCCCGGATGCAGGCACCTTCTGGCGGGTGATCTCGGAGCATAAGGTCAAGAGCTTCTTCACCGCTCCCACCGCCTTCCGCGCGGTGAAGCGGGAAGACCCCAAGGGCGAGTTCGTAGAGAAATACGACCTGAGCTGCCTGCAGCAGGTTTACCTGGCGGGCGAACGCGCTGACCCGGACACCATCACCTGGGCACAGGAACAGCTGAAGGTGCCGGTGGTCGACCACTGGTGGCAGACAGAAACCGGCTGGTCGATTGCGGCAAACCCCTTGGGGATCGAGGAGCTGCCGACGAAACTCGGCTCCCCCGCCGTGCCGATGCCCGGCTATGAGGTGGATATCCTCGATGAGGGCGGCAACCCGGTTGCGGCCGGCGAACTGGGCGCAATTGCGGTGAAACTGCCGCTGCCGCCGGGCACCCTGCCGACTCTGTGGAACGCCGGGGACCGCTTCAAGAAAAGCTACCTCAACACCTTCCCCGGTTACTACGAGACCGGCGATGCCGGGATGAAGGACGAAGACGGCTATCTCTATATCATGGCGCGCACCGATGATGTGATCAACGTGGCGGGCCACCGCCTTTCGACCGGCGGTATGGAAGAAGTGCTGGCAGGCCACCCGGATGTCGCCGAATGCGCGGTGATTGGCGTCGCCGACAGCCTCAAGGGGCAGATGCCGGTGGGCTTCCTTTGCCTCAACGCCGGTGCTGACCGCGACAGTGCGGAAGTGGTGTCCGAGGTGGTCAAACTGGTGCGTGAAAAGATTGGTCCCGTCGCCGCCTTCAAGCTGGCAGTGGTGGTCGACCGCCTGCCCAAGACCCGCTCCGGCAAGATCCTGCGCGGCACCATGGTGAACATCGCCGATGGCACCCCCTGGAAGATGCCTGCGACCATCGACGATCCGGCCATCCTGGACGAGATCACCGCGGCGCTGCAGACCATCGGCTACGCCAAGTAACGCGCGCGTTTCCCGGTGCGGGAAACGGCCAAAAATCCTGCGAGGATTTTTTGAAGGCTCCGCCCGCGGGCGGAGCCAGGTTTCCGTGCCGGAGACAGGCCGGAATTCTCGCAGAATTCCGGCGGTCTGCCGCCTGGTTTTCCTTGCAACTCTCCCCTGCCCGCCTAGGCTGCGGTCAGGGAGAAGAGCAGATGGCAAATGCAGACTTATGGCGCCTGAGCGCGACTGAACTGACAACCCTGACCCGTGCAGGCGATGTCAGCGCAGAAGATGCGGTGCAGGCCTCTATCACCCGGATGCACGCGGTGAATCCGGACCTGAATGCGGTGGTCGTGGATCTGAGCAGCGAGGCATTGGACCGCGCCCGTGCCTTGGACAAGGCACGCGAGAGCGGCGCGGTACCCGGACCGCTGCACGGCGTGCCGGTCACCATCAAGATCAACATCGATCAGCAGGGCCACGCCACCTCCAACGGTGTCACCGCGCTGAAGGACCTGATCGCCCCGGCAGACGCCCCGGTGGTGGAGAACCTGCAAAAGGCCGGCGCGGTGGTGATCGGGCGCACCAACACGCCGGAGTTTTCCTTCCGCGCCGATACCGACAACCCGCTGCACGGCCGCACCTATAACCCATGGGGGCGGCATATTTCTCCGGGCGGCTCCTCTGGCGGTGCGGGGGCGGCGGTGATGGCCGGGATCGGCGCGCTGGCGCACGGCAATGACATCGGCGGCAGCTTGCGCTTTCCCGCCGCCGCAAATGGTGCCGTCACGGTCAAGCCGGGCTTGGGCCGGGTGCCAGCCTGGAACCCCAGCCAGACGGCAGAGCGGGGCTTGCTGGCGCAGCTGATGTCGGTGCAGGGGCTGATCACACGCAGTGCTGAAGATCTGCACCTGTCGATGCCATCGCTGATCGCGTCAGATCCCCGCGACCCGTTCCACGTGCCGATGCCCTGGCGCGGTGAAGCATTGGAGGGCCCTATCAAGGTCGCCTTCACCAAGAACACCCATGGCTATGACCTGCACCCTGAGGTCGCGGGCGCATTGGACTTCGCCCGCGATGCACTGAGCGATGCAGGCTACCAAATCGAAGAGGTGGAGCCGCCCAACGTGTTCGACGCCGGGCGCACTGGCTACCGCGCGCTGATGGGCGAGATCTATGCGCTGATGAAACACGATGTGGACGCAGCCGGCTCCCAGACCGTGCGCGACATCTTTGCCGTCTATTTCCAGGAGTTCCCACCATTTGCCGGGGATGAGCTGCTGAAAATGTTGGCCAAGCGGACCCACTATGCGCGGGAATGGTCGTTGTTCATGGAGGAGTATCCGCTGGTGCTCTCGCCATTCCTGCCGCAACCCTTCTTCAAACCGGACCGTGACACAGAAGGCGCGGCAGGCGTGCATGAAGTTCTGGGCTGCGCGGTCTATTCTTATGCGATGAATTTCCTGGGGCTTCCCGCCGCCTCAGTCCCGGCCCGTCTGGCAGAACTGCCAAAGGGTGCGCAACCCGTCAATGTGCAGATCGCTGCCCGCCGCTGGCGCGAGGATCTGGCAGTGGACGCCTGCGCCGCAATTGAGGCCCGGGCCGGCCGCATGTGCCTGCCGTTGTGGGAGAAGATGGCAGCAGGCGGCGGCGTCTAGCGTCCTGCCCCGCGGCAGCGTTGTGGCCTTTCGGCCCTCAGCACTATCCGCCTGCTCTTTCTGACGAGAAATACAGCGCGGCCAATTGACGGAGACCGCTGTTCGGCGGAATGACCAGGCCAAAGCAATGACGCGCAGTGCTGAGACAAGCCGGGTGACGGGTCATTCCAGTTCATGAAAGCCCTGACTGTATCCGTCACCTGCCTCACGCGCCTGTGTTTATTTCACATGCATGTGCGCAGCCGCCTGGCAGCCTGCAGATCTCGATGACTTAGAACAAGAAGAAGTCCCCGGGAACGGCCTCAGCTGCTCCCGGGGTCCGTTCTGACCCATGGCACTCACTAACAGCGCCGCACTTCCCGCCTGCAGGAATACGCACAGGCGTGCCGGGGCAAGACCGGCGCAAATCGCAAAACTGGAACACATAAAACCGCCGGTCCGGCACATCGGCTTTGCAGCCTCAGGCGGCGCCAACAGCACCGGCCTGTGGATAAATCCTCGCACGGAATGGTTACCGGGAGGTTCACAGACTCGTGAACCCCGCGTTAAACAATCATGTAAACTGTTCCGAGATCAGTCTTTCTTCCAGCCCATGGCCGGGATCGAACAGGATTTTATGGCGTGTTTGCGTATCTGTGCGGATCTCGACCCAATCGATATCCGCAACCGAAATCGAGTCGGCGTCAGCCATCACCGGCCGCTTGTCCGCCTCCAGAACGTCAAATCGCACCATCGCGTTGCTGGGCAACAGCGCCCCGCGCCAGCGCCGCGGCCGGAAGGCGGCGATGGCGGTCAGTGCCAGCACATCCGATCCGATCGGCAGGATCGGACCATGAGCAGAGTAGTTATAGGCAGTCGAGCCCGCCGGGGTGGAAACCAGCGCGCCGTCGCAAACCAGCTCCTCCATCCGCACCCGTCCGTCTACAGAAATCCTCAGCCGCGCCGCCTGCGGGCCTGCGCGCAGCAGCGAGACCTCATTGATCGCCAGCGCCTTGTGCACCTCGCCGCGCCGGTCCATTGCGGTCATCGACAACGGGTTGATGATCTCCTGAACCGCTTCCTCCAGCCGCTCGATCAGCCCGTCCTCGCGGTACTCATTCATCAGAAAGCCGACGGTGCCGCGGTTCATGCCGTAAACCGGCGCCGGGTGATCGATCATGGTATGAAGGGTCCGCAGCATGAAGCCGTCGCCGCCAAGGGCCACGATCACCTGGGCCTGATCCGGCGGCACATGGCCGTAGCGGCGGCTCAGCTCAGCCAGCGCATCCTGTGCGACGTCAACATCGCTGGCCAGAAAGGCGATTCTCAAACTCATGAAATCTGTTTCCGGTATTAGGCATCTGGTTCCGAAACAATCACAGCTTTCCGCCGATGGCCATAGTTGCCGTTCTGTCGCAGGGAAATGTCGCTTTACAGGCTTCCGGCGCAAGGATGTTTCCTATAGGAAATCGCTCAATTCTGATCCCTACTCCAACGGAGCCATCATGACTGAAGCAACCCGTGACACCGGCTTTTTCACCCAAGCGCTGTCTGAGCGCGATCCTGAACTTTATGCCTCGATCACGGCGGAGCTGGGCCGCCAGCGCGACGAGATCGAACTGATCGCCTCTGAGAACATCGTCTCGGCCGCGGTGATGGAAGCGCAAGGCTC
>JABXIA010000307.1 GCA_013373325.1 Paracoccaceae bacterium
CCGGGCCCAAGGCCGCCAAGCGGCACGGCGCAAGCCGTGCGGCTGCGGGCGCGGGAGCGCTGCGGGAAGTGAGGGAAGAGAGGGGGGCGCAGACGAATCCTTCCGGACCGGTGCGATATGGGCAGAATGGCGCTGAGGGGTCTTGCCGCCAGCGGGTTTTTCTGCTGCAGCCCGCCGGGGCGGCAGCGGCCGGTTCTGTCCGAGTTTAGCGTCTGCGCGGCTGCAGGATCAGGGCCTGGCCGCGGGCCGTTCGGGTCAGGTTGCGGCGGATGGCGCGGGCTTCCAGGCGGACCTGGCCATAGAGCACGATAACCAGCGTGGCGAGGGCGAGGATGCAGGCTTCTACCATATCAGATCGCCGCGCGGCGCTGCAGCCGTTCCTGCACCAGTCCGGCCAGCGTGGCGGCGTCCTGGGTAAGCGGTTTGCCCTTCTTGCGCGAACGGGCCAGCCGGTCGGCGGCATCGGCCAGCGGCCGGTCGCCGGCGCTGCGGGCCACGCCGCCCACGAACTGCGCCAGATAGGCCAGGGTCTTTTCCTCCTGCCCCATGTTCAGAACATCGGCGGCATGGGCCATGTCGTCACGGAAGGCGATCAGGTCCGGCTGCACAGTTTCATCGTTCAGCAGCCGCGGGCCGGATGGCTGCCGGTCTGCGGGCATGCTGGACAGCACCGCCTGCTGGAAAGCGGCCAGCGAAGTGATCGGCTTTTCCAGGAACCCTGCGGCGCCGGCTTCAATCGCGGCCTCCGCCAGAGCGGGATCGCCGGATGTGGCGAGGATCACGCCGGGGCGCGGGCTGGCGTCCGCCAGTTCACGGATCAGGTCGAGGCCGGAGCCGTCCGGCAGCCCGACATCAGCGATCAGCACCGAAGGCCGGTAGACCTGCAGATGGCGGCGGGCGGACTTCAGGCAATCGGCGCGGCGGATCCGGGCACCGCTGCGCAGGCACAGAAGGCGCAGCGCCTCGCAGGCAAAGCGGCTGTCCTCCACCACCAAGATGGTCAGCCCCAGAAGCGGGCGGCGGGTGGTGGGCAGGCGCTGGGCAGCAGCAAACAGTTCCGAATCGTCCATAACATATGCTCCTTGCGGGATATGATCCGACGCTAGGGAATCGAGGCTAATTACTCGTTAACGCCGCGCGCGCTGTTGCCGGGTGCCGTGCCCCGTGCGGATTGGCGCACTTGCCGCGGCGCAGCAAAGTCCCCATAACCGCGGTGGAGGAATGTTTGTGAGAGGAGCACAACAAAGATGATCGGCCGCTTGAACCATGTTGCCATTGCTGTCCCCGACCTGGAGGCCGCCTCGGCGCAGTACCGCAACGCGCTGGGGGCCAAGGTCGGCGCCCCGCAGGATGAGCCGGATCACGGTGTCACCGTGGTGTTCATCGAACTTCCCAACACCAAGATCGAGCTGCTCTATCCGCTGGGGGAAAACTCCCCCATCAACGGCTTCCTGGAGAAGAACCCGGCCGGCGGCATCCACCATGTCTGCTATGAGGTCGAGGATATCCTGGCCGCCCGTGATCACCTGCAGGCCGAAGGCGCCCGGGTGCTGGGCACCGGCGAGCCGAAGATCGGGGCCCATGGCAAGCCGGTTCTGTTCCTGCATCCCAAGGATTTCAACGGCTGCCTGGTGGAACTCGAGGAAGTTTGACGCTATGAGCACCCTGTCCCCGCAGCGGGGGCAGGGAAAATCCGGGAGATCAGGGCAATGGGCATCACATCCGCAATCGTGCTTTATGCGGTGATCTGGTTCATGACCTTTCTTGTGATCATCCCGATCCGGCTGGAAACCCAGGGCGACAAGGGCGAGGTGGTGCCCGGCACCCATGCAGGCGCCCCGGAGAAGCACTTCCTGAAGCAGAAGGCCTGGATCACCACCGGCGTCGCCGCAGTGCTGTGGGCCGTCATCTGCGCGATCATCCTGTCCGGGGTGATCTCGGTTCATGATTTCGACTGGATGGGGATGATGCCGGAACAGCAGTGATCCGGTTCCGTACCTGGCCAGCAAGTCAACAGGATCTCCCGCCCGGCGCGGGAGGCATTGAAATGCCTCAGGGCCGGTTGGGCATGGCGCCGCGCTGGCGCGCGGCGCGGTTGCGGCCAGCCCGGCGGGCTGCAGCGGGCCTGAGGGCTGGACCAGATGAGAAAGTTTTCTGCTGAGAAGCGCTTTAGGGGCAGGTCTGCCCTTAAAGTCGCTTCCGCAATTGTATTCCGGCCTTCGCCGCGTCAAGGCTGAACCGGACGTGCCGCGCAGCGGCTGGCGCCGGCCCTGAACCGGCACAGGCCGGAGCGCGCCGCCGACTCACCGGAGCGCGCCGCCGGCTCATCGACGCGCCAGCGCGTGGTAGATATGGGTGAAGGTGGCGGCGCCCAGGATCGGGATCACCAGGTTCACCAGCGGCACTGATAGCGGCACCGCCATCAGCGTGCCCGCAGCCCAGATGGTGGTGGAGTGGCGGCGGCGCAGCTTCTTGGCCTCAGCCGTGCCGACGCGGCGCGCGGCAGCAAGGGTGAAGTATTCCCGGCCCAAGAGGAAGCCATTGAGACCCCAGAAGATGAACAGCGCCGCGGGTGGAAACATTACGTAAAGAAACAGCGCCAGTATGTTGGCCGCGATCAGCAGGCCGAGGAAGTTCACCGTGTCCTTGACCGCGTCCCAGAACGGAACCTTGGCCGCCGGGGGCAGGGCCGGGTAGTGTTTGTCTTCCACTGCCTGGGCAACTTCGTCCAGGAACATCGAGGTGAAGGCCGAAGCCACTGGGATCATCAGGAACACAGATAACAGCAGCACCAGGAAAACCGAGCCGACGGACAGAATGTCGTCCAGCCAAGTGACTTCCCCCAGGAGCGGCAAGGCTGCCTCCGGCCCCACCAGCCAATGCACCAGCAGATAGAAACCCACGCAGGCCGCGATCAGCAGGGCAATGGTCAGCCCCAGCCCCAGAAACAGCACCTTGCGGAAGCGCGGGTCGCCGGTCTGGCCGAGGGTCTTGAAAAAGGCGGTAAAGATCATGCGCTCATCCAGGTTGTGATTGCGTCGAGGTCGGGGCGCGGGCGCTCCGGCGGGGCAGCGCTTTCGGTTGCGATATGGATGATGCCGGCGACGCGCTCGTT
Source organism: Paracoccaceae bacterium (assembly GCA_013373325.1). Lineage (GTDB taxonomy): Bacteria > Pseudomonadota > Alphaproteobacteria > Rhodobacterales > Rhodobacteraceae > Leisingera. The sequence goes on from JABXIA010000307.1 coordinate 3,116, forward strand.
CTTTGCGAGTCCAAAGGCGGCTTCGCAGCAGCCCCGGTCATGGCTGGCCCAGCCGCTGAGCCAGTTGGCGCCCCAGCCGGCGGCCAGCGCTGCATTCAGCAGAGCCAGGCAGACGGCTCCAGCGGAGTAGGTCTGCTCAATGGCGGGCACCTTGGGGCTGTCCTTCTGCACCTCGACCACCACCACCGCCAGCTGGCCCTGATCAAACTGGCTGCGGCCCTTGGCAATGTCCTCCGGGCTTTTGCCAAGGCGCTGGCCGCAGTCCTCTGTCAGTTCTGCCAGCCGCGCCATCGCGGGGCGCTCCACCACGACAAAGCGCCAGGGCTCCAGCTTGCCATGATCGGGAGAGCGGGCGGCGGCGGTCAGGACCGGCAGCAGCTCGTCCCGGGTGGGGGCAGGCGCCACCAGCGTCTTGGCCGGGCGGGAGCGGCGCGAAAGCAGAAAGTCAAGGGCTGCGTCATTGCGTGCAGGCATATGTGAAACCTTTTTACATCTGTTGCTGCCTATCTCGGCAGCTGGGGGCGTTTTTTCAAGAGCCAATGGGCCTTGCGTGCCATCTGTGCCGGAAATGCAGCAGGCGGCGGGGCTTGGGTTTCGCTATGCGGGTGATAGCTGTGGGAGGATGGCAAAGTCTATGGCTTTTGCCGCCTGCACAGGGCATGTGTTGCTGCATGGGGAAGCCAAAAAAGAAAGACCTGCCGGATCTGAGCCATTTGTGCGTGCCGTGTGCGGAGATTGCGGTGCGCGCCACGCCCAAGGCGGCGCGCAATGCCATCGTGCAGGCAGAGGGCGCGCTGAAGGTCTCTGTCACCGCGGCGCCGGAGAACGGCAAGGCGACTGAAGCCATCCGCAGCCTGCTGGCCACGGCAATGGGCACGGCGGTGTCGAACCTTGAATTGCGCCGGGGCGCAACCTCCCGGGACAAGGTGTTTGCCTATACCGGGCCTGCCTGAGAGGCAGGGTCCTGAGCGCTAGTCTTCGCCAACCAGGCGGTAGACGCCTTCGGGCAGGTCCAGTGCGGCGGCGAGGTCCCGCACCTGCAGGTGCGAGAGGGTGATTTTCTGCACGCTGTCGGTGCGCGGGTCGTATTGCTCAACCGTGACGCATTCGGCAAAGGAATTGATGGTCACGTCCTCGTTGAGCGGAACACCGTTCTCGTCAACAAGGGTGATGACCGTCGAGTCGAATTCATGTTCGATGGTAAACATGCCCCCAGCCTGCACTGCGCACCGCCTGCTGGCAAGGCCTTGCAATTGCACATGATCATACCAATGTAACGGCGAACTTCCGCCACCAGGCAATTGCCTTCCCCAAGGCTTGCGCGGTACGGTGCGGACGAATTGCAATAGGATGTGCCATGCGCCGTTTTCTGTGTCTCATCGCCCTGACAGCCAGCGCCTGCAACATGGTGGTGGAACCCGCGCCCCAGCCCGCCCGGACCGCGCCGCAGCAGCCGGTGCAGGGGCTGGCGCCGGGCGAGGCGCAAAGCGCGTTTGCCGCCGTCACCCGCCGGGTGGAGCCGGTGGCAGAGCGCGAATGCCGCAGCCGTACCCAGGGTTTGAACTGCGATTTCCTGATCCGCATCGACCCGAACCCGAACGCCGCCCCCAACGCTTATCAAAGCCTGGACCGCAACGGCCGCCCGGTGATCACCTTCACCCGGCGGATGCTGGGGCAGATCGCCAACCACGACGAGCTGGCCTTTGTGATGTCGCATGAGGCGGCCCACCACATCCGCGGCCACCTGGCGCGGCAGGCGACGAACTCGGCGCTGGCCAGTGCCGGTGCAGGTATACTTACGGCGCTGGTGGGCGGGGATGCCGGCGCGGTATCCTCTGCGCAGGATTTCGGCGGCTTTGTCGGCGCCCGCACCTACTCCAAGAACTTTGAACTGGAGGCGGACGAGCTGGGCACAATCATCACCCATAAATCCGGCTACCGGCCCAGCGTCGGCGTGCGCTTCTTCAACCGGCTGCCGGATCCGGGCGACCGGTTCCTGGGCACCCACCCGGCCAACCCGGACCGGGTGCGGGTGGTGCAGGCGACAATTGACCGCAACAACCTGAACTGACCGTGGAGCCCAAGGATACCTCTGCTCCCGTGCTGGAAAAGCTCGGCGTGGTGCTGACCGACCGCGGCTCGAAATACGCGGTCACCGGCGCGCGGGTGACCTCGCGCGGGGAGGTGGATGCGGTGCTGGCGGAACTGAAGTCCGAGCGTTCCTACGCCAAGGCAACCCACAACACCTGGGCAGCAATGCTGCCCGCCGGCGGGCTCAAGGCCGATGACGGCGAAAGCGGCGCAGGCATGGTGATTCTGCGGATGCTGGAGCGGGAAGGGATCACCGATCACGTCATTATCGTCACCCGCTGGTACGGGGGCAAAAAACTGGGCGGTGACCGTTTCCGCCGGGTGCAGGACGCGGTGCGCGCCTATCTGGACCACCGGGGCGGGAGCGCCGCCTGAAATTTCCCGCCGGTTGACCTGAGTCAAATTCCTGCCTGCCGCCCGTGGCTAAGCTGCCCCTGCAATGCATGATTACGGGGTATGCGCGATGACCGCCGAAGCTGATCTGAAGACCCACGCCGAACTGTTCGACCGGATGGCCTGCGCCGTTGGCCTGGATCTGGAGGAGGAGGCCGTGTCCGGCCATCTGCGCTTTGACGAGATCGCCGAGGCGGTGCTGCGCTGCACCCGCTGCGGCGGTGTCGGCGCCTGCCGCAAATGGCTGGCTGAGGGCCAGCGCCCGGGCGCTGATGCCCCGGATTTTTGCCGCAACCGCGACCTGCTCGGCTATCTGAACGAAAGCCACGCGTAACAGGAGCTGATGCCATGCGGCCGCTGGGCGATCCCCTTTACCATCTGCGCCTGATGTCCCGGATGGGCCAGGCCACGGGCGTTGACCTGTCTGCCGCCTTTGCCTCAGGCGCCATCAGCCACGAGGACTGGGCGGCAATGATCACCCGCTGCCGCGGCTGCGATGCGCCCGCGCAGTGCGAGGCCTTTCTGGATGCCAATACCCGCGCCGGTGCGCCGATGCCCGGCTGCCGCAATGCGGACCAGCTGATGCAGCTGAAGGGCCGCGGCGCATGAAGGACATGGCAGCGGAGGCAGAGGGCCTAGGCAATATCTTCCGCCACCTGTGGCTGCTGCGCGCCGTGGCTGAGGCTGCGGGCGTTGATCTGGATGCGGCGGTGAAGGCCGGGCGCCTCAGCGGTCTGGACTATGCCCGTATGGTCACCAGCTGCCGCAGCGCCGGCTGCAGCAAGTCCTGCGCCCTGTGGCTCTCCGCCCGCCGCGACGACACCGCCCCTGCGGTGCCGGAGTTTTGCCCCAGCGCCGGTGTCTTCAAGCGGCTGATGCCCGCCTCCTGACCCTAAAGCTTGGAATGGCTGCCGTCGCAGAGCGGCTTCTTGCCCGAGTGCTTGCAGCCGCAAAAGAACACTTTGCCGTCCTTCTCTGCCTTATACTTCACCGGCTCGAAATCCGTGCCCTTGTGCGAGCCATCGCAGAACGGCTGCCGATTGGACTTGCCGCAGGCGCACCAGAAATAGGTCTTTCCTTCCGTCACCTCGACGGGGAAGGGGGCTTTCTGGGCGATGTCCGGAGTGTCTGTCATGGCTGGGCGCTCTCCCTGGCTGGTTGCAGTTCGGGGAGAGCGTAGCAGGGTTTTGGCGCGAAGGGAGGGGCAGATAACTGCTATTTTGTGTGGCGCCTTCGCTATTGTGGCGGCCCTTGTATCAATCAACACCCAGATTACGGTGTAGGCTAACCTATTGGTTAAACGAGGTGCTGACTAAGATAGAATGACTGAAAAAACACCTGAGGTCGATATCGTGTATGAGAACTGCATTCCCATCGCATGAACCTTGCAGTCGAACCCCATTTCGAATGTCCCCGAAAACGTGTTCTCATCCAAGTATCCTGTAGCGGTTCCATAGTAATTCTGTGTTGTCGGAAAACCGTTAAATGTCATTCTGTTAGAAATAATGTCGTAGATTGGTTGATCGCCAGCGACTTGAAAAGCTCCAGCTACATCAAACGTGCTAGGGTTTTCGATGTCGGATGACACTCTGTCTTCTAGGCAAATATACTTAGCTTCGTGTATGCCGTTTTCACTTGCGAAGGCGTTTAACTCTTCCCTGTGTAGTGGTATGTCGAGCTTTGCAATAATTCTGCCGTTCTCGTCTCTTGCAACCGTTCCTCCAGCAACCGTTGTTTGAAAACCTGAAAGGAACCGAACTCTTTCTCTGAGTTCCTGATCAATAATCCTTCTGAGTTGGTAGGGTGTATCGCCTCCCAACACATGGCTGGCTCGCTTGTAGATCACTTCACCGCCTGTGACAGTAGCTTGGGCAGGAAATCCTACTGCTAGAGGTTCCCCAGCACTCTGCTGTTCTGGTGTAAGCTTCCGTCGAATAGCTTGCGGGGAAAGAAAACCAGTAACTGAAAACGCAAGGTCTTCTGGCGTGGAAACCGAAATTTCACAGATTGGATCGTCGAGCGCAGTTTGGTGCGCGCTATGGATTTTCAATCGCCTTCCGTTGGTAGTAACTGCATACCCTGCGGAAATTTCAGGATGTTTTGCGTAGCTTAGTGCTTGCCCGATAACTTCGGAGTCCAAAGGTTGGTTCGGTGCTTTAACTTCCAGTACCCAACGTCCTGCGCCTAGAACGGATAACACATAGTCAGGTCGGCCCCTTAACGGTGGATCAGACTTTTTCTTGCGGCCAAGAAACTCAGCTTCATACTTAATAGTCACCTCTCGCTCGATGTTGTTTGCTGATCCTCTTTGGTATCCAAGCTCTTTGAGGAAGGGGACGATCAAGTCCTCTCTAACATCTGTTTCGTTGCTTGTTCGATCAAACATTTTTGTGCGCTGACTACTTCTATGACTGAGTTCTACCCCACAAATCATACTCCCCCGCCTCATCAACTTCAACGGTCACCAGATCCCCCGCCTGCAACCCGTCTGTTCCCTCATCAATGAACAGATTGCCGTCGATCTCCGGCGCGTCGGCTTTGGTGCGGCAGGTGGCGATGCAGTCTTCGTCGATGTCGTCGACAATCACCTGCATCGTCTGGCCGACCTTGGCTGCCAGCTTGGCCTCGGAGATCGCCTGGGCCTTCTCCATAAACCGCTCCCAGCGCTCCTGCTTCACCTCTTCCGGCACGTGGTCCGGCAGATCGTTGGAGCGCGCGCCGTCGACGTTTTCGTATTTAAAACAACCCACCCGGTCCAGCTGCGCCTCGTCCATCCAGTCGAGCAGATGCTGGAACTCCGCCTCGGTCTCGCCGGGGAAGCCGACGATGAAGGTGGAGCGCAGGGTGATATCCGGGCAGGTCGCGCGCCAGGCGGTGATCTCGTCCAGCGTCTTGGCCGCCGCGGCGGGGCGGGCCATGCGGCGCAGCACGTCCGGGTGGGCATGCTGGAAGGGGATGTCCAGATAGGGCAGCAGCGCGTTCTCCGGGTCCGCCATCAGCGGGATCAGCTCGCGCACATGCGGGTAGGGGTAGACATAGTGCAGCCGCACCCACAGATCCTCTGCCGGGGCCAGCTTGCCCAGCTCTCGGGAGAGGTCGAGGATATGGCTGCGCACGTCGGCGCCCTTCCAGGGATGCGTGGAATACTTGCGGTCGAGCCCGTAGGCGGAGGTGTCCTGCGAAATCACCAAGAGTTCGCGCACCCCGGCCTCAACCAGTTTCTCCGCCTCGCGCAGCACCGCGTGCACCGGGCGCGACGCCAGTAGCCCTCGCATGTCCGGGATGATGCAGAACTTGCACTTGTGGTTGCAGCCCTCTGAAATCTTTAGGTAACTGAAGTGCCGGGGGGTCAGCTTCACACCCGCCGCGGGCAGCAGGTCCACGTAGGGGTTCGGGCTGGGCGGCACCGCGGAATGCACCGCGTCCAGCACCTGCTCGTACTGATGCGGGCCGGTCACCGCGTGGATGCGCGGGTGATGCTCGCGGATGTAATCCGGCTCGGCGCCCAGGCCCCCGGTCACGATCACCTTGCCGTTTTCCTTCAGCGCTTCGCCGATCGCCTCCAGGCTTTCTGCCTTGGCGCTGTCGAGGAAGCCGCAGGTGTTGACGATCACCGCGTCAGCCCCGGCGTAATCGGGCGAGATGCCATAGCCTTCGGCGCGCAGCCGGGTCAGGATGCGTTCGCTGTCCACCAGCGCCTTGGGGCAGCCGAGCGACACCATGCCGAGGGTCGGCTGGCCGTCACGGGGCGCCTCGCGGAACTGCGGTTCCGGAGCAAGGTCAGGGCGGAGGCTGGGCGGGTTGCTGGACGGGGTACGGGTCATGCGCGCGCATATATCAGGAATGCGGCAGGAGGCAAGGAAAAGGGGGGTGCCGGCCGTGCACCCCCTGTACACCCTCTGTGCACCGGGGAGGTGCATTTTCGCCGGATGTGCCGGGCTTCGGTGTTGAAGCCGGGGCGTCAAAGCCCGTAGCCTGCACCAAAGCGGATTTGCAGGACGAGAGCGATTGATGCGTGACGAGAGTAAAACGCCGGAAGCCCCGGCTGCCCCGCAGCGCAAGCTGACCCCCGCCAATGAGAACCCCTGGTATGTGCTGATGACGCTTTATGGGGAGCAGGAGGGGAAAAGAGTTGACCTCGAGTTGCACGAGAAAAATCGGCGCGCGTGGAACGCTTGGGCGAGTCAGTGTCTTAGTTCGGAAGAAAAGGGTGAAGTGGTAAAGAGTTCACGATTGACATGGGGTGAACTGGAAGCATGGGAAAAGGTTTCAGACGATATAACTTCTCGGTACCTTGCGGAATATTTGCGGCGCAACCCCAATGTTGACCACCCTCCTGAACTACCTGATCCAAGGAGACTTATTAAATGTAAGGAAATTGGGTTTTATAAGCGAGTGCAGTTTTCTGGTATGCTATTTTGTGGTTCTGCTGATTTTGGGGAATCAGTATTTTGTCGTGGGGTGAACTATTCAAACGCAATGTTTCTACGTGATGCGTACTTCTATTCCGTGAAGTTCGAAGGGAAGGCATTCTTTCCCTCTGTGAGTTTCTCACAATGGACTGAATTCGGGAAAGCTGAATTTAAGAAAATAGCATATTTCCAATCTGCCAAATGGAGTGTGGATGTCGATTTTCGGGAAGCACTTTTTACGGGCGAAGCTAACTTTGAAGAGGCGAGCTTCAAGAAATCGGCCTTGTTTCAATCAGCAAAGTTTATTCAGAACGCTCACTTTGGTCTGGCAACTTTTGAAGGGTTTGCTTACTTTGCAGGCGCGGTTTTTGGCAGGACAGGGGAATTACCATGCCTCTCTAATTTTTCAGAGTGCCACTTCTCAAAACCAACGTCGTTTCGTGGTGCGAAATTTCATGATGCATTCCCGAATTTTTCTGGTGCCATTTTACATGATAAAACCAGCTTCACTGCGAAGTCGGTTCCTACTGATGGGGAGAAAGCGCTCGGCAGCAGTTTGTACTGGCCGGCTTCTCCTGTGCAAGACCTTGAAACAGCACGCGAAAGCTGCGCCACCATCCGCCATCTCCTCGCCAAGCAAGGCCTCCCCGAAGACGAGCACTTCTTCTTCCGCCGCGAAATGCACTTCGCCGGCAAGATTGGCTCGATCTGGCAGCGGCTGCCCTATCTGCTGTTTGGGCTGTTCTCCGAATACGGCTATTCCATCCTAAGACCTACGCTGTGGCTTCTGGGCGTCTGGGCCTTCGGCTTTGCCGCCTTCTGGGGCTATTTCTCCGGTTGTTGCGTCCCGGCGCCGCATGAAGTGATCGAGCGCCCGATGGGATCGGCCATAGCGCTCAGCTTCTCCAACCTGTTTCCGCTGTTCGGGTTCGGGCGGACGTTCCTGCTGGAGGAATTGAAGGCGCTTCCTGCGGTGCTGCAATTCTTCTCCGGCTTCCAGACCGTCGCCAGCCTGCCGCTGTTGTTCTTCCTCGGCCTGGGCCTGCGGCAGCGGTTCCGGCTGCGCTGACCAGCAGCCGCAAACGCGCGAAGCTTTGATGCCGTGCGGGGGCTTCGTGCATTGCACCCGCCCGCCCACGCGGTAAGCTGCGCAAAACCCGTTGGGGAACGTGGGGCAAGGCAAAAAGGAGCGGGATGATGAAGCTGATAATCCGGGTGGTGACGGCGCTGGTGCTGACGGTGGTGCTGCTGGCGGGGCTGGTGCTGCTGCTGCCGGGCGAGAAGATCGCGCGGCTGGCGGCGGATCAGCTGGAAACGCAGACCGGGCGCAAGCTGGCGTTTGGCGGCAAGGTGCGCTTTACCTTCTGGCCCACTCTGGGGGTCAAGGCCGATGCGGTGACGCTCTCCAATGCGGACTGGGCCGGGCCGGAGCCGATGCTGCAGGCCGAACGGCTGACCATCGGGGTCTCTGCCGCCGACCTGATGCAGGGCGATGTGCGGGTCACCGAGGTCTCTGCCATTCTGCCGCATCTCAATCTGGCGACCAATGCCGAGGGCGTTGGCAACTGGGTCATGGGCGGCGCCGGGGGGACTCAGGACGGCAGCGCAGCCACTGACGGCGGCGCAGGCTCAGCCGGCGGCGCGCTGCCCTTGCGGATCGAGGCGGTGGAGCTGACCGGGGCCTCGCTGCGCTATGAAGCCCACGGTGAAGCGCCGGTGGAGATGAAGAACATCGACCTCAGCCTCTTGTGGCCGGACCCGGCGGGCACTGCCAGTGCAAAGGCCACCCTGCGCCCGGCGGGGGAGCCGGTGGAGGTGGAGGCCGAGATCGGCACTTTTGCCGCCTTCCTGGCAGGTGAGGTGTCCTCGATCGGGGCGACGGTGACGGCGCCGGGCGGCAAGGGGCGGTTTGACGGCCATGCCGGTATCAATGGCGAGGCCAGCGGGCGGCTGACCTTCGGGGCGCAGGATGCCTTGAAAACCGGCGTGGCGCTGGGGGTGTTCCTGCCCGATGCGCTGGCGCAGAAGGCGGTGTTTGCGGCGGATGTGACCTATACTGCGGACGGGCGGCTGTCGATGCGCGACCTGGCGGTGGAGCTGGGCGCCAACCGGCTGACCGGCGCGGCGGACGTGGAATTCAAGGACCGCCCAAAGATCACTGCCCAGCTGCAGGGCGGGGCGCTGGATTTCAGCAGCTTTGCCGGCGGGCAGGGCGGTTCTGCCAGCGGGTCCGGCACTGCGGGCGGTGCCTCTGCTGCCAGCGGCTGGCCTGAGGAAGCGATTGATGCCTCGGCGCTGGGGCTGGCAGATGCGGCGGTGGACCTGAGTTTTGACAGCCTGCGCACCGGCGGCGTGAACCTTGGCGCCAGCAAGCTGAACCTGACAGTGGAGCGCAGCCGCGCGGTGCTGAAATTCCTGCCCGCGGCGATGTTCGGCGGCCAGGTGCAGGGCCAGGTGGTCGCCAACAACCGCAGCGGGCTGTCGGTGGGCGGCAATCTGACCTTCAACGGCATCCGGCTGGAGCGCGCTTTGGGGGAGACCGCCGGTTATGACCGGCTGAACGGCGAGGCGCTGGGCGCGCTGGAGTTTCTTGGCTCCGGCAATTCGGTGGCGGCCATCATGCGTTCCCTCAGCGGTAAGGGCTGGCTGGAAGCAGGGAAGGGGTTTTTCACCGGCTTCGACCTGGAGCAGCTGATGCGCTCGGGCGGTAATGGCGGCAGCACCGTGTTTGACCAGCTGACCGCCAGCTACACGATTGAGGGCGGCAATCTCAGCAATCAGGACCTGCTGGTGCTGCTCAAGGGGTTCCGTGCCGAGGGCAAGGGCCGGATCGGCTTGGGCGCACGCGACATCGACTACCTGTTCTCGCCGCAGCTGGTGCGGGCGGGCAGCGATCAGGTGCTGACCATCCCGGTCCGTATCCGGGGCAGCTGGGACAATCCGGACATCCGGCCGGACTTCGGCCAGGCGCTGCAGCCGAAGATCGACGAGATCGAGCAGGAGGCCAAGGACCGGGTACGCCAGAAGCTGGCCGAGGAGCTGGATCTGGAAACCGAAATCGCGCCGGACCAGGACATCAACGATGTGCTGAAGCAGCGGATCGAACAGGAGGCCCGCGACCAGCTGCTGAAACTGCTGGGCGGCGACTGAACCCTTCTGCCTGCGGCCGGGTCAAGGAAGGCCGGGAGGCCTCCTGGCATAGCCCGGCAAGTCCTTGAGGCGGCTGCAGGCGTCTTACACTGGAAATGGCGCATCTAAGGGCAGACCTGTCCTTAGATCGCGTCTCAGCCAAAGAAAAAGCGCCCGCCGGAGGCGGGCGCGGATCGCCTGCGTCAGCAGGCGAAATCCCTCATGTGAACCGGGATCAGATGGTCTGGTCGTAGTCACCGACCAGCGGCTCGGTGCGGATCACCGCGTCAATATCGGCAAAGATCGCCCGCATCTCGTCTTCGCTGTCGGAGCTTTCGCAAACCACCACCAGGTTCGGGGTGTTGGAAGATGCCCGCACCAGCCCCCAGGAGCCGTTGTCGAGGATCACACGTGCGCCGTTCACGGTCACGACTTCCTTGATGGCGCGGCCTGCGAACTGCTCGCCCGCCTCATGCTTGGCCACCAGCTTCTGCACCAGCCGCTCCAGCACGGTGTATTTCTCGGTGTCGGCGCAATAGGGCGACATGGTCGGGGTGGACCCGGTCTTGGGCAGCGCCTTGCGCAGGTCCGACATCGACATATCCGGGTTGCGGTC
>JABXIA010000334.1 GCA_013373325.1 Paracoccaceae bacterium
CAATGGCATGACCCCGGATGAGGCGCGGCGCAACCGGGCTTATGGCTATGTGTTTCAGGCCGCGGGGCTGTACCCGTGGCGCACCATTTCCAAGAACATCAAACTGCCTCTGGAAATCATGGGATATTCCAAGGCGGAGCAGGAAAAACGCGTTAACCAAGTCTTGGAACTTGTTGAATTGTCAGGCTTTGGCGGCAAGTTTCCCTGGCAGCTGTCGGGCGGCATGCAGCAACGGGCCAGTATCGCGCGGGCGCTGGCGTTTGATGCCGACATCCTTTTGATGGACGAGCCTTTCGGGGCGCTGGATGAGATTGTGCGCGACCATCTGAACGAACAGCTCTTGAAACTGTGGGCGCGGACAAACAAGACCATCGGCTTTGTCACCCACTCGATCCCCGAGGCGGTGTATCTCTCCACCAAGATCGTGGTGATGTCGCCGCGGCCAGGCCGCATCCACGATGTGATCGACAGCACCTTGCCCAAGGAGCGGCCGCTGGACATCCGCGACAGCCCGGAGTTCATCGAGATTGCCCACCGGGTGCGAGAAGGTCTGCGGGCGGGGCATAGCGATGACTGAATTTGCCTGCCGGGCCCGCCGGAATTGCGGGGTGGCATCTGTGCACCCCCTGTACACCCCCTGTGCACCGGGCGGCTGCCGATCAGGGAGGGCGGGGTCATGAAGAGCCTTGTTGCCGTCCTCACGGTGCTCGCTGCCATCATCGCCTTCTGGTATGCGGCCTGTGTGCCGATGAACATCAAGGGCGTGCTGGATCAGGCGGAACGGGCAGGGATGGAAGTCACCCCCACCACCGCCAAGGAACGCCGGGACAGGGGGGAGATCGGGCTGGTGGTAAAGAATACATTTGCCATCGGCGACACCTGGGTGCAGGAACGCCCGCGTCTGCCCGCGCCGCATCAGGTGGCGGTGGAGCTGTGGGAGACCACGGTGGAGAAGAAAATCACCTCCAAGCGCAGCCTGATCTATCACGCACAGGTGACGCTGAGTGCCACTTTGCTGGGGTTTGCCATCGGCACCGGGCTGGGCATTTTGCTGGCGGTCGGAATTGTTCATAGCCGCGTCATGGATATGTCGGTAATGCCCTGGGCGATTGTCAGCCAGACCATCCCGATCATCGCGCAGGCGCCGATGATCATCGTGGTGCTCTATTCCATCGGGGTGCAGGGGATCATCCCCAAGGCGGTGATCTCAGCCTATCTCAGCTTCTTCCCGGTGGTGGTCGGCATGGTGAAGGGGCTGCGGGCGCCGGATGCAATGCAGCTGGATCTGCTGAAAACCTACAATGCCAACACCAACCAGGGGTTCTGGAAACTGCGGCTGCCGTCCTCGATGCCTTATCTGTTTGCGTCGCTGAAGATCGGCATCGCCGCCTCGCTGGTAGGGGCCATCGTGGGTGAGCTGCCGACCGGGGCGGTTGCAGGCCTTGGCGCGCGGCTCTTGGCGGGCAGCTATTACGGGCAGACCGTGCAGATCTGGTCGGCGCTGTTTGCCGCGGCTATTCTGGCTGCGGCACTGGTGGCGCTGTTGGGGCTGATTGAAAAGCTGGTGCTGAACCGGATGGGGGTGCGGGCATGATACTGGTGATCCTTGCAATCCTTGTCTGGTGTCTGGGCTGGTGGCTGAACAGCCGGCTGGCGAACAGTCCGGCTGCGAAGACCCGCTCGGTGCAACTGCTGGTGCCGGCCATCTTCGGCATCACCGTGCTGGTGGTCTGGGAACTGCTGGTGCGCGGGCTGGCGGTGTCGCTGGTGATCCTGCCTGCGCCCACGGTCATTGCCGCGCGTTTTGCCTCCAGCCTGCCGATCCTGTGGGAGGACTTTGCCCAAACCATCCTGAAAGGCGCGCTTGGCGGCTATGTGATCGGCTGCGGCGCGGCATTTCTGACGGCTATTCTGGTGGACCGCAGCGATTTCCTGCGGCGCGGCCTGCTGCCGGTCGGGAATTTCGTGGCGGCGCTGCCGATTGTCGGCACCGCGCCGATCCTGGTGATGTGGTTCGGGTTCGACTGGCATTCCAAGGCCGCCGTGGTCGTGGTCATGGTGTTCTTTCCGATGCTGGTGAACACCGTGGCAGGGCTGCGCGAGACATCGGCCATGCAGCGCGATCTGATGCAGACCTATGCTGCGACATACTGGCAGGCGTTTTTCAAGCTGCGGCTGCCGGCGGCGCTGCCCTTTGTTTTCAACGGGCTCAAGATCTCGACCACTCTGGCGCTCATCGGTGCGATTGTTGCGGAGTTCTTTGGCTCGCCTACCGTTGGCATGGGCTTCCGCATCTCCACCAGCGTCGGCCAGCTGGCGCTGGACATGGTCTGGGCGGAGATCGTGGTGGCCGCGCTGGCCGGGTCGGCCTTCTACGGGCTGGTGGCGCTGATCGAGAAGAGCTTTACCTTCTGGCATCCGTCGCAGCGGGGCTGAGAGTTGAACCGTCCCGCTGGCTGCGGGGCGGTTTTTGCGGAAATCTTGCGCGGGGTGCCGGCAAAGGCTGGCCTCATAAAGAAAAAACTTTGAACGAATGGTCAAACCCGGGCAAGCTTCACATCATAATCAATAGGGAGAACGAGACATGAAACATCTGATGACGGCGGCAGCGCTGATGATGGGGGCCGCGGGGGCGGCGCAGGCGGCAGATGACGTGACGCTGCAGCTGAAATGGGTGACCCAGGCGCAGTTCGCGGGTTATTACGTGGCGCTGGACAAAGGGTTCTATGAAGAAGAGGACCTGAATGTCACCATCCTGCCGGGCGGCCCGGATATTGCGCCGACCCAGGTGATTGCCGGCGG
>JABXIA010000273.1 GCA_013373325.1 Paracoccaceae bacterium
CGCGCCGAAGCCTGCGCCGACCAGCGCGTCAGCGGCCTGGTCCAGATCGGCGTCGGGCATCACGATCATGTGGTTCTTGGCGCCGCCGAAGCACTGGGCGCGCTTGCCGTTGGCGGTGGCGCGGGAATAGATGTACTGCGCAATCGGGGTGGAGCCCACGAAGGACACGCCCTGGATGATCTCGCTGTCCAGAATGGTGTCCACCGCCTCGCGGTCGCCGTTCACCACCTGGAACACGCCCTCGGGCAGGCCGGCCTCAACGAACAGCTCCGCCAGCATCAGCGGCACGGAGGGATCGCGCTCGGACGGTTTCAGCACCACCGCGTTGCCGCAGGCCAGCGCTGGGCCGACGTGCCATAGCGGCATCATGGCGGGGAAGTTGAACGGCATGATCGAGCCGACAACACCCAGCGGCTGACGCATGGAGTACATGTCGATGCCGGGGCCCGCGCTGTCGGTGAATTCACCCTTCAGCATCTGCGGCGCGCCGATGCAGTATTCGATCACTTCCAGACCGCGCTGCAGGTCGCCCTTGGCGTCCGGAATGGTCTTGCCGTGCTCGCGCGACAGCGCCTCTGCCAGCTTGTCCATGTCGCGGTTCATCAGGCCGACCATCGCCATCATCACGCGGGCGCGTTTCTGCGGGTTGGTGGCGCCCCATGCGGGCTGCGCGGCGGCGGCTTTTTCGATCGCATCGGTGGTTTCGGCAGCGCTGGCCATCGGGCACTGGTACTGCACTTCACCGGTTGCGGGGTTGAAAACATCGTCAAAGCGGCCCGAAGTGCCGGAGACCAGTTTGCCGTTGATAAAGTGGCCGAGTTCTTTCATCGGATCCTCCTCTGTTCATCTTGCCCATATCGTAGGCTTGCAAAAAACATCGGAAAAGAGGAAACATTTCAAAGAGGCTTTGCAGGAACGCAAAAGGTTAACGCCAGGTTAGCAGCAGAACGGAGGACCCGGGGCCAATGGATCCGCAGTGGGATGATATGAAAGTGTTTTTGGCGGTGGCGCGGGAGGCGAGCCTGTCCGGCGCCGGCCGCATCCTCAAGATGGATCCCGCCACCGTCGGCCGCCGCATTGCCCGGTTTGAGGCGGCACTGGAGACTCCGCTGTTCGTGAAATCGCCGCAAGGCTATGCCCTCAGCGCCGCCGGCGACCGGCTGCTGATCCATGCCGAGGCCGCGGAGCAGGCAATGCGGGCAGGGACGGAAGCCCTGAGCGGCCCCAGCGACACCATGTCCGGCCAGATCCGCATCGGCGCACCGGACGGCAGCGCCAATTACATATTGCCGCAGGTCTGCGCCCAGATCGCAGAGGAGAACCCGGATCTGGATATCCAGATCGTGGCGCTGCCCCGCGTCATTAACCTCAGCCGCCGCGAAGCGGATATGGCTGTTACGGTCAGTGCACCCACGGCGGGCAAACTGCTGGTGCAGAAGATCTGCGACTATAAGCTGCACCTTGTCGCCTCGCGCCATTACCTGAAGGACCATCCGCCGATCGAAAAGCTGGAGGACCTGAAAGGCCACAAGATGATCGGCTATATCCCCGACATGATTTTTGACAAGGAACTGGACTATCTGAACGACATCGGGATCGAACGTGTAGCGCTGGCGTCCAACTCTGTCTCGGTGCAGATCAAGATGGCGGCGCAAGGAACGGCGGTCTGCGTGGCGCATGATTTCAGCCTTCCGGCCCACCGGATGCTGCGCAAGATCCTAACCGACAAGGTGAGCCTGACGCGCAGTTTCCACCTGGTGCGCCACCAGGGCGACCAGCGCAGCGAGCGGCTGAACCGCTTTGCCCAGGCCTTGTCCAAGGGTATCCGCGACGAGGTGGCCCGGCTGGAAGCCTTGACTTAAAGCTGCGTTGCGGCACACTTAATTTACAGAGAAGTTATTTCCGGAGGTCTCCAGCGTGCTCGTTCAAGAGATTTTAAAGTCCAAGGCCGGCTCGGGTGTTGTTACGGTCAGCCTGTTTGCGAGTGTTTCCGAGGCTGCAAAAGTCATGTCCGACAACCGGTTTGGCACCGTGGTTGTTTCCGCCGACGGCGACTACCCGGATGGCATTCTGTCTGAGCGTGATATCGTCCGGGAACTGGCCAAATCCGGTTCAGGCTGCCTGGACGAGCCGGTCAGCAACTATATGACCAAGGAACTGGTCACCTGCACCAGTCAGTCCAATGTCGGCGAGGTACTGCAGCAGATGACCGATGGCCGGTTCCGCCACATGCCGGTGGTGGAAGACGACGGAAAGCTCGTCGGGATCATCACACTGGGCGATGCCGTCAAGGCGCAGCTGGCCCAAGTCGCGATGGAGAAGGACGCGCTGCAGGACATGATCATGGGCCACTGAGCCAGAGGCCGGCGCGCGGGGCACATGGCCGCAGGCGGGGCCTCCGTATTTCTGCCCCCTTGCAATGACGGCGGCAAATATGTTTGCGTGCGCAGAAATTTCTGACAAGGCAGGAGGCCGCCCATGCGCGTTGGTCTGTACCCCGGCACCTTTGACCCGATCACCATTGGGCATATCGACATCATCCGCCGCGCCAGCGCGCTGGTGGACAAGCTGGTGATCGGCGTCGCCATCAACCGCGACAAGGGGCCGCTGTTCCCGCTGGAGGAGCGGGTGGCGATGATCGAAGCGGAATGCGCCAAGCTGAGCGACGAGACCGGCACCGAGATCGTGGCGCATCCGTTCGAGAACCTGCTGATCGACTGCGCCCGCGACGTCGGCGCCCAGATCATCGTGCGCGGGCTGCGGGCGGTCGCAGATTTCGAGTATGAGTTTCAGATGGTCGGCATGAACCGGGCGCTGGACAGCTCGATCGAGACCGTGTTCCTGATGGCGGAGGCACGGCACCAGGCGATCGCGTCAAAACTGGTCAAGGAAATCGCCCGTCTGGATGGCGATGTGTCCAAGTTCGTCACTCCGCTTGTCAATGACAAGCTGATGGAGCGGCTGGGTAAGACCGGCTGAAACCGCTCACAGCATTGGAAACAAACAAAGCCGGGCTGACGCCCGGCTTTTTGCTGTCCGGGGAACGCTGCTGGAATGTGAGGGGCCTCAGCGCCAGAATGCGGCCCAGTCGATCAGTGCAAACAGTTTCTTGCCAAGAAATATCATGTGCTTGTCGCCGAACAGGATGATGTCGATGACCGCGGCGGCGATCAGGAACAGCCCAAGGAAGATGGCAATCCGGTTGGTCATGAAAGCTCCGCCGCAAATGAAAACGCCCGCCCAGATAACCTGAGCGGGCGCGAATTCTCAAGAGGCCAGGGGCGTTTAGCCCAGCTTGCCCATCGCGACGGCAACGTCCGCCATACGGACCGAGAAGCCCCATTCGTTGTCGTACCATGCCAGCACGCGCACCATGCGGTCCTCGACCACGCGGGTCTGGTCCGGCGCAAAGATGGAGCTTTCCGGCGAGTGGTTGAAGTCAACGGAGACCAGCGGCGCCGGCTCAAAGCCCAGAACACCCTTCATCGGGCCTTCAGCGGCTTCCTTGACAGCGGCGTTGACCTGCTCTGCGGTCACGTCGCGGCCGGCGCGGAAGGTCAGGTCCACGGCGGAGAC
>JABXIA010000105.1 GCA_013373325.1 Paracoccaceae bacterium
GCCGTACTTCAGCGCCATGCGCACGTCGTTGTTGTCGAACGGTGCGGTGTTGCAATGCATGATGAACACGTAGTGGCCGGCCGCGGAGGTCGAGTGCACGGTGATGTTCGGCGCGCGGTCGACCAGTTTCGCGGTGCGCGGGGGTACCCGGTCGATCACATCCACCTGTCCGGACTGCAGGGCTGCGACGCGGGCGGTGTCGTCGTTGATGACGATGATTTCAACGGTGTCCGCGTTGCCCAGATCGCCCCAGTAGTTCGGGTTCTTCTCGGCCACGAAGCGCACGCCCATGTCGGCGGACTTCATGATATAGGGGCCGGTGCCGATGGCGGCTGCCGGATCGTCGTTGCCGCCGTTCGGCTGGATGATCAGGTGGTAGTCGGCCAGCAGGTAGGGCAGGTCGGCGTTCGGGCTGTCCAGCTCGAAGACAACGCTGTCGCCGTCCGCGCGCACGTCCTTGATGCCGCGCATGATGCCCAGGGCGCCGGACTTGGTGTCTTCGCCGCTGTGGCGCTCCATGGTCTTGACCACGTCGTCGGCAGTGACGTTCTGGCCGTTCGAGTAGGTCACGCCGGAGCGCAGTTTGAAGGTCCAGGTCTTGGCGTCGGCAGAGGCTTCATAGCTTTCCGCCAGCTTGCCTTCGATGCCGCCGTCGTCGGCCAGTTCAACAAGGGTCTCACCCCACAGGCGGGTGACCATCAGGCCAACGGTGTTGGTGACCAGTGCCGGATCCAGGCTGTCGGTGGTGGAGCCGCCCTGCAGGCCGAGACGGATGGTGCCGCCCTTTTGCGGGCCGGCCGCCTTGGCGGCGGTGGACAGCAGCAGGTTTGCGGACACGGCGGTGAAGCCCAGTGCGGCGGCCTTGCCCAGGAAGTCACGGCGCGACAGTTTGCCTGCCGCGGCCTGGCTGGCCAGATACTGCATATGACGGTTCATTGAGATCTCCCGATTGGTTGCGGTGCTGAAGGCACCTGTTTTTTGATTGGCGATTTAAGATTTGCGTATTTACCGCTAACTCGCAAGCGTTATTAGCGTTGCGCAGGGGAAGGCCCTTTTGCGGGGCAATGCTGGCCAGATCATCGGTGTCGCCTTTTTCAGGCAAGGTGCCGTTTTTGCGATTTTGCTGCCTTGTGAGACTGAAAAATTGCGGGAATGCGACAGGAAATATTCCTGCGGGGATTTTGCGTATTTTTTGTGAATCTGACCGGCAAGCCGGACTGTCCGGCCCGCCGAAGGACAGAATCGATGCTTTCCGGTCGAAATACGCCGCTTTCACCGCCTGACGGGGCCGCATTGTGACTAAAGCGGATGCCGGTTCGCCGGTTGTTTGCGGCATGCCTGAGCGCCGGACGGGGGGCCGGTGTCAGGCCTGTTCGGTGTCCATCCAGATGGTCACTGGACCGTCGTTCAGCAGCCGGACTTTCATATCGGCGCCGAACCGTCCTTTTGCAGTTTTCAAACCCAGCGCCGCCAGCCGGGCAGCAAAATACTCGTAGAGCCGCTCGCCATCCGCCGGGGCTGCGGCGGTGGAAAACCCGGGCCGGTTGCCGCTGCGGGTGTCGGCGGCCAGGGTGAACTGGCTGACCACCAGCACGCTGCCTCCGGTGTCCAGCACAGAGCGGTTCATCTTGCCTGCCTCGTCCTTGAAGATCCGCATCTTGGAGATCTTGGCGGCCAGATGGTCCGCCTGCGCCTCGCTGTCTCCGGCCATCGCACAAACGAGGACCAGCAGCCCGGGGCCGGTTTCGCCGATGACCTCTCCGTCAACCGTGACCGAGGCCTCGCTGACCCGCTGAATGAGTGCCCGCATGATAGCTCCCTTTGCTGAACTGGCTTGTCTGCCCGTGCTGCGGGCAGGTCTGCAACAGCTCTAACCCCTTTGACGCGCGCGGGCGAGAGCGCCGCCTTAATTCCTGCCGTGCGGCAGGGCAATTGCGCGGGATCAAGGCAGGTTTGCTGTGCCCGGGGTACAATGGAACGCAGCAAAAAAGGAGGCTGAACAATGGTGGAAAAAACCGAACATGGCGGCTTCTGGCCGTCGCTTTATGATCCCTTCCGCAGCTTCGGCGCGCGGCTTGCCGACTGGCTCACCCCGGCAACCGAGGCGTCTTCTGGCAAGGCGGCCTATGACATTGCGATGGAGCTTCCGGGAGTTTCGCTGGAGGATGTTGAGCTGATCGTGGACATCGGCGTGCTGACGATCCGCGGCGAGAAGAAGACCGAGTCAGAGAAAAAGGGCGACACCTGGTATTTCAGCGAGCGCCAGTATGGCGCGTTCCGCCGGTCCTTCCGTCTCCCGGAGGACGCGGACGGGCAGGGGGCCTCGGCCCGGATGGAGGACGGCGTGCTGCACATCGCAGTGCCGAAGAAGGCGCTGGAGCAGCCGGAAACCGCCCGCAGGATTGAGATCAGCAAAGGATGACAGGGAGGCCGGCCGCAGGTTCCGGCTCAGAATCCGGGGAAAGCAACCGGCCGGTTCAGGAAGGGGGCGGCAGCGCCCCCTTCCGCATTTTCCGGTCGCTATTGCTGGCTGGCGAGCAGCGCGATCCCGGCACCGATCAACAGGGCCAGCAGCACGGCAAAGGCAATTTTCCAGGCGGAATAAGGCCGCTCGCCCTGCACCCGGCCGGACTGGCCGTTGACCACAAAGCGGTAGGTCTTGCCGCGGTATTTGTAAGCGGCGAGCCAGACCGGCAGCAGGATGTGCTTGAAGGTCACCTCGGACACCTTGGTGTCGATATGGGCAATCCGCTGACGGTCGCCGCCGATGTCGAACCGGACATCACGCTCGATCACCCGGTCCATCTTCTGCCCGGCCTCGGCAAAGCCGGCCTCCAGATCCACCGTATAGGCTTCGGCCCGGAAGCCTGCCAGATACTGCGGCTGGTAGGGTTCCATCTGCGCCAGGTCCCAGGGTTCCAGACCCTCAGTGTATTTTTTAGGCAGGCTTTTTGAGGCCAGCACCAGCACATCATCGAAAAACCGATGAACCCGGCCCGAAGCGGGCGTCCAGCGTACCTTGGCGACCTGCCGGGTGCGGGTCTTTCCGTCCTGCTGGAAGGTTTCGGTCACATAGTAAACGGTACCGCGCTCGCCGGTGTAGCTGCTGCGGGTCTGGGCGTCATAGGTCCAGTAAGGCACATAGATGCCCTGCATCCGCCGCCCCTTGCGGGCATATTCCCTGAGGCCGTTCGGGGCAAACCACAGGCCGCCGAGCCAGTCCGTCATCGCCTTGTGCGCGGCGCGTTCCTCCACCGCAAAGGGCAGCACGCCCTTGGGCTTGATATGCCGGTTCTCGCCGGTGCCGGTCACCACAGGGGTGGCGCAGAACGGGCATTCCCTGGCGTGGGTGTCCGGGTCGAATTCCACCTGCGCGGCGCAGTTGGGGCAGGTGGAGACGCGGGTGACCTCGATCTCCGCCTCCGGCAGCTGCTCGGCTACGGCGGCGCGGAAATCCAGCTCCTGCAGGGCGGAGCCTTTCCAGGGTCCGCTGCGAATGTTTTCGGTGTGGCCGCAATGGCCGCAGGTCAGGGTGCCATTGGCCGGGTTATAGGTGTAATCCGCGCCGCATTGCTCGCAGGGGAAACGGTGAGTTTCATCGTCAGGGGCGGGCACGGTCTCAGCGGGCGGCGGCGGGGGCATCGTCACGGGGTGGCAACCTGTCGGGCAATGTCAGTCGAGGGAGTGGCGGGGGCAGCGGTCTGCTGCCCTGCGGCGGTGTTACCCGGCTGGCGGAGGCGGCGGGGGAGGCGGCGGCAGAATGGTGAACAGCTGCGCCAGCTCCATCACTTCGCCTGCGCGTTTCCAGCCGTCCTGGCCGGGGGTCCAGACGTGGGTTCCGCGCGTCAGCGTGCCGTCCTGCGCCATCCGGCCCATCCGTGCCTTGGAGAACGGACCGGAGGTCTGGCCGTCCACGGCGATATGCCAGACGTGCTCTACCGGCGGCGGAGGCGGTGCTGCGGGCGCCGGCCTTTGCGGTGCAGCGGGTTCGGGCCGTGCGCCCCATGGCCCGGACTGCTGACCCGCTGCCTGAGAGGCGGCACCGCCCTGCAGGGCCTGGCCCATCTGCTGCGCCATCGCCATTCCCATGCCCATACCCATGCCGCCACCCATGCCGCTGTTCGGGGTCTTTGCCGCGGCGGTCATTGCCTCGGCTGCCGAGAACTGGGTGTAGCGGCCCAGATCGCCCAGCACACCCATTTGGGTCCGCTTGTCCATGGCTTCTTCCACCGCGGGCGGCAGCGAGATGTTCTCGATGTACAGCTCGGGCATGGACAGCCCGTATTCCGCCAGAGTGCCCGAAATCTCCGCAGCCACCAGTTTGCCAAGGTCAGCCGTGTTGGCGGCCATGTCCAGCACCGGAATGCCGGAGCCTGCAATGACGCGGGAAAACTCCTGCACGATGATATTGCGGATCTGATAAGAGATCTCGTCCATGGTGAACTCGCCGTCGGTACCGACGATCTCTGTCAGAAATCGCGCAGGCTCCGACACCCGGATGGTATAGGTGCCAAAGGCGCGCAGGCGCACAGGGCCAAACTCCGGGTCGCGGCAGATGATCGGGTTCTTTGTGCCCCACTTCAGATCGCTGAACCGGGTGGTATCGACAAAGTAGATCTCAGACTTGAACGGCGACTGGAAGGCGTGGTCCCAGTGCTGCAGCGTGGTCATGACGGGCATGTTGTTGGTCTCCAGCATGTAGAGACCAGGGGTGAACACATCCGCCAGCTGGCCCTCGTGCACGAACACAGCCGCCTGGCCCTCGCGCACCGTCAGTTTGGCGCCGTATTTGATTTCGTGGCCTTCGCGCTCGAACCGCCAAACCATGGTGTCACGGGTGTCGTCTACCCAGTGAATGACGTCTATGAATTCGCCTTTGAGAAAATCGAAAATACCCATGTTTCAGGTCCTCTTCCAGTGGCGGCCTATAGTTCCTGGCCCATCGCCTCGCGGGCGAGAATGCGGATGATGGGGCGCGCCTCTTCCAGGCTCATCCCCGCCTTCAGTCTTGTATCATACAGCATCTGCAGCAGTTTTTCGTCAAAGCTGGTCAGCAGTGCAAACTCGTCGTCGTCGTTGAAGATCGACGGCCGCGCGCGCGGGCTGTCGTTTCTGAGGCCCAGCCCTTGCGCCACTTCCTCATGCACACAGCTCTTGCGCACCAGATCGGGATGCTCGGCCCGGATCAGCGCAACGCCGCGGGTGTAGGACAAAGGATCGGTTTGCGGCCCGCCTGCCACCACCAGGCAATAGTAGCTGCGCGGCGGCGCTGCCAGCAGCGACAGGTCGCGCGCGCTGATCGCGGGCAGCAGCTCTCGCACCCTCTCGGCGACAAAGGCGCTGTCGTCGAGG
Organism: Paracoccaceae bacterium; assembly: GCA_013373325.1. Taxonomy (GTDB): domain Bacteria; phylum Pseudomonadota; class Alphaproteobacteria; order Rhodobacterales; family Rhodobacteraceae; genus Leisingera. Next base: position 5,353 of record JABXIA010000105.1, read on the forward strand.
CTGGCAAAGATCACGTGGAAATTGGCGCGCCCGCTGACGGTGCTGATGGAATGGCCGGTGATACGGGCCAGCCGCGCGGCATAGTCCGCAAGCGTTTCCCGGTCCTGAGCCCGCTGGCCCGCCTGAACCGAGGGGCCGAATTCTGCCGCAATGCGCACCGGCCCGGACCAGCGGCCCAAGCCACCAGAGATGCCCGCACCGCCGTATTCGTCAAAAAAGGCCAGCTGTTCAAAGCTCCTGGCCAGACCCTCTGCGTCATAAGGCGTGTCCGGCCCGCCGCCATCGGTGCGCAAGAGACCGCGGGTCAGCAGGTCGCGCTGCAGCGCATTGTAGTAGTAGGCCAGCTGGGCACTGTCGGCTGAGGGTTTGTAGACGGCAGGCTGGGGCACCGCGGGCCGGGCCTGCGGTACCAGCGATTCCGCCTGGTCAAAGGGCAGGCAGGCCGTGAGAGCGGCCAGCCCGGTAAAGACCGCCGCGCTTTTCCAAAGTGTCCGGATTGCCTGCACTTACGCTGCCTTTCTTAACCCGGAACTGCGGTGCCGGCGTTGTCGCCAACCCCGTCGCGCCGGGCCTTGGCAGCGGCCAGGGTGTTGCGCAGCTCCGCTTCCATTTTCTGCAGCTCTTCCTCTGCCGCAGCGCGCTTGGCCTTGCCTTCATCCGCGATCCTGAGGCTGTCCTGAATGGTGCCGATCAGGTCCGCGTTGGCCTGTTTCACCGCTTCGATGTCAAACACCCCGCGCTCCATTTCCTGGCGGATCATCTCGTTCGACTGGCGCAGGTTCGCGGCGTTGGAGGTCAAGAGTTCATTGGTCAGGTCATTGGCATCGCGCACTGCCGCTGCCGCCTGGGCCGAGCGCTGGATGGTCAGCGCCTGCGCCAGCTGGGTCTCCCACAGCGGCACGGTGTTGACCAGGGTGGAGTTGATCTTCGTCACCAGCGACTTGTCGTTCTCCTGCACCAGCCGGATCGAAGGCAGCGACTGCATGGTGACCTGCCGGGTCAGCTTGAGGTCATGCACCCGGCGCTCCAGATCGTCGCGCGCCGCGCGCAGGTCGCGCAGCTCCTGGGCCTTCATGACCTTGTCGCCTTCTGCGGCGGCCTGCACCTCGGCCTCCTTGGCCGGGATATCCTCGCCGTCCAGCTGCGCCAGCTTGGCCTCGCCCGCGGCGATGTAAAGCGCCAGCTCGTCATAGAAGCCGAGCGTCTTTTCATACAGCAGGTCGAGCGATTTGATGTCCTTCAGCAGCCGGTGCTCGTGGCCGAGGAGATCATCCGTGATCCTGTCGATCTGCTCCTGCACGGTTTCATAGCGCGCGGTGAACTTGGCAAAAGGCGCGGCCCTGCCCAAAAGCCGCTCCCAGAAGGTCGGCTTGCGGCGGATGTCCAGCTCGGAGACGGAGAAGCCGCGGATGGTGGTCACGATATTGCGCAGGCTGTCGCCCGCAGGCCCCACATCCTTGTTGCGCACATCCGAGAGCATCGCCTGGCTGATGGTCTGCAGCTCCGCCTGCGCGGCAGAGCCGAAATGGATGATCGAATTGGTATCGGATATGTCGATCTGATCCATCCGCACCCGGATGGCTTCGCTGGTGGGCGCGTCGGCCTGTTCCAGCGGCTGCACCTCCGCCACGGGTTCCGGCAGTTCTATGGCGGTGACCTCTTGAACCAGGGCCTGGGCCTGGGCGGCCTTCTGTTGCACAGCTTCAGACATGAACGGCTTCCTCGCTAATCAGTTCCGGTCCAGATGGACCCCCTCGCGCTGCAAACGGTCGCGCAGCACATCAATCTCAATCGTCAGGTCCGTGCGGTCCTCCACCAGCATCTTGCGGGTGCGCGCGGCAAAGTTCTGTTCCAGATCATCCAGCAGCGTCAGATAGCTGTCGCGGGCCTCGGCGTCCCGGCTGCGGGCATAGATATCCGCAAATTTCACCGTCGCGTCACGGGCGCCCTGCAGATAGACGGTCAGGTACTTCCGCGCCGCTGTCAGGTCACGGGGGTCTTCCTCCACCGTGCGGAACAGCTCGCGCGCAACTGACTGGAATTGCTCCACCCGTGCCTCCACCGTGCGGTCGCGGGCGCGCAGGGCAGCGTCCTTCATGGCGGCAAGGCTTTGTTCGGCCTCCTCCACCGCGCGCGCCACCCGGGACCGCTGGAAGGTGTCGGTGCCCTCCGCGCCCTTGTCCTGAAGCGGGTCGATGCCAAAGGCCGCAAGATGCAGCCCGGCCGCCGCCGTGCCATAGATGATGGCGCTCAGCAGGCCGGGTTCCCCTTTCCACGCCGCCAGCGCAGCGCCGGCGCCTGCCAGCAATGCCGCCAGGATCTTGCGGGGCAGGGCGGGCCTGCGGGCCACCTTGCGGGCAGTGTAGGCGGCTTCGGCCTTGAGCCCTTCGCGCAGCAGGAAGGCACCGCCGGTCCACAGGCCTGCGCCAAGCAGCCCCAGCGCCAGCCCGGCCGCGCCGTCATTCAGCGACAGCAGCGCCAGGAGGGCAGGCGGCACAAACAGCACGTTGGCGCGCATCCCGACCGGATCCACCTGCGCGTTGCGGTAAGTCTGCTGCGGAGCGGAGCCGTGCGGCCCGGTTTTTTTGCCAGGGCTGTGTTTGCCGCCGTAACGCTGTGCCATCCGCTCAGCCCCCCACGATCCAGCCAGTGCTGAGCCCGAACATCAGGATCAAAAGGGCGACATAAGCAATTTTTTGCACGCAAGCTCCCCCAGGAACGGCCAGCGAAGATTAACTGATTGGAAATCTAGGGGATAGCTGGCGCTGTTGCTAGGGGGAAGTCCGCGGGAAATGGCTCAGCGGCGGGGATTCTTGCCGGCGGGCCGTTTGCCGCCGCCGCGCTGATCCGGCCGGGTGCCGCGTGCGGGCGGAGCTTTGCCTGCGGTTCTGCCCGGGTTGCCCTGCTTGCCCGAAGGCTGCGCGGCCTGTTTCCCGGCCGGTTTGCCTGCGGGCTTGCCCATCGGTTTGCCTGCGGGCTTGCCCATCGGTTTACCTGCGGGCTTGCCGCCGCGCGCGCGGGCCGGGCGGGCCGCCGGTATTTCCTCTTCCTCCGCCAGCCCCAGCTGGTCGCGCACCACGCGGGGGCGCAGTTCCTCGACCTCGCCCGGTTTCAGGTTGCCCAGCTGGAACGGCCCGTAAGACACCCGCAGCAGCCGGTTCACGCTGAAGCCGATATCCTCCATCGCGCGGCGGATCTCGCGGTTCTTGCCTTCGCGCAGGCCGACGGTCAGCCAAGCGTTGGCGCCCTGCTGGCGGTCCAGCGACACGGTCATCGGCTGGAACCTCTCGCCCTCGATCACCAGGCCCTTGCGCAAGGGGGCGAAATCCTCGTCCTTCGGGCGGCCGTTGATCCGCACCCGGTAGCGGCGCAGCCAGCCGGTGGCAGGCAGCTCCAGCTTGCGCTTGATGCCGCCGTCGTTGGTCAGCAGCAAAAGCCCCTCGGAGTTGAGGTCGAGACGGCCCACCGTCATCACCCGCGGCATGTCTTCCGGCAACTCGTCAAAGATCGTCTTGCGGCCTTTTTCGTCGCTGTTCGATGTGACCAGCCCGATGGGCTTGTAATACAGCCACATCCGCGGCCCCTCCGCCTCTGGCAGGGGCTGGCCGTCAATGCTGATCCGGTCCCGCGCGGTCACGTTCAGCGCCGGGCTGTCGATCTTCTTGCCGTTCACCGACACGCGGCCCTCGGCGATCATGCGCTCTGCCTCGCGGCGCGAGGCGACGCCTGCGCGCGACAGGA
>JABXIA010000222.1 GCA_013373325.1 Paracoccaceae bacterium
AGAAGGCCTGCCGGGATGTTGAACGGCAGCCGGTGGCGGCCCACCAGGCCCCACAGGATGATGATCATCGAGGCAAAGCCGATGAACGGGTTTTCGAAAATCGTTGCCAGCGGCACGGTGCCGATGAACACCAGCGCAATACCGCAGAGCGTACCCAGCATGCCGGCGCGCGGGGTCACCCGCTTGAGCCATGGGCCGACGATGGCGCCAAGGCCCGCAACGATGCCGCCCATGAAGCCGGCGCCTATGCCCACCTGCCAGGCCAGCATGGCGTCATTGGTGGACCAGTAGATCGGCCCGATCACGCCGAACAGATAGACGAACATCACCGGCGTCGAGATGCCATAGGGCAGCGCGGTCACGTCGCGGCCCTCTTTCTCGGCGGTGTGTTTGGCCAGCCAGGTGTAGACCGCGATACCGGCCAGGATCGCCACTGCGGCGCCGGGCACGATGCGGCCGAACACGATGTCGGCAGGCATGTTGAAGACAAACTGACAGATGCCCGAAAGCACGATCAGGTTGATCAGGTTGTCTGTGAACAGCGCCCAGAATGCACTGAAGTCATTCCGCGCGAACAGTTTGTACGTGTAGCTCCGCCCGGTCATGGCGGCCTCCTCCTGTCAAGAGGACGCAGTCTTAACGGCTGTTTGCTCCAGCCGTATCTCCCTCTGCGTCCGGTTGCTTACCCGCCTGGGGCAGGTCAGTGCTCCGAGATGGAGCGGACGCGGCAGTTTCAGAGGTCAGATCAGCGATCACTTCCGCCGCCACGAAGGCTGCGATGACGCTGGGCCGCTTGTCGCGGCTACCGCTTGCCCCGATGGGGCAGATGAGACGGTCGCTTGCAAGACCGTCGCAATGGTCCCGGCACCAGCGGCGGAATTTCTCCCGCTTGGTGGCCGATCCGATCAGGCCGACATAGCCGGCATCGCCGCGCTGCAGGGCAGCGGAGGCAAGCAGGAAGTCGAGCGCGTGATCATGGGTGAGAACGATGAACGCACTGCCCGCAGGGGCGGTGGCGATGTCGATCTCAGGAATAGCGCTTTGGCGGATTTCCACATCCGCGTTGCACAGGGCCAGCTCTTCGGCGCGCTGGTCAATCAGAATGCAGCGCACCGGCATATGCTGGAACAGATCCGCCAGCGCCCGGCCCACATGGCCAGCTCCCATCACATAGACATGCGGCAGCGCCTGCTCCTCGGCCTGCTGTGCGGCAATGGCATCGTCGCGGTCGGCCTGGCGCATCTGGGCCAGCGACATCTCCACCCGGCCGCCGCAGCACTGGCCGATCTCCGGCCCAAGCGGCACATCCAGCGTGTCGCTGATCACACCCTGCTTCAGCATCCGCCGGGCGTGGTCAATGGCGATATATTCCAGCTGGCCGCCGCCGATGGTCCCCCACAGCCCTTCTGCCGCCACAAACATGCAGGTGCCGGCTTCGCGCGGGGAGGACCCGCGGACGCGGGTCAGCGCGACCTGCACCACATGTTTGCGGCTGCTCAGAAAGTCCTGGAGGGAGGGGCGGCGGGTCATGGCTCAGCCCTGCCCTTTGAGGGTTTCGATCGCCATCAGCACGCGCTCCGGTGTGGCCGGCGCATCCAGGCGCGGGCAGACCTTGTAGTCCGCAGTGCTGGCAACAGCCATCGACAGCGCCTCGAACACCGAGATGCCCAGCATGAACGGCGGCTCGCCCACGGCCTTGGACCGCTTGATGGTGCGCTTCTTGTTCACCGACCATTCGGCCAGCTGCGTGTTGAAGATGCGCGGCCGGTCGGAGGCCAGCGGGATCTTGTAGGTCGAGGGCGCATGGGTGCGCAGGCGGCCTTCGCCGTCCCACCACAGTTCCTCGGTGGTGAGCCACCCCATGCCCTGGATGAAGGCGCCCTCCACCTGGCCCTTGTCCAGGATCGGGTTCAGCGAGCGGCCCACGTCATGCAGGATGTCGGTGCGCTCTACCCGGTATTCGCCGGTCAGCGTGTCGACCGACACCTCGGAGCAGGATGCGCCGTAGGCGTAGTAGAAGAACGGCTGCCCCTTGCCCGCCGCGCGGTCCCAGTGGATTTCCGGCGTCTTGTAGAAGCCCGCCGCCGACAGGTGGACGCGGGCCATATAGGCCTCCTTCACCAGCGTGTCGAAGGGGATCTCCTCGCTGCCGACGCGCACGCGGTTGGGCAGGAATTCCACTTCCGCCTCGGCCACGCCGTGCTTCTCGGCCGCGAATTTGGTCAGCCGGGCAATGATCTGCTCCGCCGCGTCCAGCGCCGCCATGCCATTGAGGTCCGAGCCGGACGAGGCCGCGGTGGCGGAGGTGTTCGGCACCTTCTCGGTGGTAGTCTTGGTGATCTTGATGCGCTCAAAGTCCACTTGGAAGGCATCGGCCACAACCTGCGCCACCTTGGTGTTGAGGCCCTGCCCCATCTCGGTGCCGCCGTGGTTCAGGTGGATCGAGCCGTCATTGTAAACATGGATCAGCGAACCCGCCTGATTGTACCAGGTCGCGGTGAAGGAGATGCCGAATTTCACCGGGGTCAGGGCAATGCCCTTCTTGATGATCTTCGAGTCTTTGTTGAAGGTGATGATTTCTTCCCGGCGCTTGCGGTACTCGGAATTTTCCTCCAGCTCCGTGATCAGCCGGTCGATGATATTGTCCTCCACCTTCTGGTGGTAGGGCGTCAGGTCGCGGCCCTCTTCGCCATAGAAGTTGGCCTTGCGCACATCCAGCGGGTCCTTGCCGAGGGCATAGGCGATCTCTTCGATCATCCGCTCCGCCGCAACCACACCCTGCGGGCCGCCAAAGCCGCGGAAGGCGGTGTTGGAGACGGTGTTGGTCTTCATCGGCCGGCTTTTCAGCAGCACGTTCGGGTAGAAATAGGCGTTATCCGCATGGAACAGCGCGCGGTCGGTGACCGGCCCCGACAGGTCCGAGGAATAGCCGCAGCGCGCGGCGAAGCCGCCCTCGACCGCCTGGATGCGGCCGGCGTCATCAAAGGCCACGTCATAGTCGATCACGAAGTCATGGCGCTTGCCGGTGGCGGTCATGTCCTGGTCGCGGTCCGGGCGGATTTTCACCGGGCGATTGTGTTTCTTCGCAGCGATTGCAGCCACCGCGCAGAACAGGTTCATCTGGCTTTCCTTGCCGCCAAAGCCGCCGCCCATCCGGCGCACGTTGACGGTGACAGCATTGTTCGCCACGCCCAGAACATGCGCCACCATATGCTGCGCCTCGCTCGGGTGCTGGGTGGAGCAATGCACGGTCACATCTTCATCTTCGCCCGGAATGGCAAAGGCGATATGGCCCTCCAGATACATGTGGTCCTGGCCGCCGACAGTCATCTGCGCCTGGATGCGGTGGGCAGCGCCCTTGCGGCCGGCCTCCACATCGCCGCGCTCCAGCTTCAGCGGGTCGGTGATCATGGGATAGCCTGCTTCCTGCGCCTGGACCGGGTCCAGCGCGTGCGGCAGCACCTCGTAATCCACCTGCGCCAGCTCAGCCGCACGGCGGGCGGCATCGCGGGTTTCGGCGATGACCGCAAACATCGGCTGGCCGTGGAATTCGACCTTCTCCGTCGGGAACACCGGCTCGTCATGCTTGCCGGTGGGGCTGATGTCGTTGACGCCGGGGATGTCATCGGCGGTCAGCACATCCACCACGCCCGGGGCATTGCGGACGGCAGTAAGGTCGATGCCCTTGATATTGGCATGCGCCACGGTGGAGACACCGAGGTAAGCGTGCAGCGTGCCATAGGGCTCAGCAATATCGTCGGTGTATTCGGCGCGCCCCGTCACATGCTTGATGGCACTGTCGTGCTGGCGGTCATGGTGCACGGCGCCGCTGATGGTCTGATGGTCTTTCATCTCAAATCCTCCTCAGGCGACGGCCAGCCGGACGGCACCGGCGGTTCCCGCATCATGTTCCAGGTAGAAGCGGCGCAGCAGGTTGCTGGCCGTCAGCGCGCGGTACTCCGCAGAGGCGCGCCAGTCGCTGAGCGGAGTGAAGTCCTGCTTCACCGCTTCCGCGGCCGCGTCAAACGCGGCCTCGCCCCAGGGCTGGCCAACCAGCGCCGCCTCGGCGCCGGCGGCGCGCTTGGGCGTTGCTGCCATGCCGCCGAATGCGATCCGCGCAGCGGTGATCACACCGTCCTTCACGGTGACGCTGACCCCGGCGGCAACCGAGGAGATATCCTCGTCCCGGCGCTTGGAGATCTTGTAGGCGGCATCAATCTGGCCGTCCGCCGGGCGCGGGATGCGGATCGAGGCCACGAAATCGCCCGGCTCGCGGTCCTGCTTGCCGTAGTCGATAAAGAACTCCTCCAGCGGCAGGGTGCGCGAACCGCCCTTCTTTTGCAGCGTCACCTCGGCACCCAGCGAGATCAGCACCGGCGGGGTGTCCCCGATGGGCGAGCCGTTGGCGATATTGCCGCCGATGGTGCCCATGTTGCGCACCTGCCAGCCGGCGATGCGGTCCCAGTAGGCGCCCAGATGCGGGAAGGCATCGCGGATTGCCGCTTCGCTCTCGGTATAGGTGACGCCGGCACCGATGGTCAGCGCGTCATCGGTCAGCTCAACTGCCTTCAGATCCTCCAGGTGGGCAACAAACACCACCGGCGAGATCGGTTTCATGAACTTGGTGACCCACAGGCCCACATCGGTGGAGCCTGCGACGATGGTCGCCTTGGGGTTCTCTGCCAGCACCTCTGCCAGATCCGCCGCATCCAGCGGCAGGATGGCGCGGTCGTCCTCGGGGCCGGTCACGACGCGGGCCTTAGGCTGGATCGCCTTCAGCCTGGCGGTCAGCGCGTCGCGTTCGGTGGTCAGGTAATCATTGGCCGGGGTGCCGTACTGGTTCACCGCAAGCGCTGCCTTCACGATCGGCTCATAGCCGGTGCAGCGGCAGAGGTTGCCCTGAACGGCGGTTTCCACCTCAGCCTCGGTGGGCTGCGGATTTTCCATCCACAGCGCATAGAGCGACATCACGAAACCGGGGGTGCAGAAGCCGCACTGGCTGCCGTGGTATTCGACCATCGCCTGCTGCACCGGGTGCAGACGGCCATTGGGGCCGGACAGATGTTCAACCGTCACAACGTGGCAGCCGTTGAGCGACGCCAGGAAACGGATGCAGGCGTTCACCGCCTCATAATGCAGCGCGCCATTCTGCAGACGCCCTACCAGTACGGTGCAGGCGCCGCAGTCGCCCTCGGCACAGCCTTCCTTGGTGCCGGTCAGGCGCTGTTCCAGCCGCAGGAAATCCAGCAGGGTGGTGGTCGCCTTCACGTCGTCCAGCACAATGTCCTTGCCGTTCAGAAGAAAGCGTATGCCGGTTTGATGTGCCATGGGGCCTCCCGAGTATCTCTTGGGCCGAGCTGGCCCGCTTAGATCATTTTTACCTTGTCTGACTGCCACGGTTAACGGCTGCAATCGCGAAAGGCTTTCAACACCCTGTTGAAAATGGTTACGGTAATAGGTGCCGGAACCGGTGCTTTGCCGCCTGCCTGACTGACTGGCAGGCGGGGAACGCGCCCCGTAAAGGTCTGTGAAACATGTCTTACCTGGAATCCCTGCGGGTCTTTACCCGAGTCGTCGAACTGGGCAGCATCACCTCTGGCGGGCGGGATCTGCGGCTGACGCCGGCGGTGGCCAGCAAAAGGATCAAGGAACTCGAAAAGCATCTTGGGGTGCGTCTTTTCAACCGTACCACGAGATCGCTGACCCCGACAGAGGTCGGGCAGCTGTTTTATGCAGAAGCCAAGAAGGTGCTCGAATCGATTGAAGACGCCGAGGCGGTGGTTTCGCAGTTCTCCGCTGCGCCGCGCGGGGTGATCCGGGTGACTGCGCCGCTGGGCGTGGGACGCCGCATCATTGCGCCGCTGGTACCCGGTTTTGTCGAGGACTATCCGGCCACCGAAATCCGCATGCGGATGTCGGACCGCAAGGTCGATATCCTGGCGGACGGGCTGGATGTGGCGTTCTTTATCGGCACCCCGCATGATTCCACCCTGAAGATGCGCAAGATCGCAGATTGCACCCGGGTGCTCTGCGCCGCGCCGGAGTATCTGGAGCGCCACGGAAGCCCGCAGCTGCCGGAGGATCTGCTGAGCGGCCACAACTGCCTCCTGCTGCGCTATCCGCGCTCACCTGAGTATTACTGGACGCTGACGACGCCGGAAGGCCCGCGCAAGCTGGAAGTCTCAGGCAGATACGACGCCGATGACAGCGACGTGCTGACCAATTGGGCGCTGGACGGGCGCGGCATCGTCAACAAGCCGCGGTTTGACGTCGCCGCGCATCTGCAGAGCGGCGCGCTGGTGGAGGTGCTGCCGGACACGCCGCCTGAGGCGACCATCTTTGGCTGCCTCTACCCGCACCGGAAACTGCAGGACCCCAAGATCCGCCTGTTTGTGGATTATGCAGTGAAACACGGCCTCGCCGCCTTCCGGCGCAGCGAAGCGGGGAACTGAAGCCGGTATTGAAGGCGGGCACCGCTGGCCCGCCTTTTCAGTTTCCAGGGTTCTCGCCTTAGCAGCGGTGCGGATTTTCCTGGCAGTAGATCAGGTTTGCCGCGGCCCCTACAGCGGCACCCGTTACCAGGTTGCCGTCCAGAACGGCGGCACCGGCAGCGCCGGCGCCCGCTCCATAGACCAGCCGCTCGCCGGTGGTGTCCCCGCAGGCGGCCAAAGCGGCGCAGAGTGCAAGTCCGATGGCGATGGTTTTCCTGTGCATCGTGTTTCCTCCTTCAACGTCCGAACCCCCGCAGTTTCGCCGCGGTCCCTAACGGCCAGCCCCCGGCTTGTTCCGCCGGGGCGAAGGGTGCCCGGAAGGGATTGGCGCTGTGGCTGAACAGACGAAAGCCCCGGAGATCCGGCGCATTTTGGCGCACCCTTGTGCAGGGACAACGCACGGCTGCGGTGAAAGGTTCCCGGATTTCTGGTGCCTTGGGTGTGCACAGGGGGTGTACAGGGGGTGCACGCCTTGTGCCGGACGAAAAATGGCCCCACCACGGGGGCGGAGCCAATCGGTTTGATGGTGCTGATCGTCGTCAGTTTGCGGCCAGCGTCAGCGGCAGATCCTTGGAGGCGCTGCCGTACCAGCGGCGGATCAGGGCGCGCTCCTCGTCCTCCATGAAGGTCACATTGGCGGGCGGCATCGCGTGGGTGGCACCGGCCTGCAGGTAGATGTCACGCGCGTATTTCGCCACATCCGCGGGGGTTTCCAGCAGCACGTTCTTGGGCGCGCGGCGGATGCCGTCATAGTAGGGCTCCCGCGAATGGCACATGGCGCAGCGGCCCGGCACCACATTCATCACGTCCTCAAAATGCTGATTGCTGGCAAAGACTTGCTCGGATTTGGTCAGCTCCCGCGCCTCGGATTCTTCGTAAGTATCCTGCTGCAGCGGCGCCTGGCTCAGGATCATGATGCCGATGAACAGGATGGCGGTCACCGGCCACGTCCAGGTCGGGTTGCTGGTGCCCGCGTGGTTGCTGTTGAAGTAGTGGCGGATGGTCACGCCCATCAGGAACACCAGCGCCGCGATCAGCCAGTTGTACTCGGTGGCAAAGGCCAGCGGGTAGTGGTTCGACAGCATCAGGAACACCACCGGCAGCGTCAGGTAGTTGTTGTGGGTCGAGCGCAGCTTGGCGATCTTGCCGTATTTAGCGTCCGGCGTGCGGCCTTCCTGCAGGTCCTTCACCACGATGCGCTGGTTTGGCATGATGATGAAAAAGACGTTTGCGGTCATGATGGTAGCCGTGAAGGCGCCCAGGTGCAGCATCACCGCGCGGCCGGTGAAGATCTGGTTGTAGCCCCAGCCCATGGCAACCAGCAGCACAAACAGCAGCACCATCAGGAAGGTCGGCTTTTCCCCCAGCGGCGATTTGCACAGCAAGTCATAAACGATCCAGCCGATGGTCAGCGACGCGCCGGAAATCAGGATGCCCTGCCACAGGGCCAGATCAGCCTTGGTCGAGTCGATCAGATACAGCTCCCCGCCCGCCCAGTAGACGATCATCAGCAGACCGGCGCCCGACAGCCAGGTGGCGTAGCTTTCCCATTTGAACCAGATCAGATGGTCCGGCATGTTCTCCGGGGCCACCAGGTATTTCTGGATGTGGTAAAAACCGCCGCCGTGGACCTGCCATTCCTCACCATGCACGCCGACCGGCAGATGCGGAACCTTCCGCAGGCCAAGGTCCAGCGCGACGAAGTAGAAGGACGATCCGATCCAGGCAATCGCGGTGAT
>JABXIA010000009.1 GCA_013373325.1 Paracoccaceae bacterium
CAGTTCTCCAGAATGGTCAGATGCGGGAACAGGTTGAAGTGCTGGAACACCATCCCGACTTCGGACCGGATCTTGTCGATGTTCTTGAGGTCGTTGGACAGCTCGGTGCCATCCACCACGATCTTGCCCTGCTGGTGCTCTTCCAGCGCATTGAGGCAGCGGATCAGGGTGGATTTGCCGGAGCCAGACGGGCCCGCGATCACGATCCGCTCGCCCTGATTGACGGTCAGATTGATGTCGCGCAGCACGTGGAAGGACCCGTACCACTTGTTCATGTTGGTGATTTCAATGGCAACCTCGTCGCTCACCTGCATTTTGGAGCGGTCGATTGCGCGGTCGGACATAAGTTCAGACATATGTTGAACTCCTTAACGGTGGTCGGTGGCGAGACGGCGCTCGAGCCACTGTGAGTATTGTGAAATGCCGTAGCAGACGACGAAGAACAGAAGCGCAGCAAAGCCCAGAAGCTCCCAATAGACCCCGTTCCACTCGGTGGAGGCGAGGATCGGGCCGCGGATCATGCCCACCAGGTCGAACATCGAGATGACCGAAACCAGGGTGGTGTCCTTGAACAGGCCGACGGCCACGTTGACGATGCCCGGGATGGAGATCTTCAGCGCCTGCGGCAGGATGATCAGCCGCATCGCCTGGGGGTAATCCAGGCCAAGGCTGTCAGCCGCTTCATACTGTCCCTTCGGCAGGGCTGCCAGGCCGCCGCGGATCACCTCGGCGATATAGGCTGCAGAGAACATGGTGATCATGATCACCACGCGCAGGAACAGGTCGACAGTGCTTTCCGGCGGGAAGAAGTAGGCCAGCATCACCGATGCCACGAACAGCAGGGTGATCAGCGGCACGCCGCGCACGAACTCGATGAAGACGACGCACATCCACTTGATCAGCGGCATGTCCGACTGACGTCCCAGCGCCAGCGCGATGCCCAACGGCAGCGACAGCGACACACAGGTCACGCCCAGCATCAGATTCAGCATGAAGCCGCCCAGATCGCGCGACGGCACGGCCTGCAGCATGGCGTTGTCAGACGCCCCGTCGGGGATCAGCATTCCGCCGATGATCCACACAGCAAAGGCTGCGGCAATCGCCCCGAAGAAGCCGACCGCAAAACTGCTCTTGCCATAGGTCTGGAACACAAATGCGCCTGCTGCAAAACCCACCAGTGCCACGATGGGCGCCAGGATGGTGCCGCCCCAGATCAGCCAGAAGGCCAGGAACGGGTAGACCGCGGTAAAGGCCAACAGCTTGCGCGGCAGGTCAAAGAACAGCACCGGCGCAACGGCAAACAGCAAGAGCACCAGGGCCAGGTTCGGGCGCCAGTACTGGTCTGACGGGTATTTGAAACCATACAGAAGCTGGTTCCAGCGTTCGGTCAGCACCGAGAAGCAGGCGCCGGTCTTGCCCTGCAGAACCTCGCGGCATTCCGCCAGCGAGCTGGTGGTCCACACGCCGTTCAGCAGCCACGGCAGGGTCTTGCTGAGCAGGATGTAGATGACCAGCAGCGATGCAATGGTCAGGGCAGAGTTCACTGCATTGGAGAACAGGTTTTCCCGCAGCCATTTGACAGCGCCGGTTTCACCGGCTGGCGGCGGCGACGGCGGGATTTCAGTATCGCGGACAAAGGCGATGGAGTGTGCGTGCGTATCGCTCATGTCTCAGCGCTCCTTCAACTTAACAGATGCGTTGTAGACGTTCATCACCATCGAGATGGTCAGCGAAGCGGTCAAGTAGAACAGCATCAGAAGCAGAACACATTCAATGGCGCGGCCGGTCTGGTTCAGGGTGATCCCGCCCAGAGTTGCGGTGATATCCGCATAGCCCACGGCAATCGCCAGCGAGGAGTTCTTGGTGATGTTGAGGAAGTTGGAGATGAGCGGCGGGATGATCACCCGCAGCGCCTGCGGCAGAACCACAAGGTTCATCACCCGGCGCGGACGCAGCCCCAGGGCCGATGCGGCCTCGGTCTGACCCTTGGACACAGCCTGGATACCCGCGCGGACGTTTTCCGCGATGAAGGCGCCGGTGTAGATCGACAGCGCGAACCACAGCGCGATCAGCGGGCCGCCGACCTTGATGCCGCCGCTGAAGTTGAAGCCCTTCAGCTCAGGATATTCCCAGGTCAGCCCCATGATCAGCATCAGCGCCAGAAACGGCACCAGCCACGCGGCGAGGATCAGTGCCGTGGTCTTGGGCCGTACGCCGGTGGATTCCTGTTTGTTGTTGGCCCAGACGTTGATCTGATGCGCCGCCAGCCAGGAGCCTGCAAACCCGGCCAGCACCAGCAGCCAGTTCATGGAGGTGCTGGCGAAGATGCCGTTTTCGAACCAGGGCATCGGGATATAGATACCGCGGTTGGTGAAGGCAAAGGAGTCAAACACCATGCTTGCCGTTGCGTTGTCGCCGCGGAATTCCCGCGGTCCCGGCAGCACGGCTGTCATGATGGTGAAGATGATGATGATCCAGATCAGCACCGGAATGTTGCGGAAGATCTCAACGTAGACCGCCATCAGCTTGGAGACGAGCCAGTTGTTGGACAGCCGCAGAACACCTGCGATCACGCCGAACACAGTCGCCGTGATACAGGCCAGGAAGGCCACCAGTAGCGTGTTCAGCAGCCCGACCAGAGCCGCCTTGGCGTGGCTCGACTGGCTGTCGTATTCAACCAGGCGCTGGTTGATGTCATAGCCGGACGGGTCGCCCAGGAATGTGTAGGAAATGTTGAGCCCGGCAGCGCGGAGGTTCTGGATCAGGTTGTTTCCAAGATACCAGATGCACAGGGCAAGGACGATAGCCGCGATCACCTGGAACGTCAGTGAACGGTAGCGGGTATCGTTGATGAGCATAGACAGCCGAAAGCCTTCGTTCGGCGGGTCAGTCAACGTTGACATATATTGTGATCCCCTGACTCCGGCGTTCTGATCCTGGCGGGGTTGTCCCCGCTCCGCAGCTTGCCAGAGCTTTTTTCATGATAGGAAAAGGGCGCAGGAAATTCCTGCGCCCCTCCCGGTGGTGTGTTTAGCGGAACGGCGGAGCGTACAGCAGGCCGCCTTCGGTCCACTGAGCGTTCAGGCCGCGGGCCAGGCCGACCGGAGTGTCTTCGCCGATGTTCTTGGCAAAAATCTCGCCGTAGTTGCCCTGCGACGCGATTGCGTTCTTAGCCCAGTCAGCCGACAGGCCCAGCATTTCGCCCAGGGTGCCTTCGCTGCCCAGCAGGCGGTTGATTTCCGGGTTCTCGGTGCCAGCTGCCATTTCGCCCAGGTTGGCCGAGGTGATGCCCAGCTCTTCTGCCGCGATCAGCGCCATCAGGCTCCAGCGCACAACGTCGCCCCACTCGTGGTCGCCATGGCGGACCAGCGGGCCCAGCGGCTCCTTGGAGATGATTTCCGGCAGGATCACGTGGCCGGCCGGATCGTCGAAGGTGGCGCGGGTTGCGGCCAGGCCGGAAGCGTCAGTGGTGTAGACGTC
>JABXIA010000141.1 GCA_013373325.1 Paracoccaceae bacterium
ATCAAAGACGTGAACGTCGAGATCGAGGACAACACCGTCACCGCCTTCATCGGTCCGTCGGGCTGCGGCAAGTCGACCTTCCTGCGCTGCCTGAACCGGATGAACGACACAATCGACATCTGCCGCGTAAAGGGCGACATCCTGCTGGACGGCGAGGACATCTATGACAAGCGCGTCGACCCGGTGCAGCTGCGTGCCAAGGTCGGTATGGTGTTCCAGAAACCGAACCCGTTCCCCAAGTCGATCTATGACAACGTGGCCTATGGCCCGCGCATCCACGGTCTTGCCAGGAATAAGGCGGAACTCGATGAAATCGTGGAAAAATCCCTGCGCAGGGGTGCGATATGGGATGAGGTGAAGGACCGTCTGGATGCCCCCGGCACCGGCCTGTCCGGCGGCCAGCAGCAGCGCCTGTGCATCGCCCGTGCCGTTGCGACAGAGCCTGAGGTGCTGCTGATGGACGAACCCTGTTCGGCGCTCGACCCGATCGCCACTGCGCAGGTTGAGGAACTGATCGACGAGCTGCGCAGCCAGTATTCCGTGGTGATCGTCACCCACTCGATGCAGCAGGCCGCGCGGGTCAGCCAGAAAACCGCCTTCTTCCACCTCGGAAACCTGGTGGAATTCGGCCCCACCGGCCAGATCTTCACCAACCCTGAAGATCCGCGCACCGAAAGCTATATCACCGGCCGGATCGGCTGATTTCTAGGAAAAACAAATGACTGCACAGCATATTGCATCTGCATTCGACCGCGATCTGGAGGCAATTCAGGCCCGGATCATGAAAATGGGCGGTCTGGTCGAGGACGCCATCCGTGAAGCCGCGCAGGCACTGGAAACCCGTGACGAGGAACTGGCGCTGACCGTGCGCCAGGGCGACAAGGCCATTGACGGGCTGGAAGAGCTTATCAACGAGGAAACCGCCCGGTTGATCGCTTTGCGCGCGCCTGCGGCCTCTGACCTGCGGCTCGTGCTGTCGGTGATGAAAATTGCCGGCAACCTGGAACGCATTGGCGACTATGCAAAAAACATGGCCAAGCGTACCGGTGTCCTGGCCCAGGGGCCGAACATCAGCGAAGGCACCTCCGCCCTGCGCCGCATGGCGCGCGAGGTGGAGCGGATGCTGAAAGATGCGCTGGACTCCTACATCCAGCGCGATGTGGAACTGGCGCGCGACGTGATCGAACGCGACCGCGACGTCGACCAGATGTACAACGCCCTGTTCCGCGAATTCCTGACACACATGATGGAAGACCCGCGCAACATTTCGGCCTGTATGCACTTGCATTTCATAGCAAAAAACACCGAACGCATGGGCGACCATGTGACAGCGATCGCCGAGCAGGTGATCTATCTGGTCACCGGCGAGAAGCCGGAAGAAGACCGCAAGAAAGCCGATACCACCTCGACCACACCGCAGGAGATCTGACCGATGGCTGCCGACCAGCCCACCGTTCTGGTTGTAGAAGACGAAATGGCGCAGCGCGAAGTGCTGGCTTACAATCTCGAAGCTGACGGCTTCCGTGTGCTCAAGGCCAAGGATGGCGAGGAAGCGCTGCTGGTGGTCGAGGAGGACATGCCCGACATTATCATTCTCGACTGGATGATGCCAAATCTCAGCGGCATCGAGGTTTGCCGCCGCCTCAAGACCCGGGCGGAAACCCGGAATATCCCGGTGATCATGCTGTCCGCCCGGTCCGAGGAAGTGGACAAGGTCCGCGGCCTGGAAACCGGCGCCGATGACTATGTGGTGAAGCCTTACTCGGTGGTTGAGCTGATGGCCCGGGTGCGCAGCCAGCTGCGCCGGGTCCGGCCCTCCACCGTTGGTGTGCGCCTGGAATACGACGACATCGTGCTGGACGCTGAAACCCACAAGGTCAGCCGGGCCGGCAATCAGCTGAAGCTGGGACCGACCGAATTCCGCCTGCTCTCCACCTTCATCGAGAAGCCGGGCCGGGTCTGGAGCCGGGAACAGCTTCTGGACCGGGTCTGGGGCCGCGACATCTATGTCGATACCCGCACCGTCGACGTTCACATCGGCCGGTTGCGCAAGGCGCTGACCCAGCACGGCGGCGACGATCCCGTCCGCACCGTGCGCGGCGCCGGCTACGCCCTGGGCTGAAACTGGCGGAAACGGCACCGGGGGGTGCACAAGGGGTGTACAGGGGGTGCACGCATGTCACCCCCTGATTTTCACCGTGGCAGAGGGTCCTCCGGCTGCGCTTTTCCTGCCAGCCAGCCGCGGAATTTCATCAGCGCCGGCGCAGTGGATTTCCGCTCCGGCCACACCAGGTAATATGCGCCTGCAGTCTCAACCGGCTTTGGATGCAGTGCCACCAGCCGGCCTGTCGCCAAGTCCTGCTCCACCAGATAATCCGGCATCAGAGCGACGCCCAGTCCATGCAGGGCCGCGTGGGTGATGGTTGCGAATTGGTCATAGATTGTACCGCTTAATCCCACGTCAGCCTCAATGCCTTGCTGCTCAAACCAATCCTTCCAGGCGGTTGTCCGGGTTTGAATGTGCAGCAGCGGCAGCTTCAATATGTCCTTCGGAATATCAATCCTGCGTCCGTCCAGCAGTGGCGGTGCGCAGACTGGCAGCAGCTGTTCGTGCTTCAGCAGCAGGGATTGTGTTCCGGGCCACTCGGCGTTTCCGAAATGAATCGCAGCATCAAAGGGTTCTGTAGCAAAATTGAATGGTTCCAGGCGGGTGGCCATGTTGATGGTCACATCCGGATGAAGCCGGGCAAACTCCGGCAGTCGCGGCATCAGCCAGCGCATGCCAAAGGCTGGCAGGATCGCCAGGTTGAGCGTCCCGGCCAGCGGTGCGGCTTGCAAACGCAAGGTGGATTGCACGATCTGGTTCAAGGCCTGCCGGATCTCCGCAGCGTAATCCTGGGCCTCTGTTGTCAGCGCCAGCCGCTTTTGATCGCGCTGCACCAGTTCCATCCCCAACTGCCGCTCCAGCGTTTGCAGCTGGCGGCTGACTGCACCTTGCGTCAGGGCCAGCTCATCGGCGGCGGCGGAGGCGCTGCCAAGCCGGTCCAGCGCCTCCAAGGCGCGCAGGGAGGAGATTGAGGGCAGGAATTTGCGCGGGACTGTCATGTATGAGTGTTTGTCATGCTTTGTTGCCAAAGTCTCGCTGTTTTTTCCGTTCACCTCCCGTTAGGGTTTGGCCAAATCGCGAACCATTGAGGTGACAAGATGACCGATAAACCCGCCCTGCGCGCCAAGGATGCCCCGGACCTGGGCCGTTTCAACTGGGAAGACGCTCTGCGGCTTGAGGACCAGCTGACCGAAGACGAGCGGATGATCTCCGCCTCAGCCCGTGCCTATGCTCAGGAAAAGCTTCAGCCGCGCGTTCTAAGTGCTTATGAAAATGAGGAAACGGATCCCGAGATCTTCCGCGAGATGGGAGAAATGGGCCTGCTTGGCACCACCATCCCTGAAGAATACGGCGGGCTTGGCGGTGGTTACGTGTCCTATGGCCTTGTGGCCCGCGAGGTGGAGCGCGTCGACAGCGGTTACCGCTCGATGATGTCGGTTCAAAGCTCGCTGGTGATGTATCCCATCTATGCATACGGCAGTGAGGAGCAGCGTCAGAAATATCTGCCGAAACTGGCTTCCGGTGAGTGGATCGGCTGTTTTGGCCTGACGGAACCGGATGCCGGTTCCGACCCTGCCAGCATGAAGACCCGGGCCGAGAAAATTGAAGGCGGCTATAGGCTTAAGGGATCCAAGATGTGGATCTCCAACGCCCCGATCGCCGATGTTTTTGTGGTCTGGGCAAAGTCTGAGGCGCATGGCGGCAAGATTCGCGGATTTGTGCTGGAGAAGGGCCTGAAGGGCCTGAGTGCGCCGAAGATCGAAAACAAGGCCTCTTTGCGTGCGTCGATCACCGGTGAGATCGTCATGGACGGCGTTGAGGTCGGCGAGGACGCGCTGCTGCCCCATGTGGAAGGGCTGAAGGGGCCGTTCGGCTGCCTCAACCGGGCACGCTATGGCATCAGCTGGGGCGCCATGGGGGCCGCAGAGGCCTGCTGGCATGCGGCACGTCAATACGGTCTGGACCGCACCCAGTTCGGGCGGCCGCTGGCCAACACGCAGCTGTTCCAGCTGAAACTGGCGAACATGCAGACCGAAATCACCCTGGGCCTGCAGGCGTCCCTGCGTGTCGGCCGTCTGATGGACGAGGCGAATGCCGCGCCTGAGATGATTTCCATCATCAAGCGCAACAACTGCGGCAAGGCGCTGGATATTGCCCGGATGGCGCGTGACATGCACGGCGGCAATGGCATCAGCCTGGAATTCAACGTGATCCGCCACATGGTGAATCTGGAGACCGTGAACACCTATGAGGGCACCCACGATGTACATGCACTGATCCTGGGCCGCGCGCAGACCGGTTTGCAGGCGTTTTTCTGATTGCCTGGATGCAGCGCGAGGTGTGCTCCGCGCTGCGTTTTCGCAAAATGAGATTGCACTTTTACAAGTTTTAGGCGTGCAGGGGTTTCTGCAAAGGAAGCCACGCTGCCAATTTCACCTGCAGAGGCGTCGAGGTGCGGGAACGTCGTTAACACGTTGGGCGCCATGGTTCGGCAAACTTCATAGCTGTAAGCACTATTCTGACGGTCAAGAAGTTAACGCGCGCATCGCGCATTGCATAATTGTCGCTTTCTTGGTGCCCAGCCGACATCATTGCTGCAAAAATTGCAGGCCGCGAATTGAGCTCATTTGAACAGGTGCGCCTTGCATTTTTTCAAATCAACAGCTTTGGAAGCCTCGGGTATTTGGCAGGGTTTGTGTTTTTGCAATGCTGCTTTGCGCATCTGCTGCTGCAAAAATGCAGATAAACCCAAGTGGAGTGGCGCATCGGCTTGCGTTTTTAGTCGTCTTTACAATAAGTTAACCTGAGGCTCTTGGAGCCTCAAGGTAAAAGTTAAGACAATTTTCAGAAATGAGTTGTACGGCTCCCGCCTGCAGTTCAGGCCGGCGAGTATGTGAAGACGGGCCGGAAATTCCGGCCCGTTGAAAGGTCATCCAGTTCCGCGTCATGCAGGCAGATGGATATTGAAGTTCTGCCGGATTGCCATATCGGTTTCCGCGTCAAACCGGGCTGAGGCGCGTTCGGACAGGATCTTTTCCTTTTTGGCGACTGCCTTTTCGATCAGATCGGGCTTGTCGCGCTCCGCCCATTCCTTGGGAGAGGTGCGGTCGCCCAGATCCGGGTAGACATAGTCGACCTGCATACGCCCAAGGGTCTGATCGGTACCCAGATAATGGCCAGGTCCGCCGAGGCAAGTGGCACGCATCTGATCGAGCGCAAGGGTCTCGTCGTTCACCTCAATACCGCGCACGCAGCGCTGCGCCTGGCCCAGAAGGTCATTGTCCAGGATCAACGATTCCAGGCAGAACCCAAGCAGAGAGGCGTGCATGCCGGCGGCTTCATAAACCATGTTGAGGCCTGAGAGGCCTGCCATGACGGCGGAGCACATCTGCTCCCAGCCAGCCTGCATGTCCGGCAGCTTGGAATCTGATGCTCCGGCCGCAGCGCCGCCGGGCAGGTTGTAGAACTTGTGCATCTGGGCGCAGCCGGCGGTCAGCAGGGCTTGTTCCCCGGAGCCAACGGACATAGCACCGGTGCGCAAGTCGAGGCCGAAGGGCCAAGTGCCAAAAATCGCAGGGGCGCCGGGCTTTACGGCGTTTACATAAACAAGCCCTGCCAGGCATTCGGCAACCGCCTGGGTGATAGCCCCCGCTATGGTCGAGGGGGCTGTGGCGCCGGCCATGCCTGCTGACAGTAGAAGCACAGGCATGCCGCCCTTGATGCATTCCTCCATCACTTCACAGGATTCCGTGGCAAACTTCATCGGCGGAACCACAAAGCAGTTGGAGTTGGACACAAACGGGCGCTCGCGCCATTTGTCCTCGCCGCCTGCAATCATGTGCAGAAGTTCCAGGCCGGGTTTCACGAAACCAGGTTCGGTGAAGGAGACGCCGACATGTTTGGTGGTCCCGGCGCAGGTGGCGTAGATGGAATTCAAGTCCATCTCGAGGTTGTCGGGAATGTCGCGGCAGACCATGGGCCGCTGAACAAAATGGATGTTGTCCAGCTGGTCGCAGATGCGGGCCGCGTCATGCAGATCCTGCACAGTGGAGTCACGGTAGTTTCTGCCTTGCACATCGACCACACTGACTGCGGCGCCTGCGGTGCCGTAGTGGACGCGGCCTCCCGACAACTGCAGATCGTTTTTGCCATCGCGGCTGAAAAGGGTGACGGAGCGGTTTGCCTTGGCGATTGTGTCTTCCACCAGGGCGCGGGGGAAGCGGATGCGGCCGTCGTCGCCCAGCGTGCAGCCTGCGGCAGTCAGGTAATCGATCCCGCTCTGCGGAGCGTCGGCAAGGCCGATCTCTTCCAGCGCGGTAAGGGCGGCTTCATGGATCTTTTCCATGTCTGCTTGGCTCAGCATTTTGAGCGCGGTGGATTCCATGCCAGGGCGGACCGGACGCAGATGATCCGGCAGGGCGGCGGCACGGGCAGAACGGCGCGCATTGCGCCCGCCGCTGCGGGTAGCGCGGGCAGGGGAGGCTTGGTTGTTCATATTGGGAGCCTTTCAGGAGTGTGAGTTGAAACGTGTTTAATTTCAACTCAGTACGGCCGGCCCCTGGCGGCGCGCCCCCGCGCCGCGCCAATGGTGCGGCAGACGAGGTTGAGAAGGCTGCGTTCTTCCTGCATGCGGTCTCCTGTGATCTTCGCGGCAGTTTGGCATGCATTTGCGAAGTTTCTAGCACGATAGCGACGTTGGTGAAAAATGCGACATTTTTTTCATCGGCTCCGTAGGGCGGCGGTGGCGAGCTTGAACAGCTAATAAATTTCACTGCTTTTTGTGGTTGAGCCGCCTTTTTTAACGCTTCTGGCGGAGGCCGATATCGGGCAGTCTTGGAACGAAATATTAAGCATTAATGCGTATAAATGGGGTCCTAGGGGGATGACGCGCTGAACGGCGCATTGCAAAGAGGCAAAGCCACATGCCGATGGTTAGGATGACCAAACTCCGCCGAATGTTCGCCGCGGTAATCACCATTGCCGCTCTGCATGGGCAATCCGGTTTGGCTGAGGATAGCCGCCGCTCTGCTTTCGATAGTTCCGATCCGCTTACATTCAGCAATCCGGGGGGCGAAGGGCACTCATTCGCTTTCGGGTACAGTGAAGGTTCTGATGGGCTGATCCTGGGGGGCAGTGTTGCAACCGGGCAGACCGGGCCGCTCACACGGGCCCTGCAGGTGGAGGAAACGCATCAGCTGCGTTTACATGCGGGGTACGACTTTGGGCCCGCCACCGGCTTTGTAACTGTTGGCGGGCTTCAGGCCGAAGATTCGGGCCGTCGGCGCCATGGGACGCTGTTTGGGTTCGGTATGCGTATTTCTTTGAACCGCGCGCTTCAGTTGACCGGGGAGCTGCTGCATCATGAGGCGGGGCCAAGGAACGGCAGCGGTAGTCCGCGCGGCGAAACCCTGGCGGTTGGGGCCGCGTTCCGGTTTTAGGTGTGCGGCGGTGTGTGTCTGGCCGGGCGCTAGGAAAAGCTTTGCTTTGTTTCAATAGCTTGGCGGAATTCCGCTTGCGGAATCCGGCGGAAAAGCGCGTCTTGATCCTGGATTTAGGCCACTCACCGCCAAGTCAAAGCTTGTGAGCCTGCTGGCACTGGAAACTGGCAAGCAAAGACCTTTTGTAAGCGTCAACGGCGCACAGCTTGCGCCGGGACTGCAAAAGGAGAAGTCTGAATGACTCGTTTCGTAGCTATGACAGCCATCGCAACCGTAATGGGCAGTGCGGCTTTTGCCGGCAACCTGGTTGAGCCGGTGGTCGAACCCGCGCCGGCTCCGGCGCCGGTTGTGGTCAATGAAGGCGGCGATTGGACCGGTTTCTATCTGGGTGGCCAGGTTGGCCAGCTGGACGCGGATGCCAGCAACGGCGCCTCGGGTGATGATGCCGCATACGGTATCCACGGCGGCTACAATTATGATTTTGGCCGTTTCGTGCTGGGCGGTGAACTGGACTATGACGCGACCGACCTGGATCTGGGCGGTGGCGCAACCGTCGACTCCGTGGCGCGTGCCAAGCTGAAAGCCGGTTATGACTTCGGCCGCGTTTTGGCCTATGTGACCGGCGGTGTGGCTGAGGCCGACAGCTCGCTGGGCAGCGAAACCGGCGACTTTTACGGTGTTGGCCTAGCCTATCAGGTGACCGATCAGTGGCAAATCGGCGGTGAAGTGCTGGAACATGATTTCGACCAGTTCGGGACCTCGGGCGTCGGCGCCGACGCGACATCCGTGTCGCTGCGCGCGTCCTTCAAGTTCTAAACTGACAAGTTCAAAAGTGATATGAGTGCCAGCGCGGCCAGCCTGTTCCGCCGCGCTGCCGGCCGCCCGGTCTGCACCCAAGGCAGACCGGGCGGCTTTTGCTGTTAGCAGGCGCCAAAATGCTTGGCGGACCAGCATCTGCGTGCTAAGCAGCCTGCATGAACCAAAAATGCGCCACCATTATCTGCTGCATTACCTGCTGACATATCAGCGGGCTGGTTTCTGTCGTTTTCATTTTCCTGACAAGTTGCTAAGCCCGCGCTGCGCGCAATGGGTAGTGCCTGCCGCTGTTGGCTGGGCATGCGAAAGGAACCGGGCATGGGAACCATGGACAGAGTGATCAAGCTGCAGAACACGAAGACCCGCAAGAAAGAGGTCTTTGAGCCGATCGACGCCGAAAACGTGCGGATGTATGTCTGCGGCCCCACCGTGTATGACCGGGCGCATCTGGGCAATGCCCGCCCGGTGGTGGTGTTTGATGTTCTCTACCGCCTCCTGCGCGAGGTTTATGGCACAGATAAAGTCACTTACGCCCGGAACTTCACGGACGTGGACGACAAGATCAACGCCCGCGCCGCGGAAAGCGGCCGGCCGATCGGCGACATCACCGCTGAGACGACGCAGTGGTTCCTGGACGACATGGGGGAACTTGGCGCGCTCGAGCCCAACCACATGCCCCGCGCAACCCAGTACATTCCGCAGATGGTGGCGATGATCGAGGATTTGATCGCCAAAGGGCACGCCTATGCCGCTGAGGGTCATGTGCTGTTTGCCGTCGACAGCTGGAAGGAGCTTTATGGCAAACTTTCGGGCCGTTCTGTCGACGACATGATTGCAGGTGCTCGGGTTGAGGTTGCGCCTTATAAGAAGAATCCGATGGATTTTGTGCTGTGGAAGCCGTCCAGCGATGATCTGCCGGGCTGGGACAGCCCCTGGGGGCGCGGGCGGCCGGGCTGGCACATCGAATGCTCGGCGATGTCTTACGAACTTTTGGGCGAGACTTTTGATATCCACGGCGGCGGCAACGACCTGATGTTCCCGCACCATGAAAACGAAATTGCGCAAAGCTGCTGCGCCAATGGCGATGACAGCTTTGCACGCTACTGGCTGCACAACGAGATGCTGCAGGTTGAAGGCAAGAAGATGTCCAAATCCCTGGGCAATTTTTTCACCGTGCGCGACCTGCTGGACCAGGGGTATCCGGGCGAGGTGATCCGGCTTGTGTTCCTGCAGACCCATTACCGCAAGCCGATGGACTGGACCGACAAGAAGGCCAAGGAAGCCGAGGCCACGCTGCGCAAGTGGCGGGCGCTGACCGCGGGCATCGAACCCGCGTCCACCGCTGCTGCCGCGGTCCTGGACGCGCTGTCGGATGACCTGAACTCTGCCGGTGCGATTGCCGAACTGCACAAGCTGGCCGCGGCTGGCGATGCCGCCGGTCTTCTGGCCTCGGCCCGGATGCTGGGACTGCTGACGGAGGAGATGGGCGCCTGGGCCTCTGCGCCCTCTGCCGATTTGTCCGCTTACGAGAGAAAACTGTCCGAAGCGCGGCAGAAGGCCATGGAAAGTAAAGATTTTTCGGAAGTTGATAAGCTGAAAACAGCCTTTGTGGAGGCGGGCCTAGAGGTGCGTATGAGTAAGGGTGGTGTCGAACTGGTGCCGGGTCCGGGGTTTGACCCCGCCAAGCTGGAGGTGCTTTGATGGCAAAGGAACGCCTCTATCTTTACGACACGACCCTGCGGGACGGGCAGCAGACTCAAGGGGTACAGTTTTCAACCGCAGAGAAAAAGCAGATCGCAAAGGCTCTGGACGCATTGGGCGTCGACTACATCGAGGGCGGCTGGCCGGGTGCCAACCCGACTGACAGCGCGTTCTTTTCGGAGGCACCGCAAACCCGCGCCACCATGACGGCCTTTGGCATGACCAAGCGGGCCGGCCGGTCGGCGGAGAACGACGATGTTCTGGCCGCGGTGATGAACGCAGGAACCGAAGCAGTTTGTCTTGTTGGCAAGAGCCATGACTACCACGTGACCCATGCGCTAGGGATCAAGCTGGAAGAGAACCTGGAGAACATCCGTGCCTCGGTCGCCCATATCGTGGCGCAGGGGCGCGAGGCGCTGTTTGACGCCGAGCATTTCTTTGACGGTTACAAGGATAATCCGGACTATGCGTTGGCGGCTTGCCGAGCGGCGCTGGAGGCCGGTGCGCGCTGGGTTGTGCTGTGCGACACCAATGGCGGTGCGCTTCCGGCAGAGGTTCATCGGATCGTCAGTGAAGTTGTTGCGGCCGGAATCCCGGGTGAGAAACTGGGCATACATACCCATAATGACACGGAAAATGCCGTAGCATGTTCGCTAGCCGCGGTCGACGCCGGGGCGCGGCAGATCCAAGGCACGCTGAATGGTTTGGGGGAGCGCTGCGGCAACGCCAATCTGACAGCGCTGATCCCGACGCTGCTGCTGAAGGAACCCTATGCCAGCACGTTCGATACCGGGGTGAGCCTGGAGGCACTGGCGGGTCTGACCCGGACCAGCCGGATGCTGGACGATATCCTGAACCGGGTTCCGGTGCGGCAGGCGGCTTATGTGGGCGCTTCGGCCTTTGCCCACAAAGCGGGTCTGCACGCCAGCGCGATCCTGAAGGATCCCACCACATATGAACACATCGAGCCGCGCAAGGTTGGCAATGCGCGGGTGATCCCGATGTCGAACCAGGCCGGGCAGTCGAACCTGCGCAAGCGCCTGACCGATGCGGGGCTGAGTGTTGAGAACGGCAACCCGGCGCTGGCGCGAATCCTGGAGCGGATCAAGGAGCGGGAAGCAGAGGGCTATTCCTATGACACCGCGCAGGCGTCGTTCGAGCTGCTGGCGCGAAAGGAACTGGGCCAGCTGCCCGATTTCTTTGAGGTCAAGCGCTACAAGGTCACTGTTGAGAGGCGCAAGAACAAGTATAACCGCATGGTCAGCCTGTCAGAGGCGGTGGTCGTGGTGAAGGTTGATGGAGAAAAACGCCTGTCCGTCAGTGAATCACTGGACGAAACCGGCAGCGACCGGGGCCCGGTCAATGCGCTGGCGCGGGCGCTGAGCAAGGATCTGGGGCGCTATTCCGTGCAGTTGGAGGACATGCGGCTGGTCGACTTCAAGGTGCGGATCACCCAGGGCGGCACCGAGGCCGTCACCCGGGTCATCATCGACAGTGAGGACAGCCAAGGCCATCGATGGTCCACCGTTGGGGTCAGTGCAAACATAATTGACGCCTCATTCGAGGCGCTGCTGGACGCAATCCGCTGGAAGCTGATCCATGACGGGCAGGCGGATGCAATTTGACGCAGACCTGACTGCCTGCGCGGAACTGGTGCAGAAAAGCGACCCGGACCGGTTTCTGGCAACAATGGCGGCACCGGTTCAGGCACGGCCGCTTCTGTTTGCGCTTTATGCCTTCAATATCGAACTGGCACGGGCACCCTGGGCCAGCCAGGAAAGCATGATCGCCGAAATGCGGGTGCAATGGTGGCGCGACGTGGGGGCGGAAATCGCAGAAGGAAAGCCGGTCCGCCGCCACTATGTTGCGACGCCGCTTTCAAAGCTGCTGAAGCCCGAACTGGCGGTCTGTATCGACGGCATGTCAGAGGCGCGGCGCTGGGACATCTACAAGGATCCCTTCGAGGATGAGGCAGAGTTTGACCGCTACATTGACCGGACCAGCGGATCGTTGTTGTGGATGGCGGCCGCGTCCTTGGGGCCGGCGGAGGAGGACGTGGTTCGGGACTTCGGCTATGGCGCGGGTGTTGCCAGCTGGCTGCGTGCAATTCCTGAGCTGGAGGCTCAGAAACGGATTCCGCTGTTGGACGGCACTTTGGAAGGTGTGCAAGATTTGGCGCGCAAGGGGCTGGAAAAGCTGGATAAAGCGCACGCTCAGAGGGGCCGGGTTTCGAAGTCTGCGGGGGCTGCTCTGCTCGCAGGCTGGCAGGCAGAGACGGTATTGAAACAGGCAATCCGCGAACCCGAACGGGTCGCGCAGGGCGCGCTTGGACAAAGTGAGTTCCGGCGCCGCGCGGGTTTAATGCGCCGGGCAGTCTTGGGCCGCTGGTAACCTGCAAGCCAAGAAAAAGGCGCCACACCGGGCGCCTTTGTTTTTGCTTATTTGTGCGGGATCTCAAGCGTCCTTGGGCCGCATCACCAGCCACATAAGCGCGCCGCCGGCCAGAACCAGGAAGGGCGCCATCGCCATATTCACTGCGTTCCAGCCGTCCACCGGATTGCCGCCGGAGCAGTTCATCAGGCCGCCGGAGGCCAGCGACGCCATGGTGACACCGCCAAAGACAAGCAGGTCATTCAGCCCCTGCATCCGGCCTTTTTCGTGGCTGTCATGGGCGCCTGCCAGCATGGTGGTTGCGCCGATGAAACCGAAGTTCCAGCCAAGGCCAAGCAACACAAGCGCGATGAAAAAGTTCTCCAGTTCAACGCCTTGGAGAGCGACTGCGCCAGCTCCTGCGAGAATGATCAGTCCCGCAGCGACGATCTTTTCTACGCCGAACCGGGCAATCAGATGGCCGGTGAAGAAGGACGGCACATACATTGCCAGAACGTGGAACATCACCACATCGGAGGCATTGCCCTGAGTGAAACCGCACCCTACCACGGCCAGCGGGGTCGACGTCATGACAAGGTTCATCAAGGCGTAGGAAACCATTGCACAGATTACCGAAACGGCGATAACCGGTGTCTTCAGCAGTTCAAGACGGCTGCGCCCCTTGGGGCTGTCGTGGCTGGGTGCTGGCGGTTTGGGAATATCCAGAAGCAGGAAAAGCGCGGCGCCGAACACATTGACGGCAATCACCGTCAGGTAGGTACCAAGAAACGGAATAACAAAGGCTTGGCTGGTCAGTTTCACAAGCTGCGGGCCGATCAAAGCGGCTGCAAGACCGCCTGCCATCACATAGGAAATCGCCTTGGGGCGGAACGCTTCTGAGGCGGTGTCCGCCGCCGCGAAACGATAGAAGCCATGGGCGCTCATGTAGACGCCGGTCATCAGGCTGCCGAGCAGAAAGACCGGGAAGGAGCCGAGATACAGACCGTAGGCGCCAACCAGCCCGCCCATTGCACCAAAAGCCGCGCCGGTGAAGAAACCTGCGCGGCGGCCCCAACGCTGCATGATGGCAGAGATGGGCGTGGCGGCCAGCATTGAGCCGCCCACGATCAGCGAGATCGGCAGCGTTGCAAAGCACGGGTTGGACGCCAGCGATTGGCCTGCAAGGCCGCCAATGATAAAGATCATCGGCATCTGCGCGCCGAGGATCGCCTGGGCCAGAACCAGGATGGCAACGTTTTTCTTGGCGACCGCGTCGCTGGGGGTGGTCATGGTCATGCTCATATGGGATGCGTAGCGGTGAACCGGGTGCGGGGCAAGGCGCTTGCCGCGCTGGAAGGCCGCCGTTTTGCCGCGGCCAAAGGGGGTGACGTGGCGTCAGATCTACCGAGGTTTCTGCCGGGTGCTGGCCGGATCATTCAATGCGGCGATTGCGTCTTGGAAGGCGCTGAATGGCTGGCGGCACAGGACCGCCGGTTTGCCGAAGCGCTGGAACTGACCGGCCCGCTGCCCTTGCGGCGCAAGCCCGAAGGGTTTGCCGAACTGCTGAGTGCAATTGTCAGCCAGCAGGTGAGCGTGGCCTCTGCGAATGCGATCTGGAAGCGGATGAAGGACGCCAAGCTGACAGGGCCGCGCAAGATACTGTGGGCAACGGACGATGATTTGCGCGCAGCCGGCCTCAGCCGCCAGAAGATACGCTATGCCCGGGCGTTGGCTGAGGCGCGCATTGATTTCAAGGCGTTGCGTAATGCTCCTGATGCGGAGGTGATTGCCACGCTGGTTCAGGTCCCGGGGATCGGAGTCTGGACAGCGGAGATCTACGCGATGTTCTCGCTGGGCCGCGCGGATGTGTTTGCCCATGGCGATCTGGCGCTGCAGGAGGCCGCGCGGGTTTTGTTTGATCTGCCGGCACGCCCCAAGGAGCGGGAGATGCGGCAAATCGCGGAGGCCTGGTCGCCATGGCGGTCGGTTGCAGCGCGGATTTTGTGGGCCTATTACCGGGTGGCGAAGGACAGGGAAGGAATCCGATGACTCGTGTACTGAATGCCGGCCGCAAGGAGCCGCTCTCCGGCGACACCCGCTCTGTTGTGGTGTTCCTGCATGGCTATGGCGCCAATGGCGCGGACCTGCTGGGCCTGGCCGATCCGCTGGGTGAACACCTGCCAGATACGCTCTTTGTCGCACCCGATGCGCCCGAGGCCTGCGCCGGGGCGCCGTTCGGCTTCCAGTGGTTTCCGATCCCGTGGATTGACGGCTCGTCCGAAGAAGAAAGCATGCGCGGCATGCAGGCCGCGGTCGAAGATCTGAACGCCTTCCTGGATGCGCTGATGGTCGACGAGGACGTACTGCCAGAGCAGGTGGTTCTGTTTGGCTTCAGCCAGGGGACGATGATGAGCCTGCATGTGGCTCCGCGGCGAGAAGATCCGGTTGCCGGGATCGTGGCTTTCTCTGGCCGTCTGCTGGCACCGGAACTGCTGAAGGATGAAGCGGTTTCCAAAATGCCGGTTCTGCTGGTGCATGGCGATCAGGACGACGTGGTGCCGGTGCAATCGCTGCCCGAGGCTGCAGAAGCACTGCAGGAAGCCGGGTTCCAGGATGTGTTTGCGCATATTCAGAAAGGCACCGCCCACGGTATCGCGCCGGACGGTCTGAGCGTGGCGCTGGCCTTCATGCGCGACAAGCTAGGCCTGTAAGCAGCTGAATTAAAGTTGGAATGTTCTGTGGGTCAATAGGCCCACAGATGCGGTTCGGCAATCTCGAGAGAGTTTCCGGCGGGATCACGGAAATAGACCGACCGCGCGCCGCCGGGCCAGTCAATTTCAGATTCGATTTCCACGCCTGCAGCCAGCAGTCGCGCCCGCATCAGGAGCAGCGCTTCCCTCGGCTGGGAGAAACACAGATGACCCGGTCCGCGGGCGCCATGCGGCGGCACCGGCAATCGCGGATTTCCTGGTGGCTTCACGGTTTCGGCAGCATTGAACAGCAGCACGACGGCACTGCCGCAGCGGAAAAACACATGCCGGTTGCGAACCCGCTGGATGCATTCGAGCCCCAGCAGGCTGCCGTAAAACTCTTCAGCCGCGTCCAGATCGTCGACGTAAAGCGATGCTTCAAGAATGGCATCGGGGGCAGGGGCCAGGGGCAGCATGATGGCAGGCTATCAGCGGCGCCGGGGCCTGTCACCTTTTGCCGGGCGCGGTGATGCGGCTTTGCGCTTGCGGGGCGGCTTTTGCGAGTGCTTGGGCGGGCCGGGCACGCGCGGCGGTTCCAGGTCTTCCCAGGCGCCCTGTGCCAGCCCGTCCAGCGTCCAGGCGCCAATGCTGTAGCGGATCAGCCGCAAGGTCGGATGCCCGACAGCCGCAGTCATGCGCCGCACCTGGCGGTTGCGGCCTTCACGGATGGTGAGTGAAATCCAGCTGTCGGGTACCGTTTTGCGCACCCGGACAGACGGCGTGCGCGCCCAGAGCTCTGGCGGTTCCGGGATCACCTGCACCTTGGCGAGCCGGGTTTTTCCGTCCTTCAGATCAACGCCTTCCGCCAGCAGCCTGAGTGCTTCGGCGCTGGGAATGCCCTCGACCTGCACCCAGTAAGTCTTGTCCATCTTGTGCTTGGGGTCGGTGATCCAGGATTGCAGGCGGCCATTGTCCGTCAGCAGCATCAATCCCTCGCTGTCACGGTCCAGACGGCCGGCGGCATAGACGCCGGGGCAGTCGATATACCGGCTGAGCGTTGCCCGCGGACTGTCCTGGCTGCCGCGGTCGGTGAACTGAGGCAGGACGTCATAGGGTTTGTTGAAGCGGATCAAACGGGTCATGGCAGGGCAATAGGCGGGGCTGGACGGCAGGGCAAGAGGCCCGAGGCGCAGCTGCCTGTGGATAACTGTCACCGTCGTGTTACCGGAAGCGGCTAAAAAGCTCCCGACATGTTGTGGATCATTGGGGCTTGTCAGGTGCCAACCACGATATATAGTCAAATCTAGGCTGGGGCGGGTTCCCCGCTCTGGTTCCGGGAAACGGAAGATCAGGGCGAGGAAGACGTTCAAAGATGGATGGCGATTTCAGAGCAGAGTTTGTCAGATCCCCGGGGGCGCTGAAGCAGCACCCGGCATTGGTTTTGAATGCGGACTACCGGCCGCTTTCCTATTATCCGCTGTCTCTTTGGTCCTGGCAGGACGCGGTCAAGGCAGCATGGCTCGACCGGGTGGCCATCGTGGCAGAATATGACGAAGTGGTGCACAGTCCGAGTACTGAGATCCGAATACCGTCTGTGGTGGTTCTGAAAGATTATGTAAAACCTCAAAAGCGCGTGGCCTTCACGCGCTTTAATTTGTTTTTGAGGGATGAATTCTGCTGCCAGTACTGCGGCAGCAAAGGAGAGCTGACGTTTGACCATGTAGTGCCGCGGGCGGCCGGTGGTGTGACCAGCTGGGAAAATGTCGTTGCTGCCTGCAGCCCCTGCAACCTTAAGAAGGGGTCAAAGTCGCTGCACCGGGCAGGGATGTCGCTGCGCAAGCCCCCGCGCCGGCCCGGAGCAGAGGAACTGCGTAATACCGGGCGCAAGTTCCCTCCGAACCACCTGCATGAAAGCTGGATGGATTTCCTGTACTGGGATACGGAGCTGGATGCCTGAAGGCCGAAGACAAAGCCCATTCGTTTCTGAATAGACCGCCAGAGCAAGCCGTCCTGCACTCTGGAGGCGAAGTGAGAAAGGGCCAGCAGGCCCTTTCTGCTTAGGTTGCCGTGCTTGACGGATAGGGGCTACACCTCGATTTGGTCCATGACTGCGTCCAGATGGGAGGTCGCAAATGGCCGGGTCAGCATTGGAAGGCCTTTCACATCCGGGTCTGTAGTTTTCCCGTTGACCAGAATGATACGCCAGCCCCTGTCACGCGCGGCAAGAAGCCAGTTCCGGGCGGCAGGAACACCGAGGGAGAAAGCGAAGAAAACCAGCCTAGGAGGCTGCGCGCAGTCGTCCAGGAATGTTCCGCAATGCTCGATTTTGGTTTCGCTGACAACGCTGCCCAGTCCCCGGCGTGCCAAGTAGTCGCTGATGTCGAGTGCTTCGAACGCGTTTTCGGTCAGAATTAGAATTGGTGCGTCCGCACCACTAGGTTCAGTCCCCATTAGGTCTCCTTTATTCACAAAGGAGCCATGCCACTTGGCCAAGCAAGCTGCATTAAACTATGACATACAAACTTGAAGTTTCGGAAAATAATTTTTTGCACTGACAGAGCAAACTTGCAGAAAGGGGATGCTCATTTGACGGCTGTAATTTTTGGTTTTTTTCAGAGATTTATGCTAATAAACTTGCAGCAGTTCTCGGCTGCGCATGCTCCGTTTTCGGATAGTTCCTGTGACCTTCGGCTTTGGTTATTCAGTTGTCGCAGATTAAATGCCCCAGCCAAGGCACGCTGTAATTCTTGAGCAGAACTGGTGACCGGGCCGGTCAGCCTGGATGATTTTTCCGCAAACTGTTTCACTGGAGCAGAGTTGTGTCATCCTGCGTATTCAACCCCGCTTTTCTGCTTTAAGGAATGTTCAGCCGCGTTAACCGGGGTAATGGTGTGCAGCACAGGCCGCGTGTTTTGACGCCGCTATTGCTCTGAGGAGGAAGTAAAGTTGGTGCTGGAAGGGGGAACTGAGAGATCCGAGAGTGTGAGCCGTGTTCTTTCGCGTGTGGTTCTGGCTGTGACGGCGGCCGCGGTGCTTTCTTTCACTGCTGCCGGCAGTCTGGCGCAGTCCGCAGACGGTCCGGTTCAGACAGATGGCCAGATCGAAGTGGGCGCAGAAGCCGTGCGCGATAGTGAGATCCTCAACCGGATCGACAAACTGCTGGCGCAAATTGATGGTTTCACCGCCGTGGACGTGTCGGTTTCTGAAGGTGTCGTCAGGATCACCGGGCAAGTGATCGACAACGCGGCGCAGGACAGGCTGAACCAGATCATCAACCGGGTCGAGGGCGTGGTTGCGATCGAAAACGAGACCGAGATCAGCGGAACCCTGGAGGAACGGCTGGCCCCGGCGATGGAACGGATTGCAGCAAGGACACGTAACCTGCTGGCAAATGGGCCGATTTTCCTTGTGGCGCTGACGGCTTTTCTGGTGGTCGCGGCGGGGGGCTGGCTGCTGACCACGCGGATCGGTATTTGGACCCGGCTGGCTCCCAACGCCTTTATCGCTGATGTCTACCGGGCCGTGGCGCGCATCCTGTTCATCCTGACGGGGCTGGTGCTGGCACTGGACATCCTGAATGCAACCGCGCTGATCGGCGCGGTCCTGGGTGCCGCTGGTGTCGTTGGTCTGGCTCTTGGCTTTGCGGTGCGCGATACGGTGGAGAATTTCATTGCCTCCATTCTGCTCAGCCTGCGTCAGCCGTTCCGGCCCAATGACTTTGTGGATATCCAGGGGGACCAGGGGACGGTCGCCCGGCTGACCTCGCGCGCGACCATTCTGATTTCTCCCGAGGGCAACCATATCCGAATTCCGAATGCCAGTGTGTTCAAGGGCCGCATCGTGAATTTCACCCGCGATCCCCGGCGCCGTTTCGGATTTAACCTTGGGGTCGACGCGGATGCGGATCTGGCGGCGGCGCTGGCCACGGCCGTAGCCGCGCTGGAGGCGCAGCCGTTTGTGCTCAAGGAGCCGGAAGTCGGTGCCTGGATCAGCGAAGTCGGGGATTCCAACGTGGTCCTGACCTTCACCGGCTGGGTGGATCAGACCAAGGTGGATTTTGCCAAGGCGCGGGGCGAAGCGATCCGGGCCGCCAAGCTGGCGCTGGAGGCTGCTGGCTTCGGTCTTCCGGAGCCGATCTACCGTGTGCGTCTTGATGGCGCTCAGGCGGCTGTGCCGTCCTCAAGGGAGCCGCTTGATACGATAAGCCCCAGTAAAACCGAACCCGCCGATCTGCCAGAGGCCGCGGATCCCGCTAGGTCAGAACCTGCCGTGGCAGAGGCTGCGGAACGGGAACGCAAGGGACTCGATGGCGGAGAGAACCTGCTGGACGATCAGCAGCAGGTGGAGTGACATCAGAGGCCGCAAACTGCGCGGGACACGCATGGTTTTACAGGACTTCGCGCAGCGGATCTTCTTCTGCGTGTTCTTTCTCCTCCGGCTGCGGTTCCAACAGAACGCCAAGCCAAAGGAGCAGCGGCAAAGTCACGAAGGCGCCGATCGGTCCCCACAGCCACAAGCCGAAGACAATTGCCACGAAGATCAGCAGGGGATTGATCGCCATGCGCTGCCCCACGACCAAGGGCGTTACAATATTGGCCTCTGCCAGATTGATCAGCAAGAACGCTGCCGGCGGCAGAATGGCATAGATGCCATGGAACTGGAGCATCCCGGCAATTGCCAGGCTAACAGTTATCAGCAGCGGGCCCAGGTACAGCACGTAGTTCAGCAGTCCCGCCGCCAAGCCCCACAGAAGAGCATACTCAACCCCAAGAGCCATCATTGCGGCCGCCGTGACTGCCCCCAGTCCGGTGTTCACCAGAGTGATCGCGGCAAAGTAGCGTGCAACAACGGTATCCGCGTGCTTCAGCCGGGGTTTCATCGATCCAGTCAGCTGGTAAAGATCGTTGCGGGTCAGCGTAAAGAAAAACAACGTGCCCACAAAGATGAACACTTGGGAGACAAAGCTCGGTGCCAGCCACAGCGCATCGCCTACCGAAGGGATCGCAGTTTGCGGTTCCACCGCTTCGGCGCCAACGCTTTCTTCGATTTCCTGGCTGATTGTCTCGATGCCCCGCAGTAAAGAAGAGGCGCGATCGATCAAGTCTGCCATAACAGACTTGATGCGGGGCAATTCGTCGATAAGCACGTTGATTAAAGGTTCGATCAAAAGAAGAATAACCGCCACAAACAGCGAGCACAGCAAAAGCAGCGTCAAAGCAATGGCCAGCCGCGGCACACCGGCGCGCGCCAGCTTGTCTGCCAGAGGCGACACCACAACACCCAGCACAAGCGCAAAGCTCATGGGGGCGAGGATCTGCTGTGCCAATTGCAAAGCGGCAGTGATGCTGATGACCGTCAGGATCATCAGCATCACGCGGACCCCCCGGCCGCTTAGGGCAGTTTTCAGGAACCCGGGCATGACCGTCAGTATGCAGCGGTCTGGCGCGGCAGCCCGCTCTCTCCTGCATCCAGCTTGGCACTGGCCTTGTGATACAGTTTGTCCATCTCCTCGCGCAGGGCCGCTTCTGCCTTGGCAGCCAGGGCATCCCTGTGCGCCCCCAGCAGTTCGTCTTCGCGGCGGGTTGGCGGCAGGAGCGAACCGATCAGCGCACCCAGACCAAGCGCAATGGCACCGGCGGCCAGCGGGTTCCGATCATAGAAAGTCCGGCCTTGCGCGGCTGCGCGGGCAGCCTGTGCTTCGATCTTCTCCTGCGCTTGCAACGCGGCGGTTCGCGCTTTGAGAACGCGTTTGCGGGCGGCATCGGGTAGGGCATCCAGCCCTGCATGCAAGGTCTCGCGCATCTTGCTGCTGCGGACGATTTCGTCGCTCATACCTGTCATCTCCTGTTTCATCGCGGCATCCGCTGCGGCCACACGGTCATCGAAGCCCTTAAACGCTTCTTCGGGCGGAACCGCAGCGGTTTCTGACGCCGCCGCTTTCGGGCGGCTGCCCGTACCGGTCAACATCAGCGCTAGTCCTGCGCCGGTAAGCAGCAGCGCGGCCGGGTTTCGTTTGGCGGCAGACATCACCTCCTGGCCCACGTGGCCGCCATACCCATGGGCCGCAGCTGTAAGATGGTCTGTGACATGGCGGGGCGACAAGGCGCCGGTCAGTCCAGACAGAGACGCTGCCAGGCGGCGTCTGTCTTCTTCAGCTTGCTGTTCGAGCCTTTCAGTGCCGGTCATGAGTAGCCTCCCTGATGCTGGCAGCATCCCGTTGGACGCTGCGGATAGTGCGCGAGGGCAGAAGCGCTTTGCTATTCAAACGTGTTCTGGCTGCAGCCAGCAGGCACGCTGCTGCCGCAATCAGCACGCCGCCGACAAGCAAGGCAGCAAGACCCGGAGACAAACCTGCGGATGCAATCCAGGCAACCAGTGCGGCCGCAAGCACATGCAAACCAGCCAGAGCAAGTATCGCTGCGGTGGCCAGACAGGCCAGGCCGGTTCCGGCGCTGGCGGCCTTTTCCTTCAGCTCACTCTTGGCCAGTTCAGCCTCGCTGCGCAGCAAGGCTGCAAAATGGCGGAGTGACTCGAAGATCAATTGCGGCGACTCGCGCAGATCACGATACGCCATGACCAGCTCCGTCATGTTCTGAAAGGTGACTGCGGACAGCGCCGCTTGACGTATCAAGATCGGGATCGTGTGCCTTCAGAAACCGGGTCGCAGCAAAACCAGCCAGCGCTGCGGCGCTCAAGAACAAGAGCGGATTGCGGCGTGCAAAGGCGCTGACATCCTCAACAGTTTGTTCGATGTCGAGCGACCGAACGCGGTGGGCGGCGTCCTCCAGATGAGCGGCAACCATGCTTGCAGCCTGGGCCTGAACGGATCCGGGGGCAAAGGCGCTGGCCGCGGCATCCGCCGCATCCGCAGTGGCCTCTACCTCTTGTGCGGCATGAGTTTGAGCGGCGTCCGTTGCTTCACGAATCTTGCCTGCCACCGCGGCCTTGGTTTTGCGGCCCAAAGCAGCAGCCTGACTGCGCGCCTGTTGCTCCAAATCGGAAGTGTCGGTCATTTTCAAAGCCTCTCTGGTGTCCGTGCGCCGCTGTGCAGCGCGTTCAGCAGGTTGTGCCTGTGCAAGGAGTGCCCGCGGCCTGACGGCATTCGAGCCAGGCCGCGGATGGAGTCATTGCGGTGATCAGATATGGGCGGCAGAGGATTTCGGACCGGCAATCAGCCAGATAATGAAGCCAACGACCGGCAGCAGCAGGATCAAAAGAACCCACAGAATTTTTGCAGCGGTTGAGGCGCCGGAGGAGACAATTTTGATGATCGCATAAATGTCTGCTGCCAGAACAAGCAGGCCGATAAGTCCATATTCCATGATCTTCTCCCTCAGGAAATTGCTTCTGAAAACTAAACGCGGGCGAGGGAGCTAAGGTTCCCTGCTGAGTGTTTTTCGGGGAAAGAAAGGTCGCAACCAGCTGGGCAAGGTTAACGGAAAAGAAAAAGCTGCGCGATCTGCGCAGCTTTTTGAAACAGGTTGGAATGGTTCGCAGATCAGTACCGTTTGCGCAGCGCCAGACCAAGCAGCACTCCAGCCCCCAGCGCACCGGCCACGGCCAGGCCTGGGTTCTTCCTGATGAAGTCCTGAGACTGGCTTGTCAGCCGGTCGATCTCCCCTTTGCCATAGTTGATGCCGGCTTGCAGCTGTTCCTGTGCTTGCTCTGCGGCCTCTTGGGCTTGCTCTTTGACCCGGTCAGCCAGCCGCTCGCCCGCGGGCTCTTCAGATGCGGAGTCGGCGTTGGCAAACTGCTTTGTTGCGGCTGTCTTTGTCATACTTACTTTCCTTTGCATCTGGTTGCCATTGCAGCGCATCATTCAGCGCCTTGTGCAGGGTCAACGGCTATGCAGGCAAAAGGTTCCGCAGCTATTGGATGCCAAAGATCTCAATCAAAGAAAAAGCCCCCGCCTGCAGAGGGCGGGGGCGAGTTGCCGGACAATTTGGGGACGTGTCCAGAAGCAGCGGCAGGCTGCTTACCTCAACAGGACGCGCGAGGCGCAGATTGGTTCCCCAACAAATTCATTTTTTCGTCATGAGCACTGCGTTTGCCGCCATTGCGGCAAACGCCGGACCGGGATCAGGCCTTTGCGCGCTGCAGCATGCCGAACAGATCGCGCGGGTCATCCGGGTCCGCCAGCATGTCCAGATCAATAAAATAGTCCGTGCCCTTGATGCGGTCGCGGATGTAGCGCAGCGCCGAGAAGTCCTCGATTGCGAAGCCGACGCTGTCGAACAGGGTGATCTGGCGGTCTCCGGTGCGGCCCTGCTTCTTGCCAGAGATGACTTCCCACAATTCGGTCACAGCAAAATCCTCCGGCATCTGCTGGATTTCGCCTTCGATCCGGGTTTGGGGCGGGTATTCTACAAACACCTCGGAACGGCTGAGAATACCTGCGGCCAGTTCGGTTTTGCCAGGGCAGTCGCCGCCGATGGCGTTAATGTGCACACCGCTGCCGACCATGTTGTCAGTCAGGATAGTGGCATACTGTTTGTCGGCAGTGCAGGTGGTGAGAATCTGAGCGCCTTCAATGGCTTCTTCCGGTGTCTTGCAGCTGACAACTTCGATCCCGAGCCCTTGCAGATTGCGGGCGCATTTTTCGGTTGCCGCCGCGTCTTTGTCAAAAAGCCGCACGGACTTCAGACCGATGATTGCTTTCATAGCCAGGGTCTGGAATTCGGACTGGGCACCGTTGCCGATCATTGCCATGGTGGTTGCGCCCTTGGGTGCCAGATACTTGGCGGCCATGGCAGATGTTGCGGCAGTACGCAGCGCTGTCAGCATGGTCATCTCGGTCAGCAGAACCGGGTAGCCAGTATAGACATCCGCCAGCAGTCCGAAGGCGGTGACGGTCTGCAGCCCCTCAGAGGTGTTTTTAGGGTGCCCGTTCACATATTTGAAGCCATAGGCCTCGCCATCCGAGGTCGGCATAAGTTCAATCACGCCGACGTCCGAATGGCTTGCGACACGCGGAGTCTTGTCGAACAGTTCCCAGCGCTTGAAATCCTCTTCAACATAGTCTGCCAGGTCCCGCAGCATCTGCTCGATGCCAACGTGATGAATGAGGCGCATCATGTTGTCGACGCTGACAAAAGGCACCAGTGCCTTGTCCGAAGGCTGTGTCATGCGGTTTTCCTTTCACGGGGGCTGAGGTGGATGCCTGCCAGCATGCAGCGCACCGACCCGCCTGCGGTTTCGATGGTTGGAATGGTCAAGGGGAGCAGCTCAGCGCTTTGCTCAATGATGGCGGTCTGATCCGGCCGCAGCGCCTTCAGTGCCGTTGCGGAGAGCGCCAGGAGGCGTCTGCGGCCTGTCAGCTCCAGCGCGTTGCCGGCGAAACTGGCGATCTGTTCCGGCGTGAGGTCAATGACCTGGCGGCCGGTTTCCTCCAGCCGCGCCGCAACTTCCGCACGGCGGGCGGGATCAACAATCATGTCCAGGCAGATCAGCGCGTATTCAGTGCCGATGCCCATCAGAACATTGGTGTGATAGACGTCGCGGTCTGCATTATCTTTGGCTTCGAACACCATGGGTTCAAAGTTGAAATGGGTGCAGAAACGTTCCAGCAGCACCGGATCGGCGCGATTGGATTTCACCGTGTAGGCAATGCGCCCGATATGGTCGAGGACCATGGCGCCGGTACCTTCCAGCGACAGGCCGTCCTGTTCCAGGCCGGAATAGTCGATCACGTCCTGCACGCGGTAGTCGCGTTTAATGAGCTCTATCACATCCCAACGGCGTTCCTTGCGCCGGTTTTCGGCGTACATCGGGTACACCGCAACATGGCCGCCGGCATGGGTGGAAAACCAGTTGTTCGGGAACACGCTGTCTGGTGTTTCGGTGGTGGTGTCGTCGAACACATGCACGGTGACGCCAGCACCGCGCAAGGCTTCCACAGCGCCGTCAAACTCGATCAGTGCTTGGGCAGAGGTTGCTTCTGCCGACTCATTTGCCAGTGTTTGAAAGGCGTTGTCGCCCTTCGTTTCCGGATTTGAACAGAAGTTGTGGGGCCGGATCATCACCACGGCCGAGGGCGCTTGCAGGCTGCTCACTGGTAGCTCCGGGTCGGGCGGTCAAAGACGCGGCGGCCAAGGGCAGAGGCGCAGAGGTCCACCATCAGGTGCGCTGTGCGTCCGCGTTCATCCAGGAAAGGGTTCAATTCAACCAGGTCCAGAGAGGTCATCAGACCGGAATCATGCAGGATCTCGCAGACCAGATGCGCCTCTCGGACCGTGGCGCCGCCGGGCACTGTGGTGCCGACTGCAGGAGCCACAGAGGGGTCAAGGAAGTCGACGTCCAGCGAGACATGCAGCATGCCGTTGGCCTGTGCAACCCGCTCCAGGAAACGGTTCAACGGCCCGGCAATACCGTTTTCGTCAATGTGTCGCATGTCGTGAGTCAGGATGCTGCTTCCTTCCAGTGCCAGCCGTTCCTGTGTGTCGACAGAACGCAAGCCGATCATGCAAACGTTTTCCTGAGGAACCGGATTAGTCACCTTAGGAAAGCCATCGAAGCCTTTGCGGCCTGTGAAATATCCAACCGGTGTGCCGTGCAGGTTGCCGCTGTCCGTTGTCTGCGGGGTGTGAAAGTCCGTGTGCGCATCAAGCCACAGCACAAACAGGGGGCGTCCTGCCTTGGCAGCGTGGTTGGCTGCACCGGCCACAGATCCCAGAGATAGCGAGTGGTCGCCGCCGAGGAAGACAGGCATGCCACGCTCCAGCGCGTTCTCGGCTGCCTTGGCCAGGCGATAGGTCCAGCCTATGGTCTCGTTACGGGCAAAAATGACACCTTCGTTGGTATCCTCCATGTGGTCGTCCGGGGTCAGGTTGCCGAGGTCTTCCACGGTGTGGCCCAGACTTTGCAGGGCTTCGGTGATGCCGGCGGTGCGGTAGGCGTCAGGGCCCATCAGACAGCCTGCCCGGCGTTTGCCGCTGTCGACCGGGGCGCCAATCAGGATGCAGTGTTGTGTGGTCACTGTTTTGATCTCCCAAAATCTTAGGTTTAATACTAGAAACTTCCGAAACGTGATAGAATCCAGCAATCAATTTGCCCATGATGGGGGGCAATTGATCAAAACGGGGTGAGGTATGGACAAAACGGATGAGCGGCTGGTGTCAGCCCTGCGGCACAATGCGCGAGCGTCGCTTTCGGATTTGGCACTCGAGCTGAACCTGTCGCGGACCACAGTGCGGGCGAGGATCGAGCGGCTTCAGGCGCGCGGGGATATCCTGGGATTTACCGTTGTCCTGAAAGAGGATGTGCTGCGGGATCCGGTGCGCGGGCTGATGATGATCGGGATCGAGGGCCGCGGCACCAGCCGGATCACCCGGCAACTGCAGGGGCTGCCGGAGGTGCGGGCGATTCATACCACCAACGGGCGCTGGGATCTGATTGTTGAATTGGGCACCGAGACGCTGGAAACGCTAGATGCCGCCCTGGCCAAAATCCGGACGTTCGAAGGGGTGGTGAGCAGCGAAACCAACCTGCTGCTTGCAACGAAGAAAGATACCTGAGCTAAGTTGGGTTCTTCAATGCGGCCAGCACCTTGGCGGCCGCATTTCAGCTTGCTGAGAAGTTAATTCTGCTTGCGGATGTGGTTTGCTACGGAAATCCACAGGAGAGCCAGGCCAAAGGACGCGATGGCGTTCCAGCTGGCCATTGAGAGCGACAGCATCTCCCACGGAACCTCATCACAGCGCACCAGCGGCGCGGCCATGATCTGGTCCATCAGCTGGTCCGGCGACAGCCCGCCAATGGGTCCGGATGTGCATGTGCTGGGGCCTTCCCACCAGCCTCGCTCGACCCCGGTGTGATAGGCGCCGACCCCTGAAGTGGCCAGCGCGGCCAGCGCGCCCAAATAAGGCAGTACCGCTCCCGGGATAATCAGCGCAAGAACGCCGATGCCCGCGGCTGCTGCGTGCGGGTAGCGTTGCCAGTAGCACAGCTTGCAGGGTGCCATTTCACCAATGTACTGAAAGCCAAGGGCGCCAAGAAGCAGCGCAACTGAACCGCCAGCTGCAAGAACGATCAGAAGCCTGTGCATTATCAGATGAACCTCACCATCAGGAAGCCGCCGAACAGGATCACCACGAAGGCAGTGAAAACCAGTCCCAAGCGGCGTTCAATGAAATCACGGACCGGGGCGCCAAACTGCCACAGAAGGCCCGCAACGATGAAAAAACGCAATGCCCGTGCGAGGATAGAGGTGGCAATGAAAGTTCCAAGCGGCATCCCGGTCCAGCCCGACATGATGGTGATCACCTTGTAGGGGAATGGTGTGATGCCTGCGCCCAGAACAGCCCAGAAACCAAAATCGTTGAAACGGGTGTTGAACTCTGCCATGGCATTGCCCTTGCCCATGGCCTCCAGAACCGGCTGGCCGATGCCTTCATAAAAGAAGGCGCCAATGGCATATCCCAGAACGCCCCCGGCCACGGACGCAATCAGCGCCACTAGTGCGATCAGCCAGGCCCGCGAGGGGCGGGCCAGGATCATCGGGATCATCAGAACATCCGGCGGGATCGGAAAAACCGAGCTTTCAACAAAGGCGACCGCCGCCAGGCACCACAGCGCCTTGGGGTGATCCGCCAAGGCCATTGTCCGGTCATATAATGGTTTCAGCATGCTGGGTCCTGCGTCCTCACCGGCGTTTTCCTAGGGAGGTGGCACGCGCGCGGCGTTCCGTCAAGCTGGGCGGAGGCTGATTTTGCAACCCAGTGTATTTTCAGCGGCCGCCTGCCGTTTTGCCTCTGGACCTTGGCCGATTGCTTGGCTAGGAACAGGGCGTGGCCCAAGTGGCGGAATGGTAGACGCAGGGGATTCAAAATCCCCCGCTGGTGACAGCGTGCCGGTTCGAGTCCGGCCTTGGGTACCAATAAAAACAAAGGCCTGCAGCGTTCTCTTGCTGCAGGCCTTTGTTTTCTGCACCACCTTCGCCTCTATGACAGCGGCTCCTGCTTATTAGCACAAGCCGTGCCCCTTTCTGCTGAATGATGCGGCTGGCGGCATGCAGGGCGCTGCTATGACCAGATCTTTTCCAGCACCCGAAGCCAGTTGCCATGGCAAAGTTTTGCCATTAACGCATCGTCAAAACCGCGTGCCTTCATTGCATCGCGCAGCACCGGCAGCCCGGATACATCCCTGATTGCCGCGGGCACAGTTGCGCCGTCGAAATCAGAGCCAAGTCCAACTCTGTCCTCACCAAGTTCGCCAATCAGGTAGTCGAGGTGCTCAACCATTCGGGCAATTGGCGTGTCTGCGTACATA
The DNA here is from genome assembly GCA_013373325.1 of Paracoccaceae bacterium. Lineage (GTDB taxonomy): Bacteria > Pseudomonadota > Alphaproteobacteria > Rhodobacterales > Rhodobacteraceae > Leisingera. The sequence continues at coordinate 28,389 of JABXIA010000141.1, forward strand.
CGCCCGTCGTCACGCAGGAAGGCAACGGCGAAGTTCAACCCGACCATGCCATCGCTATCGCGGATCGCATGCAGCTGCCGGTCCGTCAGGTTGCGGCTGTGCGGACACAGCGCATGAGCATTAGAATGAGTGGCGACCAGAGGTTTGCTGCTATGGCTGGCAACATCCCAAAAACCCGCTTCGTTCAAATGAGAAAGGTCGATCATGATATTTAAATCATTGCATTTTTTGACAAGGCGGATGCCTTCTGCCGTCAGGCCGGGACCGGTATCCGGACTGGAGGGGAAGCGGAATGGCACGCCGTGCCCGTAGAGTGTGGGCCGGCTCCAAACCGGACCGAGCGAACGCAAGCCCGCGGAGTGCAGAACCTCGAGCGTATGAAAATCGGGGTCGATTGCCTCGGCGCCTTCCATATGCATGACGGCTGCCATGATGCCCTCTTGCATCGCTCCGCGGATATCGGCAGCCGTGCGGCAAATACTGACCGCGCCTTGTTGCTCAAGACGCTTCAGAATGGCGGCCTGAGCAAAAGCGATTTGAGCTGACCGCGGCCAATCCAGGGCAGGCGGCAAGGGCAGGTCATAGCTCTCGGCCATCATTTCTTCCATGAAGCCTGCATCGGTTTCATCAGGAACAAAGATCGCAAACAGGCCGCCTGCAAAGCCGCCTTTCTGGGCTTTGGATAGGTCGATGTGATGGCCACCAGAGCCCAGGAAACCGTTCTCATCAACTGTGACATTGGCGGAGTGGATCTGCAGCAGCAGGTCGTTATGCCCGTCGAAGATCAGGGGATGTTCCATACCGGCTCCAGTTTGCGTTTTTGCAAGATCAGCGGCTATCTTTCAATCCGTAGTCCGAGAAAGCGGCCACAACGTCGGCAATCTCGCCCTCACTCAGGATGTGGGGAGTGCCGATGGTCAGGCTTGTCACGTATCCCTTTGCCAATGTTTCTAATTCCACCATACGCCACAGGGCGCGCGAAAGGCTGTCTCCGGTGGCCACTGCGCCATGGTTGGCCATCAGGCACGCGCTGCGGTGCTGCAAAGCCTGCACGATGTTATTTGATAATGTGCGGCTTCCAAACAGGGCGTATTCTGCCACTGGAACGTCGCTGCCGCCAAAGGCGGCAACCATGTAGTGGCAGGCGGGGATTGCCTGACGGTTCATTGCCAGCGCGTTGCAATAGACGGGATGGGCGTGGATCACGGCATGCACGCCGGGTTTGGCCTGCAGGATTGCGAGGTGAAAGGGCCATTCGGTCGAGGGCTTCAGCTGACCTTCCGGTACGGGGCTGCCGTCCAGCGGCATCAGAACAAGATCCTCAGGCGCCAGTTTCCCATAAGGAATTCCCGACGGAGTGATCAGCATGTGATCCTCCGCGCGAACTGAAATATTACCTGAGGTGCCTTGGTTGACGCCGGCTTTGTTCATTTCCAGGCAGGCATCAATCATCGCCTGCCGGAGTTCGGTGCAGTCCCGGTAAAGTGGCTTCATGGGGCGGCCCTGGGCATCACGCGCTCCTGGCGGCGGCCATTTCGGGGAACAGGCCTGCTAAACCCTCCTCGGACGCTTCGCAGATGCCGCGCTCAGTTATCAGCCCGGTTACCAGCCGGTTCGGCGTCACGTCAAAGGCAGGGTTGCCGCCCGGGGTTCCGTCCGGTGTCACCTGCACAGTGCCGATTGCTCCGTCTTCGTTCTTACCCTGAACATGGGTGATCTCTCGCTCGCTGCGTTCCTCGATCGGGATTTCAGCAACCCCGTCAGAGACTGTCCAGTCGATGGTCGGCGAGGGCAGGGCGACGTAGAACGGCACCCCGTTGTCGTGGGCGGCTAGAGCCTTCAGATAGGTGCCGATCTTGTTGCAGACATCGCCGCGGCGGGTGGTGCGGTCGGTGCCGGTGATGACTAGGTCAACCTGCCCGTGCTGCATCAAGTGGCCGCCGGCGTTGTCTGTTATGTAGCTGTGGCTGATCCCGTGGCTGCCAAGCTCCCAGGCGGTCAGTGCGCCCTGGTTGCGGGGGCGGGTTTCATCCACCCAGACATGGATCGGAATGCCGGTCTCATGCGCCTGATACATCGGGCTGGTGGCAGTGCCCCAGTCGACGGTCGCCAGCCAGCCTGCGTTGCAGTGGGTCAGCAGCCGGACCGGTTCACCTGCGGGTTTGCCGTCCGCAATTCGCCGGATCAGTTCCAGGCCATGCAAACCTATGCTGTGGTTGATTTCGACGTCTTCATCTGAAATCTCATGTGCCAGAGCCAACGCGGCTTCGGCCCTCTCTGACTCACCCAGTGGCCGAAGGTGTGCACGGCAGCGGTCCAGAGCCCAGCGCAAGTTGATTGCAGTGGGACGGGTCGCGTTGAGAAAGCTCCAGGCCTGATCCATGGCGGCATCGGACGGATCCAGCCGCATTGCGAGCGCCATGCCATAGGCAGCCGTCGCCCCGATCAATGGAGCGCCGCGGACCCGCATTTCAACAATGGCATCAGCAAAACCCTGCAGCGTGTCGACCTGCTGAACGCGGAACTCGTGCGGCAGCCAGCGCTGGTCGATGATCTGAAGCGCGCCCCGTTCGTGGTCCCACCACAGGGAACGGTAGTGTGTCCCGTCAACTTTCATTCTGCTGCTTTCCCTGGTTTGCCGAGGCACCGTGCAAGCGGCTGAAATTATTCAGTCACGAGTGTCCCGTGCGGTGGCGTCAATTCTGCTACACAAGCATCCGCAACAGGGGATTTCAATGGCCTGAACACTTAAAGTGTCACAAGGAACTGGCCGAGAAAGTGTCGCAGGCCTTTACTTTACCTGTTTGGAAACCGCGGGCGAACCATTCTTGCCGCTGTGCGCTGGTGCCATGGGAAAAGGTATGCGGCTGAGGCACGCGGCCGGCATTCCGCTGCAATGTGTCATCACCGATCTGCTTTGCGGCATTCATCGCCTCTGCGACGTCGCCGGGGTCCAGCGTGCCCAGCGCGTCCTGCGCGTAACGCGCCCAGAGCCCGGAGAAACAGTCCGCCTGCAGCTCCGTCCGGACAGAAATCGCGTTGGATTCAACTTCGCTCACCCGGGCCCTGACGCGCTGGGTTTCGCCCAGAATACCCAGTTCGTTCTGGACGTGATGGGCAACTTCATGGGCAACGACATAAGCGGCGGCGAAATCGCCCCGTGCGCCTAGCCGCTGGCTGAGTGTGGTGAAGAAGGACGTGTCGAGATAGACCTTTTCGTCCAGCGGGCAATAGAACGGACCAGTCGCACCGTTCGCCCCGCCGCACGGCGATTGTGTAACGCCTTTGTAAAGGACAAGGACAGCCGGATTGTACCGCCGTCCAAGCTGCTGTTCGAATATAGAGGCCCAGACAACCTCGGTATCGGCGAGGGCGACGCTGACGAACTCCGCAGCCTCCTGGTCGGCTGCGGTGACTGGAGCACTAGCACTGGATTGCGGTGCGGAACCTTGCAGCAGCGGGGTCAGATCGACGCCGAAAAAGGCCCCAGCGACAACAATGAGCAGAAGGCCGGCACCGCCGATCCCGGCGCCTTTGCCAGACATCCGGCGGCCCCGCCGGTCTTCTATATTCCGGCTTTGCTGCCGTCCTCTCCAACGCATGTCACGCTCCTTGCTTTCAAGCCAGGCACCCTTGCCGGAACAAGGTAACTGCCCAGCCACAGTAATCAAATGCCGCTTGCAAGGATTGGTTCCGTTCAGCTTTTCTGAAACACCTGCAATTGGGCGGCAGTTTTCTGTCTCCACCGCTTGTGCTGAGCGTCCGCCAGCGACGGAAGTCTCTTAAAGATGCGTGTGCTGCTTGCAGATGAATGCCGAGAAAGTATTCAATACGGGAGTGATTTGGAAACGGGGCGGTTGTCCGGTTTGGCATTTGTGCGAAATTTCTGATTGATTGAGAGGCTCAAGAATGACTTGTTTCTGGAACAGGGGCCTGACCGGGCTGGCAATAGTTACGGCGTTTGGCTTGACTGCTGCGGGTGCAGTCCAGGCACAGCAGCAGAGCGCTGCTCCTAAAGTGTCGGTTTCCGAGGCGGTGATCAAACCGATCAAGGATACGGCGACATTCATCGGCCGGGGTGAGGCAATTGACAAGGCCGACATTATGGCCCGGGTCAACGGGTACCTGGAGGAAGTGCTTGTTAAGGATGGCGCCGAAGTCAAAAAAGGCGACATTCTGTTCCGCATCGAGCGCAGCGCCTATGAGGCTGTGCTGGAGAGCCGGCGGGCCGAACTGGCGCAGGCCGAGGCCAACCTGGAATTGGCATCATTGGAGTTGGCCCGGAAGCAGGAATTATTCGAGCGCGGATCGGTTCCGGAAGCCGACCGTGACACCGCCCGTGCAAATGAACTTGTGGCAGAGGCGCAGGTGCGCGCTGCTGCTGCCGCGATCCAGCAGGCGGAGCTGGATCTGAGCTATACTGAGGTCCATGCGCCGTTTTCCGGCCGCGTCGGGCGTGTGGAGGTAAGTATCGGCGATGTTGTCAGCCCCAGCGGATCACCGCTGGTGAATATCGTGCGTGAAGCCCCCGTCTATGTGTCCTTCTCGCTGAACGAAAAGCAATTCGTCGAGATCCTTCAGGAGCTTGAAGCTGAGGGAATAGACCGCGGCAATACCGAAACCGCTCCAGAGGTCTTTGTGGTGCTGCCCAATGGGGCAGAGCTGGAGGAGAAGGGACGGATCGCCTTTGCCGGCAACCGGGTTGATCCGGCAACAGGCGCCGTCACGGTGCGGGCTGAGTTCAAAAACGATGACCGGCTGATCCTGGACGGGGCATTTCTGACCGTCGGCCTCCAGTCGCAAGAGGCCGTTGACCGGATCGTTATCAGCCAGGCGGCCATCCAACGGGACCAGCAGGGGCCGTTTGTTCTGGTGGTCGATGACCAGAACCAGGTCCAGCAGCGCTATATCGTCACCGGAGAGGTTCAAGGCACCGGGATCATCGTTCTTGACGGGCTCACAAAAGGTGAAACCGTTGTGGTCGAAGGCCTGCAGAAAATCCGCCCAGGCGTCGAGGTGGATCCGGTCATGGCCGCCCAGGCAGGAGAGTAACCGATGTTCTCTTCCACATTCATTTCAAGGCCGAAATTCGCAATCGTCATCTCCCTGGTTCTGACGGTCATGGGAGTGATCGGCTATTTCGCGCTGCCGGTTGCACAGTTTCCTGAAATCACCCCGCCGGTGGTGAATGTCACTGCAACATACCCGGGTGCCAACGCCGAAACTGTTGAGAAGAGTGTCGCTGCGCCAATTGAGGCGCAGGTCAACGGCGTCGACGGCATGCTCTATATGTCTTCCACCTCAGCTGACAATGGCAGCTATTCGCTGTCGGTGACCTTTGAGGTTGGAACGGATCCTGACATCGCTTCAGTCAACGTGCAGAACCGGGTGGCGCAGGCCACGGCGTCTCTGCCAGCTGAGGTCAACGCCAATGGTGTTGTAACCCAGAAAAGCTCCTCCAACATGCTGCTGGTAACAGCGCTGACGTCGCCGAACGGGTCTTATGACAGCGTGTTCCTGTCGAATTATGCTGCGATCAACATCAAAGATGCGCTGGCGCGTGTCGACGGCGTCGGCAAGGCGGATATCCTGACCAATTTTGAGTACGCCATGCGGGTGTGGCTGGATCCGAATAAGATGGCAGGCCTGGGTATTTCACCGGGTGATGTGATCAGCGCTGTGCAGGAGCAGAACATTGAGGTCTCGGCAGGGCAGGTGGGTGCGCCGCCAGTTCCGGGTGATCAGGTGTTCCAGTACACCATCAAGTCCAAGGGCCGGCTGACTGAGGTCAGCGAGTTCGAGAATATTGTCATCCGTACGGGCGACGGAGGCAGCAGCGTGCGTCTTCGGGACATCGCCAAGGTGGAACTGGGCGCCTCAAACTACAGTTCCTCCGGTTTCTATGATGGCGTGCCGGCAACCATTCTGGCGGTCTATCAGGCACCTGGCGCCAATGCGCTTGCGGTGTCGGAGAATGTGCTGGCGGAAATGGAGCGCCTGTCCGCGGATTTCCCCGATGATGTTTCCTATGCGGTGCCGTTCAACACCACGGATTTCGTTGAACAATCGCTGAATGATGTTGTCACTACCCTGATGATGACCTTTGTGCTGGTGATTTCGGTTGTGTTCATCTTCCTCGGGTCTTTCCGAGCAACAATCATTCCGGCAGTTGCCATCCCGGTATCCCTGATCGGCACTTTTGCTTTCCTTCTCGTGCTCGGTATGTCGCTTAACACCATCTCGCTGTTTGCGCTGGTTCTGGCGATCGGGATTGTGGTGGATGACGCCATCGTGGTGGTGGAGAACGTCGAGCGCATCATTGCCGAAGAAGGACTGTCACCGCCTGATGCGACCCGCAAGGCTATGGGTCAGATCACTGGCCCGGTGATCGCAACCACCTTGGTGCTGCTGGCAGTATTTGTACCGGTCACCTTCATGCCAGGGATTACTGGCAAGCTTTATTCGCAATTTGCGGTGACGATCTCGGTCGCGGTGGTGATCTCCTCGGTCAACGCGCTGACCCTGTCACCCGCGCTCTGCGCTATTGTACTGAAGGCCCGTTCCGGCCCTCCAAAAGGCCTGCTGGCGATGTTTGAGAACATGATCGGGGGCGTGCGCAGCGGCTACCTCAGCATTGTGACCAGGCTTCTGCGGCTGCCGGTGATAGGGCTTGCGATTATCGCCGTCGTGGCTCTTGGAACCGGCACGGTTTTCAATTCCACATCCAAGGGCTTTCTGCCGGCCGAGGACAATGGTTACCTGTTTGTCGATGTTCAGCTGCCTGACGCGGCAGCGCTGGGGAGGACCGAAACAGTGACCCGACGGATCGACGAGCAAATCCGTCAGATCCCGGGCGTGCAGGGCACCGTTCTGGTCAACGGCTTCAGCCTTTTGAACGGTGCCAGCGCCAACGGTGCGATGATCATTGCAACCCTGGCGCCTTGGGGGGAGCGGCAAGACGAGGCGCTGCAGCCGAATGCGATCCTCGGTCAGATATATGGGATTGCCAACGGTGAGGCCGCAGCCAGTATCGTGGCCTTCAACCCGCCGCCGATCTCGGGACTTGGCATGTCAGCCGGTGTTGAGATGGCCGTGCAGCAAACCGCCGGCGGAACACCGCAGGACTTGGCGCAGTCTGTCGGCTCGCTGGTCTATTCCGCCAACCAGAGGCCTGAGATTGCCCAGTCCTACACCACCTTCCGGGCCAACGTGCCGCAGGTGTTTGTCGATCTGGACCGGGAGAAGGCCAAGACGCTGAATGTGCCGATTGCCGAGGTGTTCCAGACCATGCAGGCACATCTGGGCTCCTACTATGTCAACGACTTCAATCTGTTCGGCCGTGTTTACAAGGTGATGCTGCAGGCAGAGGGCTCTTACCGAGACAAGATCGAGGACATTGGCGGCCTTTACGTGCGGGCGCAGTCCGGCGAAATGGTGCCGTTGTCGACCCTGATCGACGTCGAGAACGTGCTGGGACCAGTTTTGCTGAAACGGCACAACATCTTCCGTTCTGCGACTGTCACCGCTGTTCCGGGGCCTGGCCTCTCCACAGGCGACGCGATTCGGGTGATGCAGGAGGAGGCCGCAACGGCATTGCCGCCAGGGTACGCATTTGAATGGACCGGCACTGCGCAGCAACAGCTGGATTCAGCGGGGATGGTCACCGTGATCCTGGCGATGGCGGTTCTGTTCGGCTACCTGTTCCTGGTCGGGCAATACGAAAGCTGGACAATGCCTGTCGCGATTCTGCTGTCGGTGATTGTCGCCCTGTTCGGGGCCGTGGCAGCGGTTGCACTGGCGGGCAACGACATCAACCTCTACACGCAGATCGGGATGATCATGCTGATCGGCTTGGCATCAAAGAACGCCATCCTGATCGTGGAGTTTGCGATGGAGCAGCGGGCGGCGGGCCACAGCATCCGCGAAGCTGCGCAGGAAGCAGCCAAGCAGCGCTTCCGGGCGGTGATGATGACGGCATTGTCCTTCTTGCTGGGGGTGGTGCCGCTGCTGATCGCGTCAGGTGCAGGCGCGGCCAGCCAGAAGGCCATCGGCATTGCTGTCTTTGGCGGGATGCTTGCAGCGACCGTTGTTGGCGTCATTGTCGTGCCGGTGCTCTATGCGATGATGCAAGGCATGCGCGAGCGTATCAAAGGCCAGCCGCAGGTCAGCCCGGCTGAATAAAACTGTACCCCGGCAGCCCTTGCGTTGCCGGGGAACTGTCCCTTCCTCGAGCGGGTCGCAAAGCCTGAGGGGCTGAAGGTTCAGGCCGCTTGTCGCGCTCTCAGCCCGCGTTCATGCGCTTCGGCCAGTATCAATTCCCACTTTCGGGGGGTGCACCTGAATTCAGGCTCCACGTCGCATGTCAGCGGGGCGCTGATTTCACGTGGAAGCCGACGGGCCTGAGCGGAGACACACCGCTCCAAAGCCCAAAAGTCCGTCAGGGACGGATTGCTGAAAATTACTTGGCTCAGCAGCATCGCTGCAAGCTCCCTGTCAATTGCTGGTATCGGCCCCGGCGTTTCTTGAACCGTGGCTCAAATTTTTTTATGGGCTGTTTGATAGCCATGTTGCGGCGGTTTGTCACCTGTTGATTATCAGCATGCGATAAAACGCCGAAAATCAGCGCTCAGCGGAGTTGAGGCCGCCGGTAGCGAAATGAGACAGACGAGAATCGCACGCAAATGACCTTTACCTGCAAGAAAAAACTTTGCGCCGAAACCCCGCTGAAGGGCCGTGCGTTTGCGGGGAAAAATCTCTAACTGGCGTCAATATCGGGAAAAAAGATCCCAAAGAGGGTGCGTCAATAAATAGCAGTCTTGACTTGGGAAGGTGGCAGTGAAACCCTTCTGCGCGTGCAAAATAAACCGCACACAGCTTGCTTATCGGACCGGAACTGACCTCTGCAGAACAACTGCAGGCATGTAATTCAGGCGGACAAGGACAAGCTGCAATTCATAAGACAAGTGGGAGAGACTTGATCATGAAACACACCAAGCTGGCTATCGGTGCATTGGTGGCGGCGTCCTTTTCGGCGCCTGCAGCATTTGCTCAGGAATATATCACCATCGGCACCGGCGGCGTGACCGGCGTGTATTACCCGACCGGCGGCGCCATCTGCCGTCTGGTGAACAAGGGCCGCAAGGAGCACGGCTTCAAATGCGCCGTCGAATCCACCGGCGGCTCGGTCTACAACATCAACACAATCCGCGAAGGCGAGCTGCAGTTCGGCGTGGCCCAGTCCGACTGGCAGTACCATGCCTACAACGGCTCTTCCAAGTTTGAGGAAGCAGGTGCCTTCGAAGGCCTGCGCGCCGTGTTCTCGGTTCACCCGGAACCTTTCACCGTTGTGGCCCGTGCTGACGCAGGCATCTCCACCTTTGACGACCTCAAAGGCAAGCGCGTTAACATCGGCAACCCGGGTTCCGGCCAGCGCGGCACCATGGAAGTTCTGATGGAAGCCAAGGGCTGGGGTATGGAAGATTTCGCCCTGGCAACCGAGCTGAAGGCGGCGGAACAGTCCGCGGCGCTCTGCGACAACCAGATCGACGCAATGATCTACACCGTCGGCCACCCGTCCGGCTCCATCCAGGAAGCCACCACTGCCTGTGACTCGGTGCTAGTGACAGTTGACGGCGAAGCGGTTGAAAAACTGGTTGCCGACAATTCCTTCTACCGTACCGCCACCATTCCTGGCGGCATGTATCGCGGGTCCGACAACGACACCAGCACATTTGGCGTGGGCGCGACCTTCGTGACCTCCGCTGACGTGTCCGAGGATGCAGTCTATGCAGTGGTCAGCTCCGTCTTTGAAAATTTCGAAGCCTTCCAGAAGCTGCACCCGGCCTTTGCCAACCTGAAGCCGGAAGAGATGATTGCAGACGGCCTGTCGGCACCGCTGCATCCTGGCGCTGCCAAATACTACAAAGAAAAAGGCTGGATCGAGTAATCCGCCAGACAGCAGGAACGGGGCGCATCAAGCGCCCCGTTTTCGCCTGAGGCCCAAGGCCCGGGCTTGACTATACCGGCCCCGGGAAACGGTGGCCGCAGGGGAGATTATCCATGACATCCGATGCTCAGGGAAATCGGCCGCTCAGCGAAGAAGAGCTTCAGGAACTTGTCGCGTCCTCAGACGCCGGCGCCCGCAACCCGGTGGGAAGCGTGGGACTGTTTCTGGCGATTGTCGCCGTCATCTGGTCCGTGTTCCAAGTCATCCTGGCCTCACCGCTGGCCAACCAGCTGCTGCCTGGCAGCGTGATCAACAATTCCCGCCAAATTCATTTGGCTTTTGCCATTTTCCTGGCCTACGCAGCATATCCCGCATTCAAGTCCAGCCCGCGGAACTACATTCCTGTACAGGATTGGATGTTCGCGCTGGCCGGTACTGCAATCGCCATGTACGGCTACATCTTCTACCAAAAAATCGTTGATTCCGGCGGACTGGCCGATGACATGGACAAATGGTTTGCGCTGGCAGGCCTGCTCCTGCTGTTCGAGGCCGCACGCCGCGCGCTTGGCCCGGCGATGGCGATCATTGCGACGATCTTCCTGGCCTATGTCTTCTTCGGCTCCTCCGAATGGGTGCCCGAGGTTATCCGCTGGAAAGGCGCCAGCCTGAAGAAGGCGATGAGCCACATGTGGATCACTTCCGAGGGCGTGTTCGGCATTGCCCTAGGTGTCTCCACCAAGTTCGTCTTCCTCTTCGTGCTGTTCGGTGCTTTGCTGGATAAGGCGGGGGCTGGCAACTACTTCATCAAGATGGCCTTTGGCGCGCTTGGCCACCTGCGCGGCGGCCCGGCCAAGGCCGCTGTTGTCGGATCTGCTGCGACAGGCCTGATTTCCGGCTCCTCCATCGCCAACGTGGTCACCACCGGCACTTTCACCATCCCGCTGATGAAGCGGGTGGGCTTCACCTCTGAGCAGGCTGGCTCGGTCGAGGTTGCGTCCTCCGTGAACGGCCAGATCATGCCGCCGGTTATGGGTGCTGCGGCCTTCCTGATGGTGGAATATGTGGGCATCTCCTATGTCGAGGTGATCACCCATGCCTTCCTGCCCGCCGCGATCTCCTACATCGCGCTGGTCTATATCGTGCA
>JABXIA010000281.1 GCA_013373325.1 Paracoccaceae bacterium
CTGACGATCTGGCCGCCAACGGCGTCTCCTTGGTCACGACCGTGCCCTGCAAGCAGCTGGCCGGTGTGATCGAGGAGATTGATCAGCGCGACGACATCTTCCATATTCCCTCCAACAAGGAGGATGAGGGCATGGGGCTCTGCGCCGGCGCCTGGATGGGCGGCTAGCGCCCGGCCATCATCATGCAGAACACCGCCATCGGGGTCACCATCAACACGCTGGCAACGCTGATCCAATACTACCGGATGCCGCTGCCGATGCTGATCTCCTACCGCGGCGAGCTGCGCGAGCCGGTGGCCTGCCAGGTGGAAATGGCGGTGCATACCAAGGCACTCTTAGCCCAGCTCAATATCCCCACCTACCACTTCCACTGGCAGCGGGACGTGGAAGAGTTCGAAAATATCCTGAAATACACCTTCATGTGTAACAAGCCCGTTGCCATCCTGACCGACGCCAACTTCTGGGGAGGCTACGGCGACCAATGATCCGTTCCGAAATCCTGAAAGAGATCGCACCCATCCTGCGCAACCAGCTGGTGGTCTGCAATATCGGCATCCCCAGCCAGGAGCTGCACGCGATCGACGACCAGCCCACCAATTTCTACATGCTGGGCACCATGGGTCTGGCCTCCTCCATCGGGCTGGGGCTGGCGCTGGCGCAGCCGAAACCGGTGATCGTGATCGACGGGGACGGCTCAATCCTGACCAACCTCGGCACCCTGCCCACCATCGGCAACAACGCGCCAGGCAACTATATCTTGATGATCATCGACAACGGCTCCTATGGCTCCACCGGCGATCAGCCGACTTACACCAGCCGGCGCACCGACCTTGCGGGCATGGCCCGCGCCGCAGGCTGCGTCCGGGTGGTCGAGGTGCAGGACAAGGACACAGGTCCAGCGCTGGAGGAGGCACTGGCCAGCGGCGAGGCAACCGTGCTGGTGGTCAAATGCGACAGCGGCAACGCCAAGATGCCGGTGATCACAATGGACCCGGTAGTGATCCGCGACCGCTTCATGAAGGCTGTGGCCGGCTGATGCGTGCAGGCGCCATCCACTCTGCGGAGGATGCCCGCCGCCTGGCCCGGCGGCGGCTGCCCTGGATGGTGTTTGACTATATCGATGGGGCCGCCGGGCAGGAAACCGGGGCGGCGCGCAACCGCGCTGCCCTGGACGCCATCACCCTGCGGCCTCGCATCCTGCGCGATGTCAGCCAGCGCTCACTTGCCACCCGTGTCTTCGGTGCCGAGGCAGACCGCCCCTTCGGGATTGCCCCGATGGGCATGTGCAACCTCGCAGCCCCCGGCGCCGACCTGATGCTGGCCCGGCTGGCGGCGCGCTACCGGGTGCCGCATGGGGTTTCCACCGTCGCCTCGACTCCCTTGGAAACCATCCTGGAGGCGGCAGAGGGTTATGCCTGGTTCCAGCTCTATTTCAGCGGCGACGGCACCGGCACCTTCAAGCTGGCCGAGCGGGCCCGCGCTGCCGGCTATCAGACGCTTGTGCTGACGGTCGATGTGCCCGAGGTCGGCAGACGCCCGCGAGAGCTGCGACACGGCTTCAAAATGCCGTTCCGCATCGGCCCGCGGCAGTTCCTGGATTTTGCCCTGCATCCGCGCTGGTCGCTGACGACCCTGTTGAAAGGCAAGCCTGTGATGGCGAATTTCGAGATGGAGGGCTATGACTTCGACCGCACCGAAAGCCGGGCGTGTGCCACCTGGGAGACACTGGCCCGGCTGCGTGATCTCTGGCCTGGCAAACTGGTTGTGAAAGGCGTGCTGGACGCCGAAGACGCCCTAGCGCTGGTATCCGCGGGCGTCGATGCCATTCAAGTCTCAAGCCATGGTGCACGGCAACTTGAGGCAGCACCTGCTCCAATCGAAATGCTTAAGCAAATCCGCTCTGATCTTGGGCCGGACTTTCCTGTTTTCTATGACAGCGGCATCCGATCAGGCGAGGATATTCTCAAAGCTCTTTCACTGGGCGCTGACTTCGTATTTGCAGGACGAATTCTTCAGTTTGCTATCGCTGCTTCGGGAGAGACAGGGTTGGAGCAGTTATGGAATGCACTGAGTCAGGAGCTGAGCATAGCGATGGCGCAAACCGGGCGAACTGTGCTGAATGGTGATTAAGAACTCCGACAGTTTATAAACATTTCAACGAGCGGGCGCATCGCTCACGAGCAAGACATTGAGACGGACGTAGACAAATCCGCTAAGAAGACACTGTTCATAAACACGCGGTCAATTGAGAGCCTTCGGAATACAGTCCAGCCTGAAATCAATGAATTTTGACCAGGGCCGGAACCGCTTCCGGAGTTCGAGACCTGCTTAATCCGGTACCCGCGTCCGCACGGAATGCGCATGGCTGTCTTCGTCTGGCTCCGCCAGGCGCGGCCCGGCATGAACCAAACCGATCCCCCGCATCCGGAAATTGCCTTCGATGATCGAATGGAACGCTCCGCCGGTTGAGTTACTGTCAACCAGCAAAAGCGCCTGTTCCACCGCTGCATAGGTCAGCGTCTCCGCATCCAGCATGCTCCACGCAGCTGCCAGATAGGAACCCAGAATGTCCCGGGCCTCCAGCAACGCAACACGGAACCCTTCAGGGTCATCGGCATAGCGGGCATCGAACAGCGCCTGCATGACTTCTCCATAATGGGGACTGTCTTCCAGCTGGTCGGACAGATCCTCCATTGCAGGGGTAATCAAACCATGCACCAGAAGCCGTTCGTGAAAGATGTCCACCAGGATATCGAACATTGCCCCGGTCAGGGGTTCTGACAGTGCGTGCTCACTGCTCCATCCGCAAACGAAATCGTCGAGCAGACGGGTGTTCGCTGCCATCCGGATTTGCGCATTCCCTGCAAGCTCTGCAAACCGGTTCAGCTGGTTGAATGTGTACAGATTTCCCTTGGTGTTCTCTAACAGGTCTTCAACCACCGATCCGAAATGCAGGGAGGCAATCAGCGCGACCATATCCGCCGCAGATTCATGAAACCCGTAGTATTCGCCAGGAACATCTTCGGAGACTGGCATCCCGGCGATGCTATAAATAATGGCGTGGCCGATCTCATGGGCAACCACGTCAAAATTCAGGCTGTAAGCGCGGTACTCACCGCCGTGTTCACTGGTGCCGCCGGTTTCAAGAAACCCCCAGCCGATATGGGCATTATCCAGACTCGGCAGCAGCGACAGCTCCAGCCGGTCGTAGTCGCGGGCAAAGTGCCATGGTATTTCATGGCCGAAATACTCTTCCCATACATCCAGGGTGAAGTGAGCCGCCGCGAAGAGGTGTGCCGCTTCAAACCCAGGATCAGATGGCGGGATATGAAGGAAATGTCCGTCCGCATCCGGTTGCGGCGGCGCGTGCAAATCCCCATGCCATGGGGGCAGGTACATGCCCGGGCCTTCAGGCCCCTGCACAATTGCGCCATAGGGGATCGTCTTACCCAGCGCATTGACCGTATACATTCGCGGTCCTGAAGGCCCCGGACCGATGCTACCCGGGGGCGCGGAAATCTCAACAAGCTCCAGCACCGGGTTTTCCGTTCTGAACGGCGATTGCGGAAACAGCAGGAACCGTGTTCCCGGCGCCTCCTGTGCCGCCTCAAAGGTGTCGTCCATTGCGCCTCCAATCCTGCGGAGGTTTCACTGGTCCTGGGCCGCCTCGTCACTGCGGTCTCTCACAGCCCGTCTTTTGCCCCGATTATGATACATGAATTCACGCCGGATCAGCTCAAAGAATTCTTCCGCCCCAATTCCTATGCCCGCAGCGTGCGCCTCTAAATCCTCCGGAACATCCTGCTGGAGACAGATTTCGAAATACCAGGCCGCGGCCTGCAACCGCTCTGCACGCTGCAAGGGAGCATCCGGCTGCACCAGCTCCGCGAGTTGCTTTTCCTTTGCTTCTGCCTGCAACTTCAATTCGGCGTAGGCGCCGGCCAATCGAAGCTCTGAAAGCAAGCTTGGGTCCAAACCATCCTGCACCGCGACAGTTGCAGCAGCGGTTTGGGCCGCCCGGCCCAGTTCCGCCTCGTATTGTGCAGCTGTCAGCCCGTTGGCCTCCAGCCATGTTTGCAGGTCCCTGCTGCGGTACAGGCCGTGCTTTTGCCTATGGCGGTTCATTTGCGCCAGCAAGTCTTCCCGCCCCGGTTGATTTCCAGACCTGCGCGCCTCTTGCAGCGCCAGGAAGCGCAGTGCTGCCTGGTTCCGGAACGCTGCGTAACGCTCCGGTTGCAACCGCAATTCGTCCAGCACCCTGCGGTCCGCGTCCTGCAGAATTGACACCTGAACCGCCGTCCGGCGAACCAGCTCTTGCCAAGCAAGGGTTCGCTCCATCTGTTCACGCATTCGGCCTGCCGCCGGCTGCCCTGATTTAAGAAACTCCGCCATTCGCGCCAGCATCTCTTGCGCGTCATTGCGTTTTGCATCCACCGCGCCTGTCTTTAGCCAAGCCGCGAAATGGTCCCGCCAGTTCGACGGTGGAAGATCTGCCAAGACCTGTTTCCATGTCCGCTGCTGATAAAAACGCATTTTGGCAACCTGCAAGACTGCTGCCGCTTGTTCCGTGTCCAGAACCGAACTGCTCGCCGCATGCTCCACCGTTGCACGGATCGAAACCATTGGTTCGCTCAGCGGCCCATAGCCCAGCTCCGCCGGACTGTGCAGAACCGCAACTTCGTCATCGTCGATGATCGCGCCTGAAGCATAGTCCTGATAAATCCTGCCAATGCCAATCATACCAAAGGACGACAGCTCTGCCGCCCGCAAGGCCCCCATGCTGGCGCTGCCGAACACGGCAATGCCCTGCTCCATCGCCCACAGGATCTCCTTGTGCCAGACCGAGGGAACCCCTTCAAAATAGCCGTCAATCAGCCCGATCGCCTCGGCACCCTGGCGCGCTGCTTTGTAAATATCTCCCTGACCGGCAGGGGGCAGCACGATCGTACCCGGCAGCAGAGCTTGCGTCTCCTCCTTCCCGATCGTCGGTCCGGCGAACACCACAGCAGTCACTGGCCTGCCTCCGCCGCCCGCAGTGCCCGCGCGCCGGCGATGAAATCAGGATCATCGTGCGGCGCTTCCAACCCGGGGATCACGGCGCGCACCACGTGCACTCCCAACCCAGGACGTGACAGGTCTACAGTCAGCACCTGCCTCATGCCCGCTGCTTCCAGCCTGTTCAGCAGCCAGCACTGATCCTCTTCTAAAGAAGGTGAAGAAAAAGCCATGCAATCCTGAAACCGGGCTACGGCCTCGCATTGCAAAAGCAGACGGCGAACGTACCGGGTGCGCTCAACGGCCACCGCAGGCGTGAATTCCTCCGGATCCAAATCGTCGCGCGCTCCGGAAATATAGGTCAACCGGGTCTGAGCCGCCTCCGTCAGCGCTCTCAGCATGGCAATGGCCCGGTCCGGATGACAGCCGCTGCCAATGCCGATATGGCCGGCCCGGCTGCCTGTCTCGCAAATCATACAAAGAAACGCCGGAACCCCAATGTCAGAAGTGATGTCCCATATACCTGCGTCCAGCCCCGCCGCAGCAAAGCGGTCCAGCGCGTCTTGGCAGCGTGCGTCATCCATCGAGGCCGGATCAATACGCGGTCCCGGCGCCGCATGGTGCCACAGGGTGATCGCATCGCGTTCAATCAGCTCACAGATCGCATGGCAGGAAGCTTCTGCAAGGCTGTTGCCCGACGCCAGCCCGTTCGTGGTGCGCGGGAACGCCCCCTGCCCACCGCTGGGAGGACCTGTATAGTCAGTATCGACCATTTCATAGGGTAGCCAATAACGGTTGCCAGTTGCCAGGTCGGATCCTTCTATCCACAACATCCGCATTTGCGGGTCAAAGCCCGCGCCTGTTACACGCGGCAGCCGTTCCACATCCGCAACCAGAGCCTCCCTCTGCAAGTCATGAAAGCTGGCGGAGCGCAGCGGCAGGGTAATCCGCTCTGCATGCCAGGCCTCAACAGCCTCCATGACGCCGGAGGCTTTCGCCGCCTCCAGTGTCAGCCCCTTGCCCAGCGAAATAGCAACTGACCGGGAGTTCGGCCGCGTGACCATGACTGTCGGCAATCCCACCCTGTCCAGCCCCGTCAGATTGGCAATCCGGGTAATTCCCATTTCCGCCAGATGCGGACGCACTTTTTCTAATGTCTGCGCAGGATCACACAGCCGATGGGTGTCGTGCAGATAGCCTTTTTGCTGCGCCTTGGGCATTTGGCTGGCCTCGCTGTCATGACAGCCGCAGAAAGTTTGACGCTGTCCAAAACAGCGGCCGGCAGCCACAGCCAAAGGATGGCCGACCGCAGGCTAGCGGTCAACAACAGGGCAGTCATATGGCGATAGCCATGACACCCTTGCCCCTACTGATGCGGCTGAAAATCGAAGACAGGAACGAAACTTGCCGGTGCCAGTGTCTGATCCAGCAGGTCCTCTGACGCGGTGCTGCGGTCGAAAATTCTAATGGCGGGCCCAGCGTGTTTGAAACGCAAACGGCCCTCGATAGCACGCACAGCCATTTCGACCGCGAGCCGTCCTTGAAGCACAGGAAAATCGGTTGGCGCCGCAACGATTCGGTCGCGAAGAACCCCGCGATAGACCGCATGGGTCATGTAGTCTGACACAACATGAACCTGTCCCTGCATGCCGCGGGCGCGCAGCACGGACACTGCGGCTTCTGCTGCAGGCGCGGAACCGGCTATGTAGTCCAGATCCGGAACCGCATCCAGCGCCTCCTCGACCAGCCGCACCTGGATTTCACGCCCGGTATCGCCATATTTCGTAACCGCAATCCTGGCTGAACTGTCAGCAAGCGCGGCGCGAAACCCCTCCTCGACAAAAGCCACCCAGCCCGCCTTCGCCGGCCCTGGAAACCAGGCGACCTTGACTTCAGGTGCACCCTTCGGATGGCGCGCAGCGATGAGTCTGCCTGCCTCGGCGCCCATCTCCGTCCAGGACACCCCTACCTTGGCCGTAATCCCGGCATCGGCAATGTCATTCACAGCAGCAATCACCGGAACAGAAGCCGAAATCCGCTCCACCGTGCTGGTAAGGCCGGCAAAAGATACAGTTCCAAGGATCAGCGCATCGGCACCATTGGCAACACACGCCTCTACTTGTTGCATTTGGCGCCTTAGGTTGGGATAACCGCCTGCTTCGACCAGCTTGAAAGACACCCCCAGCCGGGTGGCTTCCGCCACCATCCCGTAGTTAACGCTAAGCCAATAGGCATCTTTCAAGTGAGGATAGGCAATGCACAGGCGCCATTCCTGCGCCGCCCGCTCGAGCGGCGTATAGTCGACTGCCTCTAACCCGCTACCGTAGTCGAAAGCGGTCCGCGGCACCTGCAGCCGCCAGCTATCCGCAGCCGCCATTGTGCTGAAACACATAAAAAGCAGTAGCCACAATGCGCGCATGAGGTCCCCTTCTCCGGGAGTGGAGGATAGGCAGCGGGACGGAAAAGGGAAATTCAAATTTGCGAAATCCGCAAATGCAGGCGAAAGTTCCTGAATGTTAGGAAAGCTCGGCCTTGGCGGAAAACTGAGTCTCGCGTTCATTGTCATTGCGGGGTTGCCGACCCTTGCCGGCATTCTGGGGCTGGTCGAACTACGTGTGCTTGCACGCCGCCAGGCAGAAGTGATCGGCCAGACCATTCCCGCCATCGCCGAAGTGCGCGGCATGGCAGAGGAAAGCACGCGGATCATAGCAATTGCCCCGGAACTGGCCGGTGTCGCTACCCAAGCGGAACGGGCAAACCGGGCGCAGTTTCTGTCCGCTCAGATTGAGGCGCTCACCCGGCGGTTGGACGCGCTGGAGCGTGGCGGCGTAGCCGGGTCCAGCCGCCTGCGGGAAACTGTTACAGATGCCGCAAGTGTGCTTTCGTTGCTTGATGAACTGGTTGAAACCCGCATCGCGCTGCACAGCGGACTCAAACAGTTGACCACCCGCAACTTGACTGCCGCAAACAACCTGCTGAGCATGGCCGACACGCTGGTTGCCAATGCCGAGATGGGAACAACAGCCGTTATTTCGAGCCTGTACGGACCCGGCACGTCTACTGTGGAAGAGCAGGCCCGCACCGATATGCTGGACAAGCTGATCGAGGTGGACCTGTTCCAACTTGGCCTGATGTTCGAACTGAGATCGCAAACTGCCGAGATCGGACTGCTGATCAACCGGATCGAAGAGACAGGTAACCAGACCGAACTGCAGGAGATCGAGAGCGCACTGACCAGCCGCCTGGACATCGTTTCCCGCAGGATCACCGCAATTCGCGATCCCGGCCGCCGCCAGCAGGCTGAGGGCTATGCCGCCCAGCTGCAAACCGTGACGGAAGGCAACGCAGGCCTTTTCGGCCTGCGCGCCCGCATCCTGACCACCGAAACCCGGATAAACAAGCTGAAGCTTGAGCTGCAAAACACAGCGCTGCGGCTCGGCGATGAAGCTTCTGCCGTCGCCGATCAAGCACAAGCGCGGGCGATCGGCTCAGGGCATGCCGCCGCAGCTGACATTCAGCGGGCACAGTTGCGCAACGGGTTTGCTGCTGTCACCGGTTTCTTGCTGTCGCTGGCCGTCCTTTGGTTTTATGTGCGCGGCAGCATAACCCGCCGCCTCAACCAGCTGGCAGCCACCATGGCCGCGCTCATGCGCGGCCAGCTGGATCATCCCGTCCGCCCCCGCGGGCAGGACGAGATCGCCCGTATGGAAGCCGCGGTGGAAGTGTTCCGCCAGCAAGCACTCGACAAGCAGGAACTTGAAAAGGTCCGCGACCGCAACGAACAGGAGCTCAGGGAACACCGCAACAACTTGCAATCTCTTGTCGACGATCAGACGGAACGGCTGCGGGAAGAAGTTGAGGCTCACGACGAGGCCCGTCAAAAGGCAGAAGCTGCCGATCAGGCCAAATCTGAATTCCTGGCGATGATGAGCCACGAAATCCGCACACCGATGAACGGTGTGCTGGGCATGCTCCGCAGCCTCTCGGACGAAGGCCTGCCGCCCCGGCAAATGGAACGCCTGCGCGCGGCTCTGGTGTCAGGCCAGAATCTGCTGAAAATCCTGAACGATATTCTGGACTACTCCAAAATCGAAAGCGGTGCACTGGTACGGGAAGACGTCACGTTTTCACTGCGCGATCTTGTGGACGACATCATTGTTCTGCTGCGCCCCAGTGCCGACAGCAAGGGGGTTCATCTCTGGCTGGATGCGCCGGCAGACCTGCCCGGCACCGTTATGGGAGACGCTGCCAAGCTGAGGCAGATCCTGTTCAATCTGCTATCGAACGCGCTGAAGTTCACAGACACGGGCGAAGTCATCCTGCGGGTTCGCAGAAATGGCGGCACTGCCGGGCGTCACCGGATTGCCTTCGAGGTCAGCGATACTGGCAAGGGGATCTCTCAAGAGGCCAAGGAGCGAATTTTCGAAGCTTTCGAGCAAGAAGACTCGGAAACCGCCCGCAAGTTCGGCGGTACAGGACTGGGTCTGGCGATCAGCAGGCATTTCTCCCAGGCGATAGGTGCTCATTTGTCCCTGGAAAGCACCAAGGGCGTCGGCTCTGTGTTCACCCTAGCGGTGGAGCTTGCACCCGGCGATCCTGCAGATTTGAAGCCGGAAGACCCGCCAGTTCCGGTCAAGCTGTCCGAAACCCAGTTTTCGGTTCTTGTGGTGGAAGACAACGAGATCAATCAAATGGTTGCTCAGGGCTATCTGGAACGAATGGGCCACAGCTGCCAATGTGTAGATAGCGCAGAAGAGGCGCTGGAACTCCTTCCGAAGGCCCGGTTCGACTTGGTGCTGATGGATGTGAACCTGCCTGGAATCAGCGGCACTGAGGCTACCCGCCGCCTGCGCGCGATGACAGACCCGTGGCTGTCAAAACTGCCGGTCATCGGCATCTCCGCGCATGTTCAGGAAGAGCAGATCGAAACCCATTTGCAAGCCGGAATGAATGGTTTCGTGGCCAAGCCGGTCTCACCAGAGCGCCTTGCCAAAGCTCTGCAAAGCGTCACACTGGGCCACGATGGCGCGATTTACCTGTCAGCTCGCCAAGCCTCTCCTGAGCAGAACAGGAGGGCCAGCCTGCAGCGGCAAATGCAGGAGAATATTCAGGATCTGGGCGCGGAGCGGGCCTTTGAAATTGCCGGTCTTTTCCAGCGAGAGCTTCCGAAAAGCGTTGAGAAGATGGACGCCAGCCAAACAGCGCGGGACCTAGTACTGCTGGCTGCGGAAGCTCATCGCGCGAAGGGCGCCGCCAGCAGTTTCGGGCAGCAAGACTTGGCCAGTCTGCTAGCAGAACTGGAGGACGCAGCCACCAATGGCAACCAAGCTGCAGCCGCTGAGCGTATGCTCGAGTTGAGCAAGCTGGTGCCGCAAGTTCTTGAGGCCCTTACCAGGGTGCTGCGCGACTACGGCCATCAGCCCAAGGGTGCCGTAAACACGTAGCCTTCTCCGTGCACGGTGGTGATGATCCGGGGATTTGCAGGGTCTTCTTCCAGCTTGCTGCGCAGGCGCCGGATCAGCACATCGACAGTCCGCGGGTTTGCCCCGTATTGCCGGTGAGTGACCCGGCTCATCAGCGCGTCGCGCGTGGCGACCTCACCCGCCCGGCTGACCAGCATATCCAGCACTTCAAATTCGGCACGGGTCAGCGGCACGCTGTCACCCTCAACGGTTTGCAGGTGCCGCGCAGCGATGTCGAACCGGAAATTTCCAAAGTTGTAAACCCGGCGCGCCAGGCGCCGCGCCTCCTGCGTGCGGCGCAGCAGGTTCTTCAGCCTCGCCAGAAGTTCACGCCGGTTGAACGGCTTGCAGACGTAGTCATCAGCACCAAGCTCCAAACCAACGATTCTGTCGACCTCATCATCCCGGCCAGTTACCAGAATAATCCCCATATCGGATTTGGCTCTTTGTTCCCGGGTGATCTGCAACCCGTCCTTGCCGGGCAGGTTTATATCGACCAGAAGCAGATCGACATCGCGTGCCTGCAGAACCCGTTCCGCCTCTTCGGCGGTTTCGGCCTGCGAAACGGTATAGCCCTGCGCATCCAGATAGCTGGCAAGAGTGCTCCGGGTGACCGGTTCGTCCTCAATGATCAGAATATGCGCCATACAGCCCCAGCAGCTTCAACTTTCCCTTCAGTTAACAAATTTTAACAAACCTGACCAGCCTGTTCATCTGTCCGGGCTGACCTGTTCACATCTGCTGCCTAGCCTCCGTCTCCGAAAGCATGGCTTTCACGCAGCAAGACGGCTCAGGCAATCAGGACCCGGGCCGCGACAACAGGGAGACACACATGAAAGTCCGGAAACACCTAATGGCCGGCGCCGCGGCAATGGCTATGACAGCTCCGATGGCAATGGCAGCAGATTCCTCTGACCCCATCATCATTCCGATTCATAACTGGTCCAGCCAGATCGTCATGAGCCATGTTGTCGGGCAGATTTTCGAATCCATGGGAAACAGCGTCGAATACGTCTCGACCGACAGCCAGGCCGTTTATGAATCGGTCCGCTTGGGCGACGTCACGCTGGAACTGGAAGTCTGGGAAGGCGCATTTGGCAAGTCCTTCAATGAGGCATTGGCCAAGGGCGGCCTGCATGACGCAGGCGATCACAACGCCGTCACCCGCGAAGACTGGTGGTATCCGGCCTGGACCAAGCAAGCCTGCCCCGGCTTGCCGAGCTGGGAAGCGTTGAATGACTGTGCCGCCGCCTTTGCCACACCGGAAACCGGCGACAAGGGCCGCTTCCTGGGTGGGCCCGTCGACTGGCTCAAGCATGATGCCGAGCGCGTTGAAGCACTGAACATGAACTTTACCGTGGTAAACGCAGGGTCTGCTTCGGCCCTGTGGGCCGAAGTGGCTGCAGCAGAAAAGACCAAGAAGCCGGTGGTAATCTTCAATTGGACACCGAACTTTGCAGAGGCTGTTTGGCCGGGCGAATTTGTTGAATTTCCGGCCTGGGAAGAGGGTTGCGACAAGGATCCTGCAGTCGGACCGAACCCCGATGCCACCTACGACTGCGGCAATCCCGCAAACGGCTACCTCAAAAAGGCCGCATGGGACGGCATGAAGGATAAATGGCCGGCAGCCTATGAAACGCTGACCCAGATCAGCTTTACAAATCCGCAGATCGCCGAAATGGCCAAATTGGTCGACATCGACGAGATGGAGCCGGAGGACGCTGCTGCCGAATGGCTGGAGGCCAATGAGGACCTCTGGAAACCCTGGACCGGCTCCTGATTTCCAGCACGAACGTCAATCAGCCGGGGCGGTCTGCTGCCCCGGTTTCCCTGCTATAGAAAGTTAAGCCATGACCGCCGCCACCCCTGTCATTTCCTGCAAAAACGTCTGGAAGCTGTTTGGCGCCAATCCGGAACAGTATCTGAAGTCTCTGACCGGCAACCCGGGATTTGATGAGATCCGTCAGGCGGGCTATATCGCCGCCGTTCGGGATGTGTCGCTGGATATCGCCAAGGGTGAAATGCTTGTGATCATGGGCCTGTCCGGCTCTGGCAAATCTACTTTCGTGCGCTGTCTTTCTCGGCTGATCGACATCACAGGCGGCGAGGTCGCGGTCGAAGGCCAGAACATCGGCGAAATGTCCGAGAAAGAGCTGATTGACCTGCGCCGCAACAAGATGGGCATGGTCTTCCAGAGCTTTGGCCTGCTGCCGCACCGCACAGTTCTGGACAATGTCGCCTTCCCACTGGAAATGCGCGGACAGGACCGCCACGCTCGCCGTGCCAGGGCGCTGGAGGTGATTGAGCTGGTCGGTCTTTCTGGACGTGAGGACTATTTCCCGCGCGAGCTTTCCGGCGGCCAGCAGCAGCGGGTCGGAATTGCACGCAGTCTGGCAATCGAGCCCGATATCTGGTTCCTGGACGAACCCTTTTCCGCGCTGGACCCGCTGATCCGCCGCGAGATGCAGGACGAATTTCTACGCCTGCAGGAGATGCTGGGTAAAACCATTGTCTTCATCACACACGATTTCGACGAAGCGCTGCGCCTCGCCGATCGCATCGCCATCATGAAGGATGGCGTGGTCGAGCAATGCGACACCCCGGACCAGATCGTGCTGAACCCGGCCACCGAATATGTCGCCAAATTCACCGAGGAAATCGAAAAATCCCGCGTCGTCCACGCCGGCGTTCTGGCCCGCGAGATCAACGGCCACAGCCTGACCGGCGCCCCCATCAGCGAGAAGCAGACCATCTCCGAACTGGCCCGTTTGCTGGTCAATGACAACCGCGACTTCCTGCCCGTGGCCAACGCCGCTGGCAGCCTGATTGGAGCCATGAGCCGACAGGAGGCGCTCGACGTGCTTCTAGGAGAAGCGTCATGACCGACCAGACCATGACTTTTTCCGGAAAATCTCAAAGCTGGACACGGGCCAAGACCGGCTGGGTAATCTTCGCCGCGGCTTGCCTTCTGGCTTTGGGTAACTCTGTTCTTCCTGCCGGTCTGAATCGGCCACCGGAATGGCTGGTGCTGCCCTTTGCCGACTGGATCAATGCCATCTTTGCCTTTCTACGCGACGACCTGGGTCTTCTTTACCTGACACGTGCCTTTGCCGATGGTGTCGAATGGTTGCTCGATGTGACCGCCAACCTGCTTTACGGCAAAAATCGCTGGCCCCGCATCGGCCCGATCCCATGGACCGTGATCGCCAGCATCGGTTTTGTCATCGGCTATGCGCTGCAAGGGTGGCGCCTGTCATTGCTTACCGGTGGCACCTTTGTCTGGATTGCAGTCATGGGCCAGTGGAAATGGGCGATGGAGACCCTTTCCGTGATCGTCGTTGCCGCGCCCTTCTCGATCCTGTTCGGCCTTGTGATGGGCATTCTCGCCTGGCGCTCCAAAACCTTTGAAAGGATCCTGAACCCGGTCCTGAATATCGCGCAGAGCCTGCCGCATTTCGCCTATATGATCCCTGTCGTGGTCTTCATCGGCGTCGGCCCCAAGGCGGGGGCCATCGTCACCATCATCTTCTCGGTGCCGCCAATGATCCGCATGTCTCTGCTCGGCTTGCGCAAGGTCCCGCACGAGGTGATCGAAAGCGGCCACATGTGCGGTTCCACCCGCTGGCAGCTGCTGCGGCATGTGCGCATCCCAACAGCCCGAACAGAGATTCTGGTGGGCGTGAACCAAGTGATCATGCAGTGTCTCGCCATGGTGGTTCTGGCCAGCTTCATCGGCATGCCGGGCCTCGGCCAGAAACTGCTTCAGCTTCTGCAAGCTCTGAAAATTGGCCGCTCGGTCGAGATCGGTATCACCATCGTGCTGCTGGCGGTCATGCTGGACCGCTGTACCAAGGCCTGGGCAACCAAACAGCCGGAACATTTCGAAAAGGGCACGTCCTTTGCAGTTCGCAACAAGTTCCTGCTGCTCGGCATTGGCCTGTCTCTTGCTTGCCTGGCATTGGCGCAGTTCATTCCGCTAATGGACCAGATCGGCCGCCGTGATGCTTTCACCATCTCCAAACCGATTGATGCAGTTGCGGACTGGTTCATTGTTTTGATCGACCCGGTCTCGCAATGGCTGCGCTGGTTCCTGATTACCTGGGTGCTGATCCCGATTCGTGATGCGTTTCTGTGGATGCCCTATGCTGCCGTTCTCGCGCTTCTGGCAGCGGTCGGCTGGGCCATCGGCGGATTGCGCTCCGCCCTTGTGTGCCTGGCTTTCTTTGGCCTCATCGCCATGTCCGGCTGGTGGGACCGCGCCATGATCACAGTCTACACCGTTGTGGTCGCGGTCTCGATCGCCGCAATAATGGGCTTCCCGCTAGGGATTTGGGGGTCTTTCAACGAGAAGCGCGCCAGCATCGCGCTGCTGATCTGCGACACTCTCCAGACTTTCCCAAGCTTTATCTACCTGATCCCGGTCGTCATGCTTTTCGGCGTCAATGACGTGGCCGTGGTCGGCGCGGTGGTACTGTTCGCCGCTGTACCGCTTGTGCGCTACACCATCGAAGGGCTGCGCCAGGTGCCGGAAACCCTGATCGAGGCTGCCGATATGTCCGGTGCCACAAGGATGCAGACCCTGTGGAAGGTGCGGCTGCCGATGGCACTGCCGACCGTCATGGTCGGGGTCAACCAGTCGGTTATGTTCTCGCTGTTCATGGTGATCATCGCGGCCTTCATCGGCACTCAGGACCTCGGCCAGGAAATGCAGCGGGCGCTGTCCTCCACTGATGTAGGCAAAGGGCTGGTGCTGGGTCTTGCCGTCGCCTTCATGGGGCTGATGGTGGACCACCTGGTGACCACCTGGGCGCGATCCAAGAAAGAAGCGCTGGGGCTGGAGTAAAGCCATGACATTATATTCCAGCGAATTTAACCCCGCCCCGATCCGCCGCATCGGTTTCTTGCTGTTTTCCGGCTTTCCGGTGGCTTGCCTGACCACAGCTATCGACACACTTCACACAGCTAATGAGCTGGCCGGGCACCAGGTTTTCAGCTGGTCGCTCGTGACCGAAACCGGCGCACGGGCAATAGCGTCCGCTGGATTGCCCTTCGAGGCAGACTGCAGCCTTGCGGAGACAGACGCAATCGACTGTCTGTTCCTTCTTTCCGGGCCAGAAGCCGAATTTTGTGATCCGGTCCGCGGACACGGCCGGCTGCGTTACCTGGCCCGCCACGGTATCCTTCTGGGCGCGGCTGCCGGCGGTGTCTTCCCGCTAGCCCGCAGCGGTGTCTTGTCCGGGCGGCGCTGTGCTGTCCATTGGAGTTACCGCACCGCCTTTGAAGCCGCATTTCCGGAGTGCAACGCCATCGACCGGCTGGCCGTGCGTGATGGGCCGGTCCATACAATTTCCGGGGCCGCGGCGATGTTTGACCTGACTTTGGAGCTGATCGGCACCGCACTTGGCGATGCTGCGATGAATGAGGTCGCCTGCATGTTTCAGCATCCTGTCCTGCGCAGCGGCAGCGCCCGGCAGAAAGTCCCTGTTCTGCAAAGCGCCCGCACGGTCGATCAAATGCCACCTGCGGTCAAGCAGGCCATATCCATCTTTTCAGAAAATGTCGAAACGCCTGTTGGTATCCGCGAAGTCGCCCGCAGGACCGGAATTTCCCCGCGCCAGTTGGAGCGCAGTTTCCGCACCGCCACAGGACTCAGCCCTGGCGAATACTACCGTCGGCAGCGTCTCAAGACCGCCCGGCAGATGGTGCGCTATTCTTGGGACAGCATCTCGGACATCGCTCATTCTGTAGGCTATGCCAGTTCCTCAACTCTGACGCTGCATTACCGCAAGTTCTATGGCGTCACGCCCGTTCAGGACCGCAAACAGACCTTTCTTCCCGACACTGGGATCTCCGCAGGAAACCTTCCGGCATCGGACCGGGTCCCGGCAACGGCTGTCACGTTTACATCTGGATGAAGGCTGTTCGACCTTCGCAGAGACTGGCGCTAGTGCTCAAAAAAGAGCAAGCGCCCTTACCATACAGGTTGAGTGCGATGATCAGGATAAACAACCCCCAACTGTCCGGGCTCAAAAATATCCAATGACTTGCGCCAGGTGCGGCCAAGCCAAAGCAGCTCCACTGACAGATCTCCAGGATGGTAGGCTGCGGTGTACAGCGTGCCAAAACCCTTGTCGAATGCCACGGAGTACAGTGGCGGCTTGAGGAAAGTCCCGACAAATTTCTCCTTAGTTTCCGGATGCAGCGTCAGCCGGTGCAGCAAAAACCGCTCCCTTTCAACAGAGGCCGTTAGACGAGCATGACTGGTCCATTCAACGCGTTCCTGGTGATTGGTCGCAACCGCCGCATGGGTGATCAAGGTGGGACGATCAGGCGCAAGAAAAGCGGTGAAGTAGTTCCGGTCGCGGTCCAGTACCGTCACATTATAGCTCATGTGGCAGGGAACGCGCCGCAGCACATCCTTAGCCTCCTCAATTGTTGAGCACGTCTGCAACAGATACCTGAGGATGAGCGGCACCCCAAAACCGTCGCCCACGGCCCGGCGCCCGCCGAAGGTTAGTGAAACGCAAAGTCCGGCATCGTTCACCCCGTCCAGCAAGCCGAACAAGCCGTCCGAGGTCCCCATGACCTGCCGCCCATTCCACCCGGTCTTCAGATAGACCGCATCAAAGGCCGAAGGGTTGTAATCATAATTGCGCACCAGCAGCGGCTCCCTGCCCTGCCAGATGGCCTGGCTGCAGCCTGCCAGATAACGCGGCGGACAATAGAAACTGAGAAACCGGGATTCCAGATCGCCACCGCCAACGGACGCGCAGAGCTGATCATAAAGCCCCACCATCTCAGGCATATGCGTTTGCAGAGCCCGGCGGCATTCTGCATAAGTCGGACGACCGGAGAGGCCTTCGTTTGCCCACCAATTCAGGTAGGCTGTGCGGTATTCGGAGAAGAGCCCTGACAGCACTTGCCCCGGCTCCGTCTCCTGCATGGCGCGGAATGTCAGTCTCATTCAGCCTACATAATCTTGAACGCCGGGTCCTCAAAGGCCTGCGCCGACGGCAGCGGCCGTGCAGAGTAAGCGTTTTTAATGCCGTCAATCCAGCGTTTCGATTTCTCCGTCAGCTGGAAGCCCTTGGTCATAGACCGGCCCCGGGTGACCAGAATGCCCAGATCGGCGCCTTCATAGCGGTAGTCGCCAGCATTGGAGATCCGCAGAAAGAACGCCTCATCCTCGCTTTCGACAGCGCGGCGGTGATAGTCGAAGCGGTCGAACACCACTGATCCGTCCGGCAGCATCTTGTATATCCCGGATTCCGGCGCGTGGGTCACAATATCCACGGTGTCCTCGGTGTGCTTGATCACCATCTGCGACCAGGAATCAATCATGTCCGGATCAGCCCAGCGGGCGTTCAATTCCGCCACATCCAGCTTGAACGGTTTCTTTGAGAACTCCAGCAAGTGAAACAGGAACAGCGGCGCATCCGCATGGGCAAAGGCAGCGTGGTTGGTCATCGAGGAAGCCCCGGTGATCCGCGGGTTCAGCTCACCCAGCCAGATATCACCGGTCTTCTTGTCGATCAGGAAATCCAGCTCAAAATAACCGCGGTAACCTTCCTTACGGAGCTGTTCTCCGAACTTGAAGGTCAGCTCGCGCGCCTTTTCTCGGGTTTTGGGCGGGAAGGCGGTAGAGAATATCTCGTTCCCGCACCAGCCGCCGCGGTAGGGCGTCAGTTCCTTAAACCCGACAAGCTCCGTCATAAGCGGGCCAACTATTGTGCCTTCGGAGGTGCAGCAGGCCTCGATCGCAGAGCCGCGGCAATCGATCCGCTTCATGATCTTTATTTCACCCTGGCCGACGATCTCGTGCTCATGCTTGCGGAAATCCGCCTCTGTCTTGATGAAGAAAGTGGTATGGCCGGAATCTCCAAAGGCGCTTTGCAGCACCAGATCATTGCCTAAATCCGCCTTCTTGCAGATCTTCTTCAGGTGATCATAGCCGTCGACCTTGGAAAGAGTATTCGGAACAGAGGGCACGCCGGCCTTATTGCCAACGCGCACGGTCTCGATCTTGTTATCCATCTTGGTGCGCAGCTTCGCCTTGGGAAACCACACCTCACCGCCAAGCTCCTTGGCCAGTTTTTCGGTCTTTTCATCGAACATCAAAAAGACGAATTTTGGCTTGCCACCGCGAGACTTGACGTAATCAACGACTTCCTTGTGCTGCAGCAGATAGTTGTTGATATCCTCGATGGACTGGAATTCGTCATGCGGCAGCTCAGACGGCACCAGAACGTTCGGGTGGCGCCCGTCGAAACAATCCATGTAACAGATATACTTGAAATTCTTCACCCACTCGTCGAGCCCGAGAAGATTGAAGTTGGTCGCTGAGACAAAATAGACCGGGTCCGTATTGGTGTGGAAATAGCGGCGGATCTCCGAAATGTTGTTCAGAACTTTCTTCGGCATGTATCGTCTCCCAGTGAATTCAATTTCTCTTTGGATTTCTGTATCTTGGAGGTCGTCTATTTCTTGACGGACTTCAGGGCCTCCTTGGTGAAAACGCGCAGGCCCAAGTCGGCGCGAAACCCGTGGATTTCACTCACATCCAGCGCTCGCATGAACGACAGGATCTCCGGACTGATGACCTGGCCGGGCACCAAAATTGGAAATCCGGGCGGATAAGGAATGATGAAGCTGGAGGAGACCAGTTCCTCCCCTGCCTCCAGCCGCTTCATTAAGCTGTCATCTGTCGGGATGTAGTCGCAGTTGTCCTCGTTGTAGGCGAGAAAGAAGGCCCTGCGGATATCGCCCTCCGGCGTGTCCTTGCCCGCCCGGAACGCATCATGGAACCGGCTGAAATCCGGCAGCGGCGGCACATGCTCGACCAGCGCCGACACCCGGTTGTCAAACGAACGGCGCTCCATCTTGGAGGCATCATCCAATAGCTCGTCCAGATCGTTGGCTATCTCAACCAGCACCTCGATCAGGTAAGCAACCGAAGACCGGGTGGTGCCGATGTTGGTCATGAACAAGACAGTGTTGCGCGACGTCTTGTTAATTTGGATCCCGTATTTGTCCATCAGGATCTTGGTCTTGAAGGTATCGCCGTCCCAGCCGGTGCCGCCCACCGCCAAGGTAACGCGAGTCGGATCCAGAACAAATTCGTCCTGGCTCCACATCGACCATTTATCGATCCAGCCATGGGCCGGGTCATAGTAGGCCTCTACCCCGCTTTCGCGGAACTGTTCGGGGATCATGTCCCCGGCAGTCAGCACCTTGAAGTACTTGTTCAGCAGCGGGTGTTCTGTGATCGCTCGGCGGATCGACATCGCGCTTTCGATCTGCTTCTGGACAAACTCGAACCCTTCCAGTTCCACCTGCCGCCGGCCAACATCCAAGGAGGCGATGATCTGATAATTCGGCGAAGTCGAAGTATGGGTCATATAGGCTTCGTGAAAGGCCTGTTCTACTTCGCCCTTGAAGTCCTGGTCATTCACATGGATCATTGACCCCTGCCGCAGCGAGGTCAGTGTCTTGTGGGTGGACTGGGTGGCATAGGCCCGGACCCGCGCATCAGGCGGCGGCACCAGCCGGGTATTCAGCCAGGTGTCCTCATCCGCGTCCTTCAGCAACTCCTGCTGCGCCTCCCAGGCTTGAACCGTATCCGGGCTGCGCAGTGTTTCCCGCAGTGTGTTGGCGACCCCCATTGCTGTGCGCTGGCGGTAGGTCGGGTCAAAGCGTGCAAAGGCAAACCACGCTTCGTCCCAAAGGAAGATCAGGTCCTTCTTGATGGCAAGGCATTCCTCCATAACCCGGCGCACATTGTAGACGATGCCGTCGAATGTGCAGTTGGTCAGAAGGACCATTCGGACCCGGCCGAGCTTGCCCGCCGCCTTCAGCCGCAAAAGCGTGTGCTTGATTTCGTGCAGCGGCACGGCACCGTACATCGAGTGCTCATGCAAAGGGTAGCTGTCCATATAAGCCACGCTGGCGCCCGCCAAAACCATCCCGTAATGATGCGATTTGTGGCAGTCTCGATCGACCAGCACGATGTCGCCAGGGCGGACCACCGACTGCACCACGATCTTGTTGCAGGTCGACGTGCCGTTTGTCGCAAAGAAAGTATGCTTGGCTCCGAACGCACGCGCTGCCATGTCCTGGGCTTCCTTGATCGGGCCGCGTGGCTCCAGCAGGCTGTCAAGGCCGCCCGAAGTGGCAGAAGTTTCCGCAAGGAAAATGTTGGAGCCGTAGAACGCCCCCATGTCCTGAATCCAATGCGAGCGGCTGATCGACTTGCCGCGGCTGATCGGCATCGCGTGAAACACGCCAGTGGGCTGTTTCGAGTATTCCTTTAGCGCAGTGAAGAACGGCGACTTATAGCGGCGGTCCACACCGCGCAGGATGTTCAGATGCAGTTCCTGGAAATCCTCCTGATTGTAGAAAACCCGGCGACAGCGGCCCAGATCCAGCCCGGCGATATCCTCAGCAGATCGGTCGGTGACCAGATAGGCGTCCAGCTCCGGCCGGATCTTCTCGATCAGTCGGCAAGCCTCGGGGCCGTATTGGTGCGGATCGATCGAGTCGACGGACTCCTCCTCGCTGACGCGGGTCAAATACTGGTTCAGGATCGGCAGCTCGATCTTGGACTTCAGAGACAGCCCAGGGCGTACCACCACGGCTTGCACATTGTGATTGAACAGGATGCCAATCAGCGCATCCTCCAGCGACGGCACGATCACCGGCTCATAGATGAACGCATCCTCGATCCGCCGCATCCGCAAGAGGTTCTGCCGCAGAAACCGCTCCTGCGATTCCGATACGTCATCGACGATCAGCACCTCGAAATAGGGCCGCCCCAACGCCCGCGCCTCGGGCGCCAGCGAAGCTTCGTCTTCATAGTCCTCGTTGTCGATCTCATCAGAGGACAGCGGGATCGACCGCCGCCGGTATGCTCCGGAAGTCAGCGCCCGCGCGATACGGCGCACCGAAACCGCCAGATCTTCCAAGTTGCCGTGCTGCAGCAGCCTGCGCAAATGCTCGAATGCGTGAATGCCCGGAAACGCCCAATAGCGTTCAATCGGAGCCAGCACATCGAACAAATGCTCTGCTGCGGCCATCAGCTTCTCGCTCTGGCGCCCTTCCTGACGCTTCCGGGCCAGCCCTTCGGCAGTCTCACGCAGCGAGCTCCATCTGTCCGCCCGCAGCTGGGTTGCACTGTAATAATCCCGGATCGACGGCAAAGCCTTCCTTTGCGGCTGCAAGTTCAAAACCTGCCTCCTTTCTGTCGCGTCAGGACCTGCGCCGCCTTCCAGTCCGGTTAATCAGAACCCGTTTTTCCAGGAAAAACGGAAAATTGATGCGGCGAATGTAACGTCTGCTCAAAATTCTCAATCGAGCTGCGCGGGTCGGAGGCCTGCAGCCCGCGCTGCGATCCCTGACGCGGTGTCTCAAGCGGCCCCAGCGTTTTCAGGTAGGCATCTGCACCGCTGGTCCGGTCGTAGACAGTGAACTCTGCATCCCGGTCGCGAAAGCTCTTCAAAACCTGCCCCAGCCCTTTTAGCCCGGTTTCGCGCTGGCGCCGGACCTGATCCAGATCGATCTCGATCGGAAACATATCCTCTTGCCCCGCCGACTGGTGCAGCACGGTGGCCGAAGGGTCCACCACAAGCGAACGCCCGACACCGCCGGCGCTCAGCCCGTTGACATCAAAAACATAGCATTGGAACTGGGCTGCGGTGGCTCGCGCGATGGCTATCTCCGCCTCCCGGTCAGTTGTGCCCGTCAGCACCGGATGCAGCAGCACTTCCACCCCCTGACTGGTCAGCTGACGTGTGGTTTCCGGGAACCAGATATCATAGCAAATCGACAGCCCGAACCGGCCCACCCCAGGCACGTCGAATACGCAAAACTCAGTGCCCGCAGATATTCCGGCCTCATACGGGCGGAACGGAAACATCTTGGAGTACTTGGCGACAATCTCGCCTTCCGGATTGATCACGACAGATGTGTTCAGGATCCGGCCGTCTTCTGTTTTTTCGAACATGGAGCCCGGGATCAGCCAGATGCCAAAGCGGCGCGCGTCTTCTTGAAACTGCTGCAATGCATCGTTGGGAAAGGGTTGCGCGAACTGATCCAGCGGCCCGTAGGGGGCAAGTTCGGAAAACAGAACCATCTGCGTCCAGGGAAACCGGGCCATCAAGATCTCAATTCGGTGACGCATAGCTTCGACATTCGAGTGAAGCGCAGAAACATGCATCTGAACACCAGCAACAGCGAAAGGTGTCATATTGGCGGAAACTCCAGCAATCTTTGTTGCAACCAGTCTATTTCCCGTCTTCGCCCTTGGCTAGAGCGTTTCCCCGTTCCCTCGGGTATGACAGTCGGAAACAGGTTCCACTATATCAGCGTGCGCTCGAACACCCCCGGTCGGCCGCTGAAAACTGGCGCAGCCAGGCCCAGCGTTCAAATCTTGGTTCTTGTCACAGTTCGCCAGCAAGCGGGACAGGATTAGAAGTTTGAGGCCCTGAACGCTTATCACCTATAATTTCTATTCTTTTTGTGATACTTTCACCCTGAGGGAGAGTGTCGCGGGAGCTGGTACAGCGAGTTTCACAACCGGCCCGTTGCTGAAAGGTCTTCTGATGTTGTTTCCATAGCCACGGGAGTATGTGTTGTGGCCGAGTCTCTGCTGAGTTTTTCCGAAGTGCTGCTGTTTGGACGTCTCCTAGCTGATCTCCAGATCAAAGTTGAGGGCCACAAAAAAGGTCGTACAGTCCGTGTTGCGACACTCCATAATCTGGATCTGAGCGAAGGCATCAGCGAACTGGACGGGGTCGAACTCAAGGCAGATGATAAGGTGCTGGTGCGCCGCAACAAAAAAAACGAGAACGGAATTTATGAAGTTGTGTCTGATGGTCAGGGAGGTTTCAAACTAGGTAACCGCGAAACGGTAGATGAAGGGATGCGGGTTGCGGTTTCCGAAGGGGTAGAACTTGGGGGAACAACTTGGCTGCAGCTCAAAAAGGACCAAAAGCAGGCCTTCAAGAAAGTCAAACGGCGTGGCTCTGGTAAAAATCAATTGCTGGAACAGCAACTTCAACAGGACGCCAGATTCGCTCGAATTTACGGCTTTGCTTATGAAGGTATCTATTTTGAACTGCCTGAGCCCACAGTTTTCCTTGTGCATGGCGATGGAAAGAGTGCAACGGATGAAAACGCGCCACCGAAGCAGGCTGCCCGCGCGCCACTGGATCCGTCCGTAACGGGTGTTGCCGCGGCGGATTACCAGATCGCAAACGAAATCCGGGTCTGGGAGTACGATAAGGCCGACTACTCGATCCGTATGGATGTGATGACGGGCATGCTGGAGCAGATACTTCTGGATGTCTATTTCGGTGGTGGACCTGACATTAGCGGGGCGAAGGTCAGCGGGGCCAAGGTGAGTGGCGCTAAAGTCAGCGGAGCAAAGGTCAGCGGCGCCAAGGTGAGCGGGGCGAAGGTCAGCGGTGCGAAGGCCCGCGGCTCCGGCGACTGAACCGGTTGACCGGACTGGTGGAAACCCTGCGGCGCGGCTCAACAAGCCTGCGCCGCATTTCTGTTTCAGAACCCCGCTTTCTTCAACCCTTCAACAAAATGCTGGGTGTCTTCTTCCAGACGGTCAGGCTGCACCTTGGCCCAGCGGTCCAATGAAAAGTTCGGATGGGCCTCTCGGTGCCGCGCGGCCATGTCTTTCGCCAGTTCCATATTGCCCAGCTGGGCATAGCTTGCGGCCAGCATGCGCTGGCCCTCCGTCGGGTTGTTCATCTTTGTCAGCGTGTCGATAACCGCGTCATATTCTTTAAGATTGTAATAGGCGCCCCCCAGATGCCACAGGTATTGATCCGGGAAGTAAGGGTTGAGTCGCATCGCCTGCTGCAGGTTGCCGATAGCAGCTTCATTGTCACCGGAGTGGGCCAGAGCGTCCGCGTAGTCGGACAGCAGATCGGCATCATTCGGGTTGAGCGCAAGAGCGCGCCGATAGGCACCGATCGCAGCGTCATGCTCCTTGCGGTAAAGGTGCACGAAGCCCAATTCGCCGAAACCGCGGGCATCAGTCGGATCCAGCTCCACCGCCCTTTGTGCAAAACTCAAAGCTGTGTCCAGCGCGTGGTCTGCATCCTTGGCCCAGGAATACCGCCAATCGATATTCATTGTGCGGGAAATGGCTGCCGATGCCCGGGCATAGTCCTGATCGCGTGCCAATGCTCTCTCGTAAAGCGTTTGCGCTTCGTGATTGTCCTGCCGTGTATAGCGGAAAATATACTGCTGGCCGCGCAGAACATAGCCATAAGCGGCTAGGTCGGCTGGAGCTGTCTGTGACATCCGTTTGCGCTCCTGTGCTTCGATCAGCACAGCGGTGGCTGCAACAACGGCGTCGGTGACTTCGTCCTGTATGGCAAATATGTCATCGATATCCCGGTCGTAACGCTCCCCCCAGATAGTGCGGCCGGAATCCGCGTCAATCAGCTCAATCGCAATGCGGATCCGGGAAGCCGCCCGCCGTACGCTGCCCCGCGCGACATATCGCACGCCGAGCTCTCGGGCCGCATCCTGGGGCGGCATCGATCCCGCCTTGAAGAAAAAGGCGGAGTTGCGGGCTATTACAAAGAGGTTTTTGAATTTGGACAGGTTCAGGATGATGTCTTCTGTCAGCCCATCAGCAAACCAGCTGTCAGAGGGGGCTCCGCCTAGGCTCGTGAAGGGCAGCACAGCAACCGAGGGAATGTCCGGCTGTTGCGGCAGCACGGGCTGATTGGCCGGACGCAAGGTAGCTGCCATCGCCGCCCCCTCGATCTCGCTGCGGACACAATAAGCCGGGACCGGATCCGCAATATTCTTGAGCCTCCGCGGACCCATAAATTCGAAACCGAAGCGCAACCGATTGCGGATTTGCTCATAGACAGAGGCGCTGACATAGACACGGCCAGGTTCGGCAATTTCCTGCAACCGGGCGGCAATATTGACGTTGTCGCCGTGAATACCTCGGTCGTCGACCAGGATTTCACCCATGTGGACACCTGCCCGGAACCGCAGTTGCTGATCCTCCGCCCGGCTGCGGTTGTTCTGGTCCGCGATCCGGTGCAATTCGACCCCGAATTTGACTGCATCAGTAGCGGTTTCGAACAAGGCCAGAACGCCATCTCCCCGGACCGCAACAACCTGCCCGTCATGCAGTTGGCAAACGGCTTCCAGCTGCTCCAGGAGGGACTTCAGCGCGCTGTAGGTGTCAATCTCATCATTGCCCATCAGCCGGGCATAGCCGACCACATCGGCAAACAGCACCGCCCCAAGCTGACGCCGGACATGGTTCTCCTTGTCTTGGCCGCTCACAAGCTGTCCTCCCCTCGTGAGATTGGCTGAAGCCGGCTGTTTGCCGGATCCGGTGCTGTGTGATGCCAGGCAGACCGAAACTGATTAGCTGTCTGGCGGGTCCTGCGGGCCTGGCGGCCAAACCCAGCCGGAGCTTTCTGATCCGCGGAACCGGGCTGTGCAGGTGTCGGCGAGTTCCCGTGCCAAGGCCGTGCGGCAAGTGTTCCATTCGCCGCGCAATAACCCAACGCAGATCATGTCATAATACCGTCCGTCCGCATACCAGGCCTCCCGCATGGTGCCTTCAGTTTCGAACCCGGCCCGAGAGGTCATCTGCCGGCTGCGCGGGTTGTCGGCCCGATAGTAGGATGTAACGCGATTTAGCCCGATCTGCCGGAATGCAAAGTCCAAAACCAGTGCCATGGAACGGATACCAATACCCTGCCGGCGACGGCTTTCCTCTATGAACAGTGCGATAACAGCATCGCGGTTCACAGAGGAGATGCTTTCCAGTCCGGTTATTCCGCAAATCTCGCCCGTATCTGATGTGATCGCAAACCAATGCCTGCCAGGGTCCTTGGCAGCCTCTGCAGCTTGCCCCCAGTAGGCATCCATGCCTTCGGAATTGAAAGGGGCCCGGGCGGAGCGGTCAAATCGGGCCAGATCGGCAACGTTTTGAAACCAGGCGGCCATTGAGGCAAAATCGCCTTTCTCAAGCGGCCGGAGCCAAAAAGCTGCAGACTGCCGCTTCGGCATTTGCTTTCCTCCCCTTTTCTTGCGGCGCCAGAAGCGCGCCCTTGCACCCGGAGGACGAGTCCCTGCCCGACAATACCACATTCTTTCCCCCCTGGGGACGTTCACTGCAGGCATGCATGCGGTGACTTCTCTTCCAGGAGCACTGGATAAACGTACAGGGAGGCCTAGCTCTCGGGCTTCCCCAGTGCGGGATGAGGCGTAAAGGGAGGCGAGAATGGCCACTTTTGTTGAGAGCGCCGTCTTTTTTGGGGTTGCGGCATTGCGGCGGTAAGATTAAACCCCGCCGCAGTGGAC
The DNA here is from genome assembly GCA_013373325.1 of Paracoccaceae bacterium. GTDB lineage: Bacteria > Pseudomonadota > Alphaproteobacteria > Rhodobacterales > Rhodobacteraceae > Leisingera. Next base: position 26,811 of record JABXIA010000281.1, read on the forward strand.
CGATAGCTCAGCTGGATAGAGTACTTGACTACGAATCAAGGGGTCGGGGGTTCGAATCCTCC
>JABXIA010000356.1 GCA_013373325.1 Paracoccaceae bacterium
GCCGTGGACCGGGTGGAGGGCTGGCTGCGCCTCGCCAGGCTGCGGAATGCGGACAAGCGCCTTGCCCTGATCCTTTCCACTTATCCCGGCCGCGACCACAACCTGGCCCATGCCGTCGGCCTCGACGCACTGGCCTCCTGCGACGTGATCCTGCGCGAGCTGGCTGCCAAAGGCTACGCCGTCGAAGCGCTGGAAAACACCGGCCTGCGGCTGATGGATGAGACGCTCAGCGTCCCGCTGGAGGACTACCGCCAGGCCCTCTCCACCCTGCCGCAAGACCTGCAGGACACTTTGGCTGAGGCCTGGGGAGACCTGGAAGAAGATCCTGACTGCCGCGACGGTGCTTTTCATTTCAAGGCCTTGCGCGCCGGCAACGCCCTGGTCGCCCTGCAGCCCGAACGCGGCGAAGTGAAAACCCGCGTTGATGACTACCACGATCTCGACCGCACCCCGCGTCACGCCTATGTGGCCTTTTACCTGTGGCTGCGCAGCCAAACCGACGCCCTCATCCACATCGGCGCCCACGGCACTCTGGAATGGCTGCCGGGCAAGGCGGTGGCGCTTTCCGGCGCCTGCTGGCCCGAGGTTCTGACCGGCCCGCTGCCCGTCGCCTACCCGTTCATCGTCAACGACCCCGGCGAAGCCGCCCAGGCCAAACGCCGCATCGGCGCCGTCACCATCGGCCACCTGCCGCCGCCGCTGGCACAGACCACCATGCCCGAGGGCATGGCCCGCCTCGAAAGCCTGCTGGATGAGTATTCCACCGCAGACGGCCTCGACCCGGCCCGCCGCGACCGGCTGATCGGCGACATCCGCGCCGAAGCGCAGGGAACAGGCGTGGAGGCCGACCTCGGCCTCACGCCCGACACTTCCCCTGCCGAGGCGATCACCCGCATCGACGCATTTGTCTGCGACATCAAGGAAAGCCAGTACGGCGAGGGCCTGCATGTTTTCGGCACCGGCCAATGCGGGGCGGAGGAACGCGCCGGGCTGATTGCCGCGCTGGAAGGGAAAATCGTCACCCCCGGCCCGTCCGGCTCGCCGTTCCGCGGCCGCACTGATGTGATCCCCACCGGCCGCAACCTCTTTACCACCGACCCGCGGGCGGTGCCGTCGCGGGCGGCGCATGCGCAAGGGGTCAAGCTGGCGGAAGAGCTGCTGCGCCGCCACCTGCAGGACCACGGCGACTGGCCCAAGGGGCTGGTGATCGACCTCTGGGGCTCCGCCACCATGCGGACCGCGGGCGAGGAATTTGCCATGGCGTTGCACCTTGCGGGCCTCGCGCCTCAGTGGGACGAAGGCTCCGAACGCGTCTCCGGTTTCGAGGTGCTGCCGCTGTCGATGCTGAACCGCCCGCGCATCGACGTCACCTTACGCGTGTCCGGGCTGTTCCGCGATGTCTTCCCTGGCCTTGCCCAGATGTTCGAAAGTGCAGCTGCCGCGCTGGCTGCCCGCGAGGAGACCCAGGCCGACAACCCCTATCTCACCGAGATCCCGCGCGTCTTCGGCCCCAAGCCGGGCCAGTACGGTCTCTCGATGAACCCGCATCTGGACGACTACACCGACGCGGCGCGCCAGGCGGCGGGCGAGGCCTGGCTCAACGCCTCCTCCCATGCCATCGACGCCAAGGGCACTATCAGCGACGCCCGCGAGGCACTGGAATCCCGCCTGCAGGGGGCCGACAGCTTTGTCCACCTGCAGGACCTGCCGGAAACCGACCTGCTGATCGCATCCGATTACGCCGCGCATGAGGCAGGCTTTGCCGCAGCCATGGCCCGCATCGGCCAGACCGCACCGGCGCTCTACCACCTCGACGCGACCCGCCCCGACAAACCGCAGGCGCGCAGCTTGGGTGAGGAAATCGCCCGCGTCACCCGCGCCCGTGCCGCCAACCCGGACTGGGCCACCTCGATGATGGGTCACGGCTTCCGCGGCGCGGCTGAGATTGCAGCCACGCTCGATCACATGGCCGCCTTTGCGCATCTGGCGCAGGTGGTGCAGCCGCATCTGTTTGACCTCTATTTTGAGGCCACCCTGGGCCGCGACGATCTGGTGGAGTTCATGGAGCGCGAAAACCCCGACGCTCTGCAGGCCATGCGCGACCGCTTCCGCGCCCTGTTCGATGCTGGCCTCTGGAGCACCCGCCGCAACTCGATCATGGCGGAATTGGAGGGCGCCGCATGAGTACCGCCGCTGAGCCCAAAGTCTACGGCTGGTGCCCCGGCGCGTTGCGCCCGATGATGTCGGGCGACGGGCTGGTGGTACGGGTGCGCGCGCCGCTTGGTAAACTGTGTGTTAACCAGGCGCGCGGTGTGGCAAGGCTTTCGCAGGAATTCGGCAATGGCCTGCTGGACATCTCCGCCCGCGCCAACCTTCAGATGCGCGGCATCCGCGAAGAGGCGCATGCAGAGCTGATCGGCGCCTTACGCGATCTCGGCCTGATCGACCCGGACGCAAGCGCCGAAGCCCGCCGCAACGTCCTGCTCGCGCCGTTCTGGGGTCCGGGCGATGACACCCTCGCAATCGCCACAGACCTCAGCGCCGCGCTGACAGCAGCAACAGACCTTGCCCTGCCCGGGAAGTTCGGATTTGCTGTCGACTGCGGGGATGCTCCGGTGCTGCAAGACACCGCCGCCGACATCCGCATTGAACGCTCTGGCAGCACCCTGATCCTGCGCGCGGACGGTTCTGGGAGCGGCAAGCCCGTCACACGTCACTCCGCCGCGCCCGAAGCCCTCGCCCTGGCCCGCTGGTTTCTGAAACAGGGCGGCGCGCCCGAAGGCCGTGGCAGGATGCACCGTCTCATCGCGCGCCGCGGACCGCCGGAAGCGCATACCACACCAGTGGCAAGGGCGGGCTTCACCGCAAAACCCGGACCTGTCCCCGCGGGGACACTTGCCGCCTTGGAGTTCGGCCAGATGCCTGCAGCTGCGCTCGCGCAGCTGGCAGACTGCGGAGACATCCGCCTCACCCCGTGGCGCATGCTGCTTGTTGAAGGCGCCGCCAGCCTCCCGCCGCTGCCCGGCCTGATCCAGGACGCAACGGATCCGCGCCTGCAAGTGGTTGCATGCACCGGGGCGCCCGGCTGCCTGCAGGCGCTTTCCTCCACCCGCCACCTGGCGCGGGACCTGGCGGCCCATATCCCCGCGGGCACCCGCCTGCACGTGTCTGGCTGCGCCAAGGGCTGCGCCTGGCCGGGCGCCGCACCGCTGACCCTGACCGCCACCGGCAAAAACGAATTCTCCCTGATCCGCAATGGCACTGCCGCGGATCAGCCGCTAAAGACCCGCCTGAGCGCCGACGCGTTGCGCGCCGCTCCCGAACTTCTGAAAGAGGGCAGCTGACATGCTCCACACCTATGAAACCAACGGCGCCGCAATCTATGCCGAGAGCTTTGCCACTATCCGCCGCGAGGCCGATCTGGCGGGCTTCAACAAGGACGAGGAAAGCGTTGTCGTCCGCATGATCCACGCCGCAGGCATGGTGGGCCTGGAAGAGCACGTGCGCTTCTCCGAAGGCATGGCCGAAACCGCCCGCGCTGCCCTGGCTGACGGCGCACCGATCCTGTGCGACGCCTATATGGTGTCCGAAGGCATCACCCGCCCGCGCCTGCCAGCGGACAACGAGGTGATCTGCACCCTGCGCGACGCACGCGTGCCGGAGCTGGCCAAGGAGATGTCAAACACCCGCTCCGCCGCAGCGCTGGAGCTGTGGCGCCCGAAACTGGAAGGCTCTGTCGTCGCCATCGGCAATGCGCCCACTGCACTTTTCCACCTCTTGAACATGCTCAAGGACCCGTCCTGCCCCCGCCCCGCCGCCATCATCGGCTGCCCGGTGGGTTTTGTCGGCGCGATGGAATCCAAGGAGGCGCTGATGGAAGACCTCCCTGTGCCGTCGATGATCGTGAAGGGCCGCCTGGGCGGCTCCGCTATCACCGTCGCGGCGGTGAACGCGCTGGCGAGCTGGAAAGAGTAATCCATGGGTACTGTCTTCTGTGCAGGGCTCGGCCCCGGTGATCCAGATCTGATGAGCGTCCGCTCGCACCGGCTGATCTCCGGCGCGCGCCACATCGCCTATTTCCGCAAGTCCGGACGCCAAGGCCAGGCCCGTGCCATCGTCGAGGGGATGCTGGCGGACGGCGTCACCGAACACGCGATGGAATATCCGGTCACCACCGAGATTCATTTCTCCGATCCCGAATACAACCGGGTGCTGGCAGCGTTCTATGACCAATGGGCTGATACCCTGGCCGAGATCGCGCAGGACGAAGACGTTGTGGTGCTGTGTGAGGGCGACCCGTTCCTTTACGGCTCCTACATGCATCTCTACACCCGCCTGCAGGGCCGGGCGGAACAGGAGATCGTGCCCGGCATCACCGGCATGTCCGGCTGCTGGACCGCCTCCGGCCAGCCGATTACCTGGGGCGATGATGTGCTGACCGTGGCGATGGCCACCCTCAGCGAGGATGAACTGGCCAAGCGCGCGGCGGAAACCGACGCGCTGGTGGTGATGAAAATCGGCCGTAACCTGCCCAAGCTGCGCCGCGCGCTGGAGCGGGCGGGCCGCGCGGAAGATGCCTGGCTGGTCGAGCGCGGCACCATGCCCGGCCAGACCGTGCAGAAGCTGTCGGAGATCACGGGCGACGTGCCCTATTTCTCCATTGTACTGGTTCACGGACAGGGGCGCCGGCCATGAAATTATCGCAAAACGGCTGGGTTGTGATTGCGGGGCTTGGCCCGGGCAACGAAGCGTTGGTGACACAGGAAGTGCGTGACGCCATCGAAGAAGCAACTGATATCGTTGGCTATATCCCCTATGTAAAGCGCATCGCGCCGCGCGAGGGCTTGACCCTGCACGCCACCGACAACCGGGTCGAAGTGGACCGCGCCACTCATGCGCTGGAAATGGCCTCTGAGGGCAAACGGGTTGTTGTGGTGTCCTCCGGCGATCCAGGCGTGTTCGCGATGGCCTCTGCCGTGTTCGAAGCGCTGGAGAACAGTGCTGAAGCCCACCCCGAGTGGCTGGAACTGGACATCAGGGTGCTGCCCGGCATCACCGCGATGCTGGCCGCCGCCGCTGCCATCGGCGCGCCGCTGGGACATGACTTTGCGGCCATCAACCTCAGTGACAACCTGAAGCCCTGGAGCCTGATCGAAAAGCGCCTGCAGCTGGTCGGCGAGGCGGGTCTGGCGATGGCGTTTTACAACCCGCGCTCCAAGTCGCGGCCGCATCAGTTTGCCCGCGCGCTGGAGATCCTGCGCGAGGCCTGCGGCCAGGAAACGCTGATCACCTTTGCCCGCGACGTGACCAAGCCCGGGCAGGAGTTGCTGACCGTGCCGCTGAAGGACGCAACGCCCGAGATGGCCGACATGCGCACCGTGGTGATTGTCGGCAACCGCGACACACGCCGGGTGGGCAGTTACGTCTACACGCCCCGCTACGCAGCCGAGGCCTAAGCCGGGGAATGGGACAGCCAGGCCATAACCTCTGCCACACTGCCCAATATGGGCCGCTCGGGCACCTGCGGCCTGCCGATCATGATGACCGGCAGGTTCAGGCTGCGCGCGGCAGTGAGCTTGGCCGCGGCGCCCGTGCCGCCTGCGTTCTTGGCGACCACATGGGTGATGCCGAGGCGCTGCATCAGCGCGGTGTCGCCCGCGGCGTCAAACGGCCCGCGGGCGATTTCGACCGTTGTGTGCGGCAGCGGCAGGGGCGCCTCGGGTTCATCCACCAGCCGCAGCAGGTAATGGTGCTGCGGCTTGGCCGCGAACGGGCTGAGGTTCTGTTTGCCAATCGCCAGGAACACCCGTGCGGGGGCTTCGGGCAGAGCATTTACCGCGCCTTCGATGCTGTCCGTGTGAACCCACCGGTCGCCCTCCCCCGCCTGCCAGGCCGGGCGTTCAAAGGCGCAGAGCGGCACCCCCGCCGCTTCGCAAGCGTGCACCGCGTTGGTGCTCATCTGCGCCGCGAAGGGGTGGGTGGCATCGACGACATGGGTGATGCCTTCAGCCCGCAGATAGGCCGCCAACCCTTGCACGCCGCCAAAGCCGCCAATGCGAGTGAGCAGCGGCTGGCTGACCGGTCTGGCGGTACGGCCCGCGTAGGAAAACACTGCATCCATATCCGCGCCGGCCAGGGTCTTTGCCAGCGTCGAGGCCTCAGAGGTGCCGCCCAGAAGAAGGATGCGTGTCATGTCTGATGGCCTTTCCAAGCACTGGCTCACAATCGTTGGTCTGGGCGAAAATGGACTGGATTCCTTAAGCGATGCAAGCCGGAAGGCACTGGCGGAGGCCGAGGTGATCTTTGGCGGCCCGCGGCATCTGGAACTGGCGGATGCCGGCAGCAAGGGTCAGCCCTGGCCGGTGCCGTTTTCAACCGGGCCGGTGCTGGCGATGCGCGGCCGCAACGTCGCCGTTCTGGCCTCGGGCGATCCGTTCTGGCATGGCGCCGGCGGCTCGCTGGCGCGGCATATAGAGGCGGGCGAGTGGGTCTCTTACCCGGTGCCGTCGACCTTCGCGCTGGCCGCAAACCATCTGGCCTGGAAGCTGGAGGAAGCGCTCTGCCTCGGCCTGCATGCGGCGCCTTTTGCTCGGCTGCGGCCCTTGCTGGGGAACGGCACCCGCGTCATCTGTACCATGCGGGATGGGTCTGCACCGGCGGAGCTGGCGGAATGGCTGACTGCCCAGGGTTTTGGCGCCTCGCAACTGACTGTGATGGAGTGCCTTGGCGGGCCGCGTCAGAAAGTGCGTTCTACGCCGGCGCAAGGTTTTGATCTGCAAGACATTCAGGCGCCAGTTGCCGTGGCCGTTGAGGCCGCAGGCCACAACGGCCTGCCACAAGTCTCCGGCCTCGCAGATGCTCTCTTTGCCAGCGACGGGCAGATCACCAAGCGTCCGGTCCGGGCGCTGACACTGTCGGCCCTGGCACCGCGCGCAGGTGAGCTGTTGTGGGACATCGGCGGCGGCTCCGGTTCTGTCTCGGTCGAATGGTGCCTGGCCGCCCGGGGCGCAAAGGCCATTACCTTTGAGCCGCGCGAGAGCCGGCTGGAAAACATCAAGGCCAACGCCGCGGCGTTTGGGGTAGATCACCGAATGACCGCAGTGCCGGGCAAGGCACCGGATGTACTGGACGGCCACCCCTTGCCCGATTGCGTGTTCATCGGCGGCGGTGGTTCGCAAGCGCTCTTGGACCACCTGTGGGACATCCTGCCCGAGGGCACCCGGCTGGTGGCCAATGGCGTCACGCTGGAGACCGAGACCCTCTTGATGCAGGCTCATGCGGATCGTGGCGGGCATCTTCTGAAGGCGGAGATTGCCGAGGCCGGGCCGCTGGGGTCCATGCGCGACTGGCGGCGGGCGCGGCCGGTGATCCAATGGAGCGTCACCCGATGAAGGTCGCAGGCATCGGATTTCGCAGCGCTGCAACGGCAGCCGACCTGCAAGCCGCGCTGACGCTGGCAGGTGAGCATGTGGACGCGCTGGCGTCCGTCGCCGAAAAGGCCGCAACCTCTGCTATGCAGGAGTTTGCGCACAGCATCGGCCTGCCGGTGATTGCGCTTGAACATCAGGATATTGCCGGGGAGCAGACCTTGACCTGCTCGCCAAGGATCAAGGCGCGGTTCGGCACCGGGTCGCTGGCGGAAGCCGCGGCGCTGGCCGGGGCGCGCCACGGGGTGCCGGGCGCCAGCGCGCGCCTTCTCGCCCCCAGAGTTGTCACCGCGGATGGGCTTGCCACCGCGGCCATAGCAGAAAGACTTGAGCCATGACCGTTCACTTCATTGGCGCCGGACCGGGCGCCGCCGATCTTCTGACCCTGCGCGGGCGCGACATCATCGCCTCCTGCCCGGTGTGCCTTTACGCGGGCTCGCTGGTGCCGGAGGAAATCCTGGGCCACTGCCCGGCAGATGCAAAGATCGTGAATACCGCGGCGATGGACCTGGATGCCATCGTGACAGAGATCAAGGCGGCGCATGAGGCGGGCCAGGACGTGGCGCGGCTGCACTCCGGCGA
>JABXIA010000219.1 GCA_013373325.1 Paracoccaceae bacterium
ACATCCACGTTGACTTCATCAACGAGGACAAGGCCCCCGGCATCAAAAAAGGCGGCATGCTGACCGTCGTGCGTCCGGAAGTCGAGCTGAGCGTGACCGCCGGCGACATCCCGGAGAAGATCGTTGTGGACCTGGAAGGCCTGAACATCGGCGACGTGGTCACCATCTCGTCCGTGGACCTGCCTGCAGGCGCCAAGCCGACCATCGACCGCGACTTCGTGATTGCGAACATCGCAGCGCCGGCCGGCCTGGCTTCTTCCGATGACGAAGAAGGCGAAGAAGGCGAAGAAGCAGAAGCAGCTGCTGAAGAATAAGACCCGGGCCCATAGGGCAACGGTTTTGCGGGCTCCCAATCGGGGGCCCGTATTCTTTTGTGCGGCGGGCCCTTTGCAGGTGATTGACTTTTGCCCGCGCGGCTGTCCCATTTCGGTCTGAGGACAGGGAGGACCGGGGATGGCGGACTACGATATCGCCGTTGCGGGCGCGGGCATTGTGGGGATGAGCTGCGCGCTGTGGGCGCAGATGCGCGGCCACAAGGTATTGCTGATCGACCCTGAGGATCCTGGGAGCGGCACCAGCTATGGCAACGCCTGCACGCTGGCGACTTATGCCTGCCTGCCGGTGAATGATCCCTCGGTACTGACCTCGCTGCCCAGCCTGATGTTCACCAAGGACAGTCCGTTGTCGCTGTCCTATGCCCATGCGCTGCGCAATCCGGGCTGGATGCTGTCTTTTCTTGCGAACTGCCGTGCCGCGCCCGCACGCCGGATCGCGGGCCATCTTGCGGATTTGCTCTCGCATGCCGATGCCGGGATCAATCCGCTGATCGAGGCCGCGGGCGCGCAGGATCTGGTGGTGGAGCGCGGCCAGCTGTCGGTCTGGTCAACAGAGAAGGCGGCCCAGGCGGCCAGCGATGGGCTGGAGCGTCGCCGCGCCCTGGGCGTTCCGTGGCGCGAGGTGGACCCGGAGGAAGCGCTGGAGATGGAACCAGGGCTGCACCTGCCCATCAGGCGCGCGGTGCATTTCCATGCAGCCCGAAGTTTGCGCGATCCGCTGGAGTTCATCACCCGGATGCACCGGGCCTTTGACGCTCTGGGCGGCACGACCCTGCGCGCCAAGGCAGAGTCGGTCAGCGCTTCGGGCACTGGCGTGGAGCTGCAGGCCGGCGGGCAGGGCATTACCGCCAATCATGCGGTGATTGCCAGCGGTGCGTTCTCCAAGCGGATCGAGGGGTCAGGCACACGGAAGCTGCCGCTTGGCACCGAGCGCGGCTATCACGTGATGTATGACGGCGAGGCGCACCGGGTGACGCGGCCGGTGGGCTGGGGTGAAGCCGGGTTTTATGCGGTGCCCCATGCGCAAGGCCTGCGGCTCACGGGCACGGTGGAGATCGCGGCGCTGGATGCGCCGATGAACACGCGCCGGCTGGCCTATATCGCCCGCAAGGGGGCAGAGATGCTGGGGCCGCTGCCCGCGCCCAGCAGCGAATGGCTGGGCTACCGCCCGACACTGCCGGATTCGCTGCCGGTCATTGGGCGCAGCCCGCAGTCGGACCGGGTGCTTTACGCCTTTGGCCACCAGCATATCGGGCTGACCCTGGGCGGCATTACCGGACGGCTGATCACCGATCTGGCGGAAGGCCGCCAGCCGAATGTCGATCTTGCGCCCTATGCGCCAGACCGCAACTTTGCCTGACGCCGCGCGGCACTGGATTCCGCGGCCCAAATAGGGCATCACTCGGTTTCCTTGAAACGCAGATCGGGCAGGTCCCCCATGAAACTCTTTGTCGGTCTTGGCAATCCCGGCCCGAAATATGAGCGCAACCGCCATAACATCGGCTTCATGGCGCTGGACCGGATTGCCGGCGATCACGGGTTTTCCCCCTGGAAGTCCAAGTTCCAGGCGCTGATCTGCGAAGGTAGTCTTGGCGGCGAGAAGGTGCTGCTCTTGAAGCCGCAGACCTTCATGAACCTCTCCGGCCAGTCGGTGGGGGAGGCGATGCGGTTCTACAAGCTGACGCCCGCCGATGTGGTGGTGCTGCATGACGAGCTGGACCTGGCGCCGGGCAAGGCGCGTATGAAACAGGGCGGCGGCCATGCGGGCCACAATGGTCTGCGCTCGATCCATTCGCATATCGGGGCCGATTACGCGCGGGTGCGGCTGGGGATTGGCCATCCGGGCCACAAGGACGCGGTGGCGGGCTATGTGCTGCGCGACTTCCCCAAGGCGGATGAGGGCTGGCTGGATGACCTGATGCGCGGGATTTCGGACGGCGCGGCCGAGCTGGCCAAGGGCGATGGCGGCAAGTTCATGAATGCGGTGGCCCTGCGGGTCGCACCGCCGCGCAGCTCCACCACCAAACCCAAGGTTGAGGCGAAGCAGCCCGCCAAGGAGGAACCGGCGCCCGACAGCCGCTCGCCGCTGGAAAAACTGATGGATAAGTTCAAGTAAGCCAAGGCTGAGAAAAGAAAGAGACAGGCAGATGGTGAAACTGATTATCGACACCGATCCGGGCATCGACGATGCGATGGCGATCTTCTATGCCGCCGCGGCCCCGGACATTGACCTGCTGGGGCTGACCACGATCTTCGGCAATGTGACCACCGCGACCGCCACCCGCAACGCGCTGCGCCTGCTGGAAGCGGCGGAGCTGGATGTGCCGGTCGCCTCTGGCGCGACCGCGCCGCTGGTGCTGCCGCCGTTCAAACCCTCGTCTCATGTGCATGGGGACGAAGGCTTTGGCGACATCCCGGCGGCAGAGCCCAAGGGCAAACCGCTGGACGAGGACGCCGCGGCTTTCCTCTGCCGGATGGCACGCGAGCACAAAGGGGAGCTGGTGGTCTGTCCGATCGGCCCGCTGACAAATATCGCGCTGGCGATGCAGCGTGATGCGGAGTTCATTGATAACGTGAAATCCATCGTGGTGATGGGCGGCTCACTGGAGGAGGGCGGCAATATCACGCCCCACGCCGAGGCCAACATCTACCATGATCCCCATGCGGCGGATGTGGTTTGCCAGGGCGGTTCCAAGGTGGTGTTTGTGGGGCTCGACGTCACCCACCGCATCCTGTGCCTGGCGGAGGATTTCGAGGCAATCGCCGCCAAGTCGCCGGAACTGGGCGGCATGCTGCAGGAGATGTCGTATTTCTACCTGAAGTTCTACCTGGAGGTCGCGGGCAAGAACGGCTGCTCGCTGCATGACCCGGCGGCGGTGATTGCCTGCACCAATCCGGAACTGTTCGGAATGCGCGACGTTGCCTTGCAGGTGTCCTGCGAGGGCGAAACCTCTGGCGCCACGCTGGCTGCGCCGGACAGCGGGCGGGCGCCGGTCAAGGTCTGCATGAGCGTGGAGGCGGAGGCTGTGAAGGCGCTGTTCCTCAAGCGCCTGGCGCTGCTGCCGTAACCAGCCTGACGGCCTGCGGGCCGTCAGGCATACCGCTTGGCCCCGGCCACGCAGAGCACCACAAACGCGGTGGCGCCCAGCATGGCGGGGGCCACCGGCTCTGACAGCAGCCAGCCCGCCAGCATCAGGCCGAGGAACGGCTGCAAGAGCTGCAGTTGCCCGACGCCCGCGGTGCCGCCAAGCGCAAGGCCGCGGTACCAGAACACAAATCCGATCAGCATCGAGAACATCGAAACATAGCCCAGGCTGATCCAGACCGGCAGGCTGAGCCCCGCAAGGGTTTCGGGCCGGGCGGCCAGCGCAGTCAGTGCCATTACCGGCAGCGCCAGCGCCAGCGCCCAGGAAATCACCTGCCAGCCACCCAGCCGCCGCGACAGCTGTGCACCCTCGGCATAACCCAGACCGCATAAGGTAATGGCCGCCAGCATCAGCGCATCGCCGGCCAGCGACACATCCGCATTCTGCGACAAGGCAAACCCCGCAACAGCAAGGCTGCCGAGGATGGAAAACAGCCAGAACAGCGGGCCGGGCCGCTCGCCGCCGCGCAGCACGCCGAAGATGGCGGTCGCCAGCGGCAGCAGGCCGATGAAGACGGTCGAATGCGCGGCGGTGATATGCTGCAGCGCCATCGCGGTCAGCAGCGGAAAGCCGATCACCACTCCGCCCGCGACCACTGCCAGCGGCAGCAGGTCCTGACGCCGCGGCACCGGCTGGCGCAGGAGCAGAAGCAGCGCGGCACCGGCCAGGGCGGCTATGACTGCGCGGGCTGACGTCAGGAACACCGGGTCCAGCATCCCCACCGCAACACGGGTTGCAGGCAGCGATCCGCTGAAGATCACAACGCCCAACAACCCGCTGCCCCAGCCCGAAAATGACGCCTGCATTGCCTGTCTCCTTTGTCTTTTGGGCTTTCTAAGACTGCAGGCGTGCCATAGACAGATACAGAGCCATACAGTTTTACAAAACTGTATTGGCATCTGGAGCAATACAGTGAGGTCTCACATGGCAAAGCCCTCCCGCCGTGCGCTGGTTATCAATGACATCCGGCGGCGTATCACCTCGCGGGCGCTGGTGGCCGGCGACAAGCTGCCGTCGGTCCGGGGCTGCGCGGCCAAGCTGGGCGTGTCGCCCTCCACCGTGGCGGAGGCCTATGATGTGCTGGCCGCCGAGGGCGTGATCCGGGCCCGGCGCGGGGCAGGGTTTTATGTGGCTGCCAAACCGCAGCCCTTTGCGGTGTCTGAGACCGGGCCGCAGCTGGCGCGCGAGGTGGACCCCCTGTGGGTGGCGCGGCAGTCGCTGGACGCGGGCACGGATGCGCCCAAGCCCGGCTGCGGCTGGCTGCCGGAGGACTGGATGCCGGTGGCCTCGCTGCGCCGGGCGATGCGGGCGCTGGCGGCGGCACCGGAGGCGGTGCTGACCGACTATGGCAGTTCCAAGGGCGCCGCCGGGCTGCGGCGCCATATCAGCCGTCAGCTATTCGACCAGGGGCTGGCCTGCCCGCCGGATCAGGTGCTGCTGACCGGCTCGGGTTCGCAGGCGCTGGATCTGGTCTGCCGGATGCTGCTGCGCCCGGGCGACACCGTGGTGGTCGATGATCCCTGCTACTTCAATTTCCAGGCGCTGCTGCGGGCGCACCAGATCCGCATTGTCGGGGTGCCTTACACGCCGGACGGCCCGGATCTGGATCGTTTTGAAACGGCGCTGGGCGAACATCATCCGCGGCTTTACCTGACCAATTCAGCGCTGCACAATCCGACCGGGGCCACGATTGCCGCGCCGGTGGCGCACCGGGTGCTGGCGCTGGCTGCGCAGCATGATCTGATCATTATCGAGGATGACATTTTTGCGGACTTTGAACCGGATCTATCCCCGCGGCTGGCCACGCTGGACGGCCTGGAGCGGGTGGTGCGGACCGGCAGTTTTTCGAAAACCCTCTCGGCCTCGCTGCGCTGCGGCTACATTGCGGCCCGCGGCAGCTGGATCGAGGCGTTGACCGACCTGCAGGTTGCGGTGAATTTCAGCGGCCCCAGCCCGATGGTCGCGGAGCTGCTGCACACGGTGCTGACGGATGGCAACTGCCGCAAGCACCTGGAAGCCCTGCGCCACCGGCTGAGCCGCTGTCGGGCTGAGGCGCAGGTGTGGTTGTCAGAGCTTGGGATCCGGCCCTGGGTGCAGCCGCGCGGCGGTTTTTACCTGTGGTGCGAACTGCCGGGCGGGATGGATGCGGCGGTGCTTGCGCGCGCCGCGCTGCACGAGGGGCTGGTGCTGGCGCCGGGCAATGTTTTCAGCGTGTCGCAAGGCTGGACGCCCTTCATGCGGTTCAACGTAAGCCAGATGCAGGACGAGGCCTGCTGGCAGACCCTGGCACGTTTGCAGGGGGCCGGAGCCGGTGTTGCCACCGGCGGGAAGGATACCTGCTGACGGCTTGCCCGCAGCACAGCAGGCCGGGCGCCCAGGCCCGCTGAAGGGGGCCGTGCGGTGCGCGCTGCTCCGGTTATCCGTAGTCGAGCTTGGACTGCGCAATGATTGCCTGTGCCGAGGCGCGTGTTTCATAGTTTTCAAGAAACACGAGATCATGCACCTTGCTGGCCTCCTCGATCCGCCTCAAGTCCTCTGTCAAGGCGCGGTCATAGAGTTCGGCCGGAGTGCTGCTGCGTCCTCTGACCTCGAATTGGGACCCGAGCACTGCCACCTGCTGGCCGCTGCGCATCAGCTTGGCCATGAAGACCAGATTCAGAAACCTGCTGCCGTCCTTGCGGTGGTTCACCAGCAGGAAACGCGCCTGTCCGGCTGCCGGGTCCGTCAGGAATTCGCGCATCCGCTCGCGCACGGGGCCGGCGCCGCCTTGGGGCTGAAGAAAGCGGCAATTGCGCCCCAAAACCTCCTCCGCGCCGTAGCCGGTCAGTTCGCAGAACGGGCTGTTGACGCCGGCAAGCGGGCTGTCCGGCAGGGTGGAATCCGCCAGCGAAAGCGCAACACTGCTACGATCGAACGTGTTGAAGAGGGCGTCGAAGCCGCTGTGATCGTTGAAGAATGCTGCCATTGCATCATAGTGATCCGAGCAGCAGCGAGTCGCAACAATAAGTTGCATCTATGACGGCAAGGAACGTTCACGCAATACGGCTTCCGGCAGGCCGTTTTGACACAGGCAGGGTGCGGCGGTGCGGCCCGTCAGCCCTGGGTGAACAGCTGGTAGCCCGGATGAGCAACCGCACTGAGACTGGTGATCGGGGCCTCGCCGATCCAGGTGGTGCGCTCCATAACAAACAGCGCGTCTCCGGGATTGCTCTGGAGTATTTCACTGTCGCTGGCGGAGCCGGGGCGGGCATAGAGGCGCAGGTCGCAGCGGCTGTAGGGACGGTTGCGGACCAGCCATTCGTTTGCGCTTTCGCGGGTCAGGTCGACGGATGTGATCTCCGGCACGGTTTCCAGGCAGATCCAGCGATCCTCGAAAATATAGGGGCGGCTGTCGGCCAGGTGCAGCGCCTCGACGCGCAGCATCGGCCGGGCCTCCGGAAGGGCGAAGTTGGCCATGATGGCCGGGCTGGTCGGCTGCACGGATTGCCGGATCAGCTGGTAGCCGTAGGTGCTGCCTTTCTGTTCAACCTCAAGCCGGGTGATCGGAATGTTGAGCGTTGCCCGCGTCACCGGATCACGCCGTACTGTGGTACCGCCCTTGCGGCGCCGTTCCACCAGCCCGCTCTGGGCCAGGTCGCGCATCGCCCGGTGCACCGTGGAGCGGGCGCAGCCGAATTGGGCAGCAAACTCTTCGTCACGCGGCAGCTTGTCCCCCGGCCCGTAGGTGGAGTTCAGGATCATCTCCCGGATGCTGTCCCGGATGCTCACCCAGGAATGCCGCTGCTTGTCCGTCATCGTCCTCCCCGGGCCAAACGGGAAAATTCGCTCCGCCGCTCCATATTGCATTCTGCGCGGAAAGGCGAATTGAACCCGCGCAACCGTGATTGACATTATTATGTAGCTACATATTAATGTAAAGCGCGTACAAAAAAATCAATATCTGCGCTGCCGTGCGCGGCCCGCCGCAGATGCACTGACAGACGGAGGACTGGAGACATGGAAAGACGCGCATTCTTGAAAGCCGGCGCAATGGGCGCGGCTGCGGCCACGCTGGCCAGCCCGGCCATCGCCCAGGGCAAGATGCAGTGGAAGATGGTCACGGCCTGGCCCAAGAACCTGCCGGGACCGGGTGTGGCGGCACAGATGCTGGCCGACCGGATCACCACCCTGTCGGGCGGCCGGATCGAGGTGAAACTGTTTGCCGCGGGCGAACTGGTGCCGGGCCGGGGCGTGTTCGACGCTGTGTCCGAAGGCACGGCTGAGCTGTACCATGCAGTGCCGGCCTATTGGGGCTCCAAGTCCAAGGGCATCCTGCTGTTCGGCTCGCAGCCGTTCGGCCTGCGCGCGGATGAGCAGTTCGGCTGGCTGTACCACGGCGGCGGCCA
>JABXIA010000232.1 GCA_013373325.1 Paracoccaceae bacterium
ACCCAGGTGTTCTTCTGGAAGGTGCCCATCAGGGTCAGGAATTCACCGACAAAGCCCGAAGTGCCCGGCAAACCGACGTTGCCCATGGTGAAGAACATGAAGACCAGCGCATAAGCCGGCATCCGGATCACAAGGCCGCCATAGGCGTCGATATCGCGGGTGTGCATGCGGTCATAGATCACGCCGACGCAGAGGAAGAGCGCGGCGGAGATAAAGCCGTGCGACAGCATCTG
The DNA here is from genome assembly GCA_013373325.1 of Paracoccaceae bacterium. Classification (GTDB taxonomy): domain Bacteria; phylum Pseudomonadota; class Alphaproteobacteria; order Rhodobacterales; family Rhodobacteraceae; genus Leisingera. The sequence continues at coordinate 234 of JABXIA010000232.1, forward strand.
GAAGATGGCGCCGTCAACGCCCTGCTGGTTGGCGGCAAAGATGCCCATGGTGACAAAACCCATGTGCGCCACCGAGGAGTAGGCAATCAGCTTCTTCATGTCCTCCTGAACCATCGCCACCAGCGAGGTGTAGACCACCGCAATCGCGGACATCCACAGGACCACATCGGTCATCACGTCCGCGCCGACCGGGAACATCGGCAGCGAGAAGCGCAAGAAGCCGTAGCCTCCCATCTTCAGCAGGATCGCCGCCAGCACCACAGAACCCGCAGTCGGCGCCTGAACGTGCGCGTCCGGCAGCCAGGTGTGCACCGGCCACATCGGCATCTTCACCGCGAAAGAGGCAAAGAACGCCAGGAACATCAGGGTCTGGGCGCCACCAAGCACATGGATGCCCAAGACGTCGAACGACGCCGCCGAGAAGCTGTGGGTCAGCAGGGTCTCGATATCGGTGGTGCCGGCATCCACATACATGAAGACCATCGCCACCAGCATCAGCACCGAGCCGAAGAAGGTGTAGAGGAAGAATTTGAAGGACGCGTAGATCCGCTCCTTGCCGCCCCAGATGCCGATGATCAGGAACATCGGAATGAGGCCCGCCTCGAAGAACAGGTAGAACAGCACCAGGTCCAGCGCCATGAAGACACCCAGCATCAGGGTCTCCAAGAGCAGGAAGGCGATCATGTATTCCTTCACCCGGTCAGTGACCGACCAGCTGGCCAGGATGGTCAACGGCATGATGAAGGTGGTCAGCATCACGAACAGAACTGAGATCCCGTCGACGCCCATCTTGTACTTGAGCCCGAAGATCCAGGCCCGGTCCTCGACGAACTGGAAGCCGGTGTTGGCCGGGTCGAACTGGGAATAGATCCCAAGGCTCACCAGGAAGGTGATCGTGGTGGCAAAGAGCGCAACAAACTTGGCGTTGCGCTGCGCCGCCTTATCCTCGCCGCGCAGGAACAGGGCCAGAATGGCCGCCGCGAGCGCCGGGATGAAGGTGACAATAGAAAGGAGATTGTCCATCAGTGCGCTCCTCCGCCGATCGACATCCAGGTGACCAGGGCTGCAATGCCCAGCACCATCCAGAAGGCATAAGTAAAGATGTAACCGGACTGTGCGCGTCCAGCGAGACGGGTGAAGAAGGGCACTACGCCCATGGCCAGACCGTTCAGGAAGCCGTCGATGGTGTTGCCATCGCCGCGTTTCCAGAAGAAGCGGCCGAGCGCCACGGCCGGTTTGACGAAGATCACGTTGTAGATCTCGTCAAAGTACCACTTGTTCAAGAGGAACAGGTACAGCGGGCGCTGCTGCTTGGCCAGGCGCGCGGGCAGCGACGGGTTCCAGATGTAAAACCACAGCGCCAGCACCAGGCCGCCGATCATTGCAGCGAATGGGGACAGTTTCACCCATTTCGGCGCCGCGTGGGCATCTTCCAGGATGTGGTTGTCCGGCGCGATATAAAGCGCGCCCTCACCCGGCTTGCCGGCAAACACATAGTGGTGCTCGCCGCCATGTGCTGCGTCTTCACCATGGCCTTCGTCTTGGCCGTGATGCGCTTCGGCTGTTCCGTCGGCAACATGCTCCGCATGAGTTTCCGCAGTGTGGCCTTCACCATGGGCGGAGGCTTCCGCCACCGGAATGCCATAGAATTTGCCGACTTGATCAGCGTGGCCGAAGAAGCTGCTGTACCACAGCATGCCCGAGAAGATCGCGCCGAGGGCCAGCACGCCCAGCGGCACCAGCATGGTCCAGGGGCTTTCATGTGCGTGGTCGTGGGTGTGCTTGTCGCCGCGCGCCTCGCCGTAGAAGGTCATGAAGATCAGGCGCCAGGAGTAGAAAGATGTCATGAAGGCCGCGATCACCAGCGCCCAGAAGCCGAACATCGAGCCGCCTGCATAGGCGCTTTCGATGATCGCGTCCTTTGACACAAAGCCGGCAAAGCCAACCCAGCCGCTCAGCGGAATGCCGACGCCTGTGATGGCAAGCGTGCCGATCATCATCGCCCAGAAGGTATAGGGGATCTTCTTGCGCAGCGCGCCATAGTTCCGCATGTCCTGCTCGTGATGCATCGCATGGATCACCGAACCTGCGCCAAGGAACAGCATCGCCTTGAAGAAGGCGTGGGTGAACAGGTGGAACATCGCCGCCGAATACATGCCGACACCAGCCGCGACGAACATGTAGCCCAGCTGCGAGCAGGTCGAATAGGCGATCACGCGCTTGATGTCGTTCTGCACCAGGCCGACGGTGGCTGCAAAGAAGGCGGTGGCCGCGCCAAGGGCAGTGATGAAGGCCGCGGCCTCAGGCGCGAATTCGATCAGCGGCGACATGCGGCAGACCAGGAACACGCCTGCGGTCACCATGGTCGCGGCGTGGATCAGCGCCGACACCGGGGTCGGGCCTTCCATCGCGTCCGGCAGCCAGGTGTGCAGGATCAGCTGCGCCGATTTGCCCATCGCACCGACGAACAGCAGGAAGGCCAGAAGGTTCGCTGCATTCCATTCCGTCCACAGGAAGGTGAGCTGAGTTTCCGCCAGTTCTGGAGCCTTATCGAAAATGTGAGACAGGTTAATGCTGTCCGTCAGGAAGAACAGGCCGAAGATCCCCAGCGCAAAGCCGAAGTCGCCGACACGGTTGACGATGAAGGCTTTCATCGCCGCCGCGTTGGCCGTGGGCTTGCGGTAGTAGAAACCGATCAGCAGGTAGGAGGCGACACCGACGCCTTCCCAGCCAAAGAACATCTGCACCAGGTTGTCGGAGGTCACCAGCATCAGCATCGCAAAGGTGAAGAACGACAGATAGGCAAAGAAGCGCGGCTTGTAGCTCTCGCCCTCTTTCCACTGCGGGTCATGATCCATGTAGCCGAAGGAATAGAGGTGCACGAGGGAGGAGACCGTGGTGATCACGATCAGCATGATCGCGGTCAGTCGGTCCAGGCGGATTGCCCAATCGGTCGACAGGGTGCCGCTTTCGATCCAGCGCAGGATCTGGATGGTCTCGGTCTGCCCGTCGAAAGTCAGGAAGGTGATCCAGCTGAGCAGCGCCGCCAGAAACAGCAGTGCCGTGGCGGTCACGGTGGCGGCTTTCTCGCCGATCATCTTGTGGCCGAAACCGCAGATAATGGCGCCAACCAGCGGGGCAAAAAGGAGGATGGTTTCCATCAGTGTTAGCCCTTCATCACGTTGACGTCTTCAACGGCAATAGTGCCGCGGTTGCGGAAGAAGCAGACCAGGATCGCGAGGCCGATGGCGGCCTCAGCCGCGGCCACGGTCAGAACAAACAGGGTGAAGACCTGCCCCACCAGATCGCCCAGGAAGCTGGAGAATGCGACCAGGTTGATGTTCACCGCCAGGAGCATCAGTTCGATACTCATCAGGAGGATGATCACGTTCTTGCGGTTCAGGAAAAGCCCAAAGATGCCGATGACGAACAGCGTCGCCGCGACGGTCAGATAATGTTCAAGTCCAATCATTGGATCACAGCCCCTGCCCCGGTTTCACGTCCTTCAGCTCCATCGCGGCGGCCGGGTCGCGCATCATCTGCGCAACCACGTCCTGGCGCTTGACGTCGGTGCGGTGGCGCAGGGTCAGCACGATCGCGCCGATCATCGCCACCAGCAGGATCAGGCCCGCCAGCTGGAACAGAAGGAAATATTGATCATAGATAATGAGGCCGAGCGCCTCGGTGTTGTGGCGGTCGGCAGGCACCGGATTGGCCAGCAGCTCAGGCGCCTGGTGCGCGGTTTCCCAGACACCGAAAGCCATCACGAACTGCATCAGGATCACCAGGCCGATCAGCAGGGCAAGCGGCATGTAGCGCGCCATCTCCGCCTTCAGCTCGGCAAAATCCACGTCCAGCATCATCACCACAAACAGG
>JABXIA010000024.1 GCA_013373325.1 Paracoccaceae bacterium
CCCTGTCGAAGATCCCGACCGTGTACGTGATGACCCACGACTCGATCGGTGTCGGCGAAGACGGCCCAACCCACCAGCCGGTGGAGCATCTGGCGATCTGCCGCGCGACCCCGAACACCTATGTGTTCCGCCCCGCAGACACCGTGGAAACCGCCGAGGCCTGGGAGATTGCCCTCACCGCCAAGGAAACCCCCTCGGTTATGACCCTGACCCGTCAGAACCTGCCCACCGTGCGCACCGAGCATAAGCTGACCAACATGGTCGAAAAAGGCGCCTACGTGCTGGCCGAGGCCGAGGGTAAGCGCCAGGTGATCCTGATCGCCACCGGCTCTGAGGTCTCTGTCGCGATGGAAGCCAAGGCCAAGCTGGAAGCTGAGGGCATCGGCACCCGCGTCGTTTCCATGCCTTGCATGGAGCTGTTTGCAGCCCAGGACGAAGCCTACCGCCGTAAAGTCCTGCCCGCAGGCCCGGTGCGTGTGGGCATCGAGGCCGCCGTCCGCGACGGCGGCTGGGACCGCTGGCTGCTGGGCGAGCGCGGCCAGGAGAAGAAAGCCGGTTTCGTCGGCATGGACCGCTTCGGCGCCTCCGCTCCGGCAGGCGAGCTGTTTGAGCGCTTCGGCATTACGGCTGAGGGCACAGTGGCGAAGGTGAAAGAGCTGCTGGGGTAATCCCGCCGTTCAATTAGACACAAAGGGCACCCGACTGGGTGCCCTTTTCGTTTGCAGCCCCCCTCTTGAGGCGATTCAATATTTTGAACCGCCTGCACGGAATTTCCCTTTAATTGCCCTCATACACGTCATAGGGTCTTGAGCACATCTTAAGGGAAAGCTGCATGAAGATAAGAGTTAGTCAGTTCATCGAGTTTGCATACGGCGACAAGCGCAAAGATAAGGCAAGAGCCAAGAGCATAATTGATGGCTTCGACTTGCCGTATGAACCTGCCAAGGATCGCTACAAGCAGTTTCGAGAAGCAATGGCTTCTCTTGAAGAGAAAAAAATTTCGACAAAGAAGTTTTTAGAACTGCACTCACACGTTTCCGCAAATAAGTCTGCTGGATACAAGGTTCTCTGCAAAAACTACCTGGACCTGAAAGAGGATCACGCGCTCACATGGCAGGGGTGTAGCCCAATCGAGGCGGAGATTGCCGGACTAAGTATCTCCACGGCGTGGTACTTGCGAACTGAAGCAAACAACCAGAGAAGAATTGTTTTCCTGCATTTTGGAAAAGAACCGATGCCCCGGAACAAGGAGAAAGGTTTACTGACAATACTACGATTGGCGAAACCAGATTCTGCAGGTGTTGGCATACTCAATATCCAGCCAGGGACATTAATAACGGCAACGCGGCTTGATCAATATGAAGCTGACTACCTACATGAACGCGCTGCCAAGTTCATAGATGTTGCCAAGAAACTTCAATCTGGTGACTAGAAGCAGCTCTTAAAAGGTAGCTCCGATAGCGAAAATTCAACGGCGCCCGGGCCGAGGGGTGGGCGTGAAGCGCCCTCCCCGTGGGGTCGGTCCGGGCGCTGCCCGTGCTTCGCACGGGCATTTTGCTCAATGGCTGGCCTTCTTCCCCGAAACCGCCGCAATCACCGGCCCGATCACCTTGGTCGCCAGCGGGATCAGCACCAGCCCCCAGGCAACACCAAACACCCCGTCCATCGCCGCCTTGGCACTCCACTCGGCAAAGCCTTCCCAGGCGGCAGGCACCGCGTGGCCCACGGCATAGGCCCAGTCGTGAATGTGATGGCCCAGCCAGCCAAAGCCCAGCACCTCCAGCCCGTGGATGATGATGGAGCCGCCCACCCACAGCATCGCCGCGGTGCCGACCACCGACAGGATCTTCATCAGCACCGGCATGAACTTGACCAGCCCGCGCCCCAGTCCGCGGCCAAACCCGGTATGGGCGTTCTGCGCCAGGTAGAGGCCCACATCGTCCATCTTCACGATCAATGCGACAGAACCGTAGACCGCCAGCGTGACGCCAATCGCAACCACCGCCAGCGTCGCCGCCTGCATCCAGACGTTCGGCGCCTCGATGGCGGCCAGGGCGATGGTCATGATCTCTGCCGACAGGATGAAATCGGTCTTGATCGCGCCCTTGATCTTCTGCTCTTCCAGATGACCGGGGTCCTTGATGCTCATGTCTTCGTCAATGGCGTGGCTGACGTGCGGAAACAGCACGTGAAAGATCTTCTCAGCCCCCTCGAAACACAGGTAACTCCCGCCCAGCATCAGCAAGGGCGTGATGGCCCCGGGCGCAAAATTCGCCAGCAGCATCGCCACGGGCAGCAAAAGGATCAGCTTGTTGAACAAGGAGCCGCGGGTGATGCGCCAGATGATCGGCAGCTCACGCGCCGGCGCGAACCCCTGCAGGTACTTGGGCGTCACCGCCGCGTCGTCAATGATCACACCCGCGGTCTTGGCCCCGGCCTTACCCGCCGCCGCCGCCACATCGTCAACCGAGGCCGCCGCCACCTTGGCAATCCCCGCCACGTCATCCAGAAGCGCCAGCAAACCGCTCATGCCAAATCCCTCAATCTCTGTCCGCGTTTGAAAGGCAATCTGCCCGGTTCCGCGCCGCAGCACAAGCGTTAGCGCCACCGCATCAAAGGCGCTGATTTCCGTTAACGCCACCGGATGAAACCGTTACCGCCAACATCATGATTTTGCGCTAGCAGTTTCATTTAATGACGCTTTTACCCCTTTAGACCACATCCGCCCCGGTCTATATGGCGGCCAAAGGTTTTGCTCGCTTGGAGACGTACTCATGACCATCAAAGTCGGGATCAACGGTTTTGGCCGCATCGGCCGCTGCACCCTGTCGCACATCGCTGCCTCGGGCCGCGACGACATCGAAGTGATCAAGGTGAACGCCACCGGCCCGCTGGAGACCGCGGCGCATCTGATCAAATACGATAGCGTGCATGGCCGTTTCCCGGGTGAAGTGACCATCGGCGACGGCACCATGAACCTGGGCCGCGGCGACATGCAGATGTTCTCCACCTACGACATGAACGAGCTGGACTGGGACGGCTGCGACGTGGTTCTGGAATGCACCGGCAAGTTCAACGACGGTGAGAAGGCCAAGGCGCACCTGGAACGCGGCGCCAAGAAAGTGCTGCTGTCTGCCCCCGGCAAGAACGTCGACAAGACCATCGTGTTCGGTGTCAACGACGACCAGCTGGAAGCCACCGACACGATGATCTCCAACGGCTCCTGCACCACCAACTGCCTGGCGCCGCTGGCCAAGGTGCTGGACGAGGCGTTCGGCATCGAGCACGGCATCATGACCACCATCCACGCCTACACCGGCGACCAGCCGACCCTGGACCGCCGCCACAAGGACCTGTACCGCGCCCGCGCCGCTGCCATGTCGATGATCCCGACCTCGACCGGCGCCGCCAAGGCCCTGGGCGAAGTGCTGCCGAACCTGAAAGGCCGCCTGGCCGGCTCCGCCATCCGCGTGCCGACCCCGAA
>JABXIA010000268.1 GCA_013373325.1 Paracoccaceae bacterium
ACCGAGGACTTCTGGTTCTGCGGCCTGCCCTCGCAGCAGGGCAAACCCTATTGCGAGGCGCATGTGGGCGTGGCCTTCCAGCCGATGTCCTCCCGCCGCGACCGCCGCCGCTGAGGCTTGGCGCACTGGGTATTTTTTTAGCCCCGGCCATTTGACCGGGGCTTTTTTTGTTTCTGCTGCAAAGAAATTTCCCGCTGTCTTTTTGCACCCGGGCTTAAAACCGATTGCATTTGAGTGCCGCAAAGTCTCTTTGCTCTCAGGAGAAGTCAGATTGTTCAATTCCGCTGCGCGCAGCGTCTCCGCGTCAGACCTGGAGCCAATCGCCAATCTTCAGGGCAGTCCCGGGGGCACCCCTGCTTGGAAACGCTGCGTGGCATTTGTTCACCCCGGCCACGCCCTTAGCACCGTCCTCTCACTTTTCGACCAGTATCCTCAGGGGGCTTTCATATGCGAGGAAGGCCAAAAACCTATCAGCTATGCGAGCGCCATTCGCCTGCCCGGTCCGCTTGCTTTGCAGCAGCACGAATGGAGCGCAGCCACAAGTGAGGGAACCGGCGATGCGCATGACCCGGCAGCCAATTGGCTTTATGTTTCCCGCATGCTTTTGACGGCCGCTCCCGGCCATCAGTCGCTGGGACCAGAGCTCTGGCCCTTGCTTGCGTCATTAAAGTCCCTTGCGGTCAGCCAGGGCTTGGAAGGCCTTGCCGTGGCGCTGCCGTTTCCGGGATACCGGGAACGATCCGGCACCGCTGCCTTTCATCGGCAATGCCTGGCGGACGGCATCAGAAAAACCGGGCGGCCGCATCTGGAAACGATGGGACCTTCGGTAACAATCAATATTGCACTGCAGATGGGGTTCAGGCACGAAGCCGCTTTGCCCGGATATTTGGGAAACCACCGCAACTTTGCATTGATGGTTTGGCGAACAGGTGATGCAGACGCCCTGCCCTGAAGCGGACGCCTGCAACAAACACATCCAGCTCAGTTTGCCACCGGCCCCTCAGACGTGAACTTGGGGATCACGCTGTCTGACGCAGCCTTCGGCTCGATCCCCGGCCAGTTGCCTTCGGCGAGGTTGATGTTGCCGGGGATGTCCTCCTCCCAGAAGCCGACCACCACGTCGGTGATGTTCAGATAGAGCTTGTCATCGACGATGCGCCACAGGTTCGGGTTGGCCGGCACCTTGCCGCCCTTGGAGACGCCATAGGCGCAGTGGCCGTCATACTGCGGCGCGTAATAGTCCGGGTTGGCGGCGAACTTGTCGCGGTTCTCAGCCGAGGAGAACGCCCAGGTGGCACCGTTGTATTCTGCGGTGAATTCCGTGCTGCCGCGCACCGGCGCAGTCTGCGGGGTGCCGACCGGGTTCATCTCCAGGCTGCGGTAGGCCACCACGTCATAACCTGACACCGCATAACCGGTGCCATCGACGTACTGCTCCCCGGCAAAGGCCGGCAGGGCAAAGGACAGCGCTGCCGCAGCAGCAAATGCAAGACGCTTCATGAAATCATCCCTTTCATCGGTGATCGCTTCAACTCGGGCTCCGGTCCAACGCACCGGCCTTGGCACTGACATTACTGCCGCCGCGGCAAATGCGAAGGGGGGCTCACGGCTCTGTGTCCGGGGACGAGAGGATGTGAGCGGATTGTAAAATTTCCGCGCGCAGACCTTCCAGTCATTGGAATTTCCGAAATCCCCCTTATCTCTGCCGGAACCGGTCGCCGCAGCGCGAACGATTGAGACGCAACAGGAAACAATCAGGACAAGGCCGACAGATGAGCGACACCCCCTACACCCCGCCGAAAGTCTGGAAATGGGAACAAGCGAACGGCGGCGAGTTTGCCTCCATCAACCGCCCCATCGCCGGTGCGACCCATGACAAGGAGCTGCCCGCGGGCAAGCATCCCTTCCAGCTTTACTCGCTGGCGACCCCGAACGGCGTCAAGGTCACCGTGATGTTCGAGGAACTGCTGGCGGCAGGCCACGCTGACGCCGAATATGACGCCTGGCTGATCAAGATCGGCGACGGCGACCAGTTCGGCTCCGGCTTTGTTGATGTGAACCCGAACTCCAAGATCCCGGCACTGCTGGACCGCAGCGGCGCGGAGCCGGTGCGGGTGTTCGAGAGCGGCTCGATCCTGCTGCATCTGGCCGAGAAATTCGGAGCCTTCCTGCCCAAGGAGGGCGCGGCCCGCGCCGAGACAATGAACTGGCTGTTCTGGCAAATGGGCAGCGCGCCCTACCTGGGCGGCGGCTTTGGCCATTTCTATGCCTATGCGCCGGAGAAATTCCAGTATCCGATCGACCGTTTCACCATGGAGACCAAACGCCAGCTGGATGTGCTGGACCGGCAGCTGGCGGAGCGCGAGTTCATTGCCGGTGACGAATACACCATCGCCGATATCGCCATCTGGCCCTGGTACGGCCAGCTGGTTCTGGGCCGCAACTACGGCGACGCCGCCGAATTCCTGGATGCCGCCAGCTACAAGAACGTGGTCCGCTGGGCCAAGGCCATCGACGCCCGCCCGGCGGTGCAGCGCGGCCGCATGGTGAACCGCACCTCCGGCGATCCGTCCACCCAGCTGCATGAGCGCCACGACGCCAGCGACTTTGAAACCCGCACCCAGGACAAGCTGGAAGCGGCGGAATAACCCTTCCGCCTGCAACCCAACCGGCAGGTTTCAGACAGCAAAAGCGCCCGCCTCGCAGCGGGCGTTTTCTTATCAGCCTACATCCAGCCCAGCTGCGTCAGGGCGTGCACGTCATTCCAGACCTTGGTCATGTGGCGGATCTTGCCGCCCTCGAAATCCAGCACATAGACATAATCCGAGGCGACTTTCTTGCCCGTCGGCGCGCCGTTGCCGGCGTCCACCGTATGGGTGGCATGGAACACCGCAAACAGGATCGCGCGGTTGCTGTCCTCATCCGCCATCAGGGATTTGAATTCGGCATGGGCGTCCGGCATCGGGGTCAGCAGCCCCTTGGCCCATTCGGTATAATCCGCCAGCGTGCCGACCTCCGCCAGGGCATCCGCCTGGACGGAGAAGGTGGCGTCCGGCCGGCACCATTCCTGGCACACCTCCCACCCTTTGCCCGCGTCACAAGCCTCGCAGAAATCATGTGCGGTCTGTTTGATGGACATGGTTTTCCCCTCCCTGCTGTGTGGCGGGCACGGGCCGCAGCGCTGCCCTTGCAGCAGCAGATAAGGCGAAAACGGCAAAGGGCGAGAAATGCCTATTTCAGCCGCGGCGGCTTTTCAGGGTCGCTGCCGGGCGTGACGGGCTTCATTTCCTGCGGCGCCTTGGGCTGCGGCAGGTCAAAGCGCAGGCCGACGCGGGCCAGACTGGCCGCCACCGGGTCCTCTGCGGCGAAGAAACCCACGTCCATAGCCCCGGCCTCAATCCCCGAAAAGGTCAGCGCCTCGCTGGCGGCCTTGGCGAGCGAGGCCTGCGCAGCCTCCTTGGCGCCGACAAACCCCAGCAGATGCCCCTGCCCGCCGTCGGCATAGCGCACACCGGCCAGATAGGCCGCTGCCGCCAGACCGCCCGCAGTCGCAAGCTTGGCGTCCAGCGCGGTCAGCAGCGCCTCCGGCAGGCCCTTGGGGGCGGTGAATTCGGTGACGCCTGCCTCGACTTCCTCCGGCGCGTGGCCAAGCGTCTGATGCAGCCAGCTGATGGCCTCTGCCGGGATCAGAAAGGCGGAGGGCGCCACCTCCAGGTTCAGCCCCAGTCCAATTCTCTGGCCGCCCCCCTGCCCGGCCAGCATCTGCGATATCACCCGGCCTGACAGGGCGGCATAAGGCACCGCCTGGCCTGCAAACTGCGCCAGCCGCTCCTCCCGGTCGAACACCAGCACAAAGGCGCCGTCGGGCGTATCAAACAGCACTGGCGAGATCTGCTCTCCCTCCGCTTCCTTCTCCAGCATCAGGAACAGCTCCGCATCCGCCAGCCGCTCATAGAACCGCAGCCGGGCGGCATCATCCTCGGGCGCGGCTTCCATCGCGGCATGGGCCAGATCCAGCGGGGTTTCGTCTGTCATCGCATCAGCTCCTTCACCCGGGCCTGCAGAACCGGCAGCAGCTCCGCCTCGAACCAGGGGTTTTTCTTCAGCCACCCGGTATTACGCCACGAGGGATGCGGCAAGGGGAAGACCTGCGGCGCATGATCCCGCCAGCCCCGGACCAGCTCCGTCACCGGCCCCTTCAGCCCCAGATGATAGCGCTGCGCATGAGCGCCGACCAAGACCTTCAGCTGCACCTCCGGCAGATGGTCCATCACCTGATGATGCCAGGTCCTGCCGCAGACCGCAGGCGGCGGCAGGTCGGCCTTTTTTGCGTTGTAGCCGGGAAAGCAGAACCCCATCGGCACCACCGCGACGCGGCCCTTGTCGTAAAACTCCGCCTCGCTCAGCCCCAGCCAGGCCCGCAGCCGGTCGCCGGAGGGATCGGTGAAGGGGCGGCCGCTTTCATGCACCCGCAGCCCCGGCGCCTGACCCGCAATCAGGATACGCGCAGAGGGGCGGAACCACACCACCGGGCGCGGCTCATGCGCGGTGGCCGTGGCGGCAAACCGGTCCGCGCAGATCCGGCAGCTGCGAATCTGCTCCTTCAGCCGCCGGCTGCTTTTCATTGTTTCGAGCCTAGAAACAGTCACCTGGCACCCCGCAAACCGCTTCTGCCTGCATTTTCCGGCCCCTGCGGCCCGGATCCGCGGCAAATTGGTTAAGAATTGGTTGATGGTTTATGTCACAATTCGACATAATAAGGCCAAATTCACCGCGTAGGCCATTAACACTCTTTTGATAAGAAAGGGCCATAGGCGCCCTGCAAGCGCCTGGGCAATGAGGCAGTTGAGAGAGCCCGCCAGAGGGCCGCACAGGCAGTACCGGAACAAGCGATGCTTGAGTTTGAGAACGTCAGCAAGTCCTTTTGGACAGGAACCCAGCGCAAGGTGATCCTTGACCGCGTGTCGTTCCGTATTGAACCCGGCAAATCGCTGGGCGTGCTGGCCCCGAACGGAACCGGCAAGACCACCCTGATAAACATGATGGCGGGACTTGAAAAACCCGACGAGGGCGAGATCCGCCGCAACTGCAAGGTGTCTTTTCCGCTCGGGTTCATGGGCGGCGTCATCAGCCGCCTGTCGGCAATGGAGAATTGCCGCTACATCGCCAAGCTCTACGGGCTGGACCCGGATTATGTGGAGGCCTACTGCCGCTGGCTCTGCGGGCTCAAGGAATATTTCGACCAGCCGGTGGGCACCTATTCCTCCGGCATGCGGGCGCGGTTCAGCTTCTCGCTGATGCTGGCGCTGGATTTCGACATCTACCTGATCGACGAAGGCATGCCCTCCACCACCGATGTGGAGTTCAACCGCAAGGCCGGCGAGATCCTGCAGGAACGGCTGCAGACCACCACCATCATCATCGTCTCGCACCAGGCCCAGACACTGGAAAAATTTGCCCGTTCAGCTGCCGTCCTGTTGCAGGGGCAGCTGCACATGTTTGACACTTTGGAAGAAGCGAAACAGCTCTATGACTACGAAACCGAGAGCTAAGAAGTTCCGCATCCGCCGCAGCAGCCCTGCGGACGGCAGCGAGGCCAAGCCGCAGGCGCCGGGGCAGCCCGCCGCGGCAGCCGCAACGCCTGCAGCGGACACTGCCGCACCCGCATCCGCTGCCCCCGCATCTGCCGGTGCCGGCACGTCCGCAGCACCGGTCTCGGGCATGGTCAGCTCAGCCCGCGAAACCAGGATGGAATCCGATATCGACGCGATCCGGCAGGAAGGGCTGACCGGCCGCCAGCTGCGCCTGGCACGGCGGATGGCGCAAAAGCACAACCTGCCCGCGACCTCCGACTTTGAGGCGGTGCGGATGCTGCGCGAGCGCGGCATCGACCCGTTCAAACGCGGCAACATGCTGGAACTGGTGGTGCCCCAGAACAAGGCGCAGCCCGCGGGCAGCCCGCCTGCCCCCGGCTCCATCCAGCTGCCGCAGACGGTTCCGGCCGGCCGCAGCAACCTGCCCGCCGCAGAGCTGAGCCCGGCGGAGCGGCGCGCCCGGGAAATCCAGGACATCCAGCGCGACATCGCCCGCCGCCGCCGCCGCAAGCTGTCGCTGCTGGCGGCACGCCTGGCGTTCTTCGTGATGCTGCCGACGCTGGCTGCCGGTTATTATTTCTATTCGGTGGCCACGCCGATGTACTCCTCCAAATCCGCCTTCCTGGTGCTGCAGGCCGATGGCGGCGCGGGCGGTGGCGTCGGCGGGCTGCTCAGCGGCACCCAGTTTGCCACCAGCCAGGATTCGATCGCGGTGCAGGATTACCTCCAATCCAAGGAGGCGATGCTGCGGCTGGACGCGGAATCCGGCTTCCGGACGCATTTCACCCAGGACTGGCTGGACCCGATCCAGCGGCTGGAAGCGGACCCCACCAACGAGGAGGCCTTTGCCACCTACAAGCGCAACGTGAAGATCGGCTACGACCCCACCGAAGGCGTGGTCCGGATGGAGGTCTCGGCCGCCGACCCCGAAGTCGCGGCGGAGTTTTCCCGCAGGCTGATCTCCTACGCGCAGGAAAAGGTGAACAACCTCTCGCAGCAGAAACGGGCCGATCAGATGGCCGAATCCGAGGCCGCGCTGGCCGCTGCCGAGGAAAAACGCCGGGCCGCGCAGCGCAACCTGGTGGTGCTGCAGCAGCAGGGCGCGGTTCTGGATCCCGAAGGCGTGGTTGCCGCGCTGCGGTCGCAGATCAGCACCTTTGAGATCCAGCTGGAGGAAAAACGGCTGGAGCTGGCCGCGCTGCAGGACAATGCGCGCCCCAACCGCGCCAAGGTGTCCGGCGCCGAAGCCGACATCAAACGGCTGGAGGCGGTGATTGCCAGCCTCAACAACCGGATGGTGGACGCCTCCGCCGGCGAAAATTCGCTGGCCAGCCTGCGCATCCAGATCCAGATGGCCCAGGCCGATCTGGCAACCCGCGACCTGATGCTGCAATCGGCCTTGCAGCAAATGGAAACCACCCGGATGGAGGCCAACCGCCAGGTGCGCTACCTGACCACCGCGGTGGAGCCGGTTGCCAGCCAGGAACCCTCCTATCCGCGCAAATTCGAGAATACCGTTTTGGCATTCCTGATCTTTTCCGGTAT
>JABXIA010000310.1 GCA_013373325.1 Paracoccaceae bacterium
AAGGCGGCCAGCTTTTCCGGATCGTCCTGGGTCGCTTCGGATTTGATCATCTGAGCATACATGTCTGGGACCTCCCTAGAGTTCGTTACACGCGTTCGAGGATCAGGGCGGTGCCCTGTCCGACGCCGACGCACATGGTGCAGAGGGCATACCGCCCGCCGGTGCGCTGCAATTGGTAGGCGGCGGTCAACACCAGCCGCGCGCCCGACATGCCGAGCGGGTGGCCCAGTGCAATTGCACCGCCGTTGGGATTAACATGGGGCGCATCATCCGCTACGCCAAGCTCCCGCAGTGTCGCAAGACCCTGCGAGGCAAACGCCTCGTTCAGTTCGATTACGTCCATCTGTTCGATCGTGAGGCCGGTGCGGGCCAGCACCTTGCGGGTGGCGGGAACCGGGCCGATGCCCATGATGCGCGGCTCGACGCCTGCGGCGGCCATGCCGACGATGCGGGCCATCGGTTTCAGGCCGTTCTTTGCAGCCGCGGCCTCATTCGCCATCAGGATCGCCGCAGCACCGTCATTGACGCCGGAGGCATTGCCTGCGGTGACGGTCTTGTCGGGGCCGTTTACGCCCTTGAGGCCTGACAGCTTCTCCGCCGAGGTGCCGGGGCGCGGATGTTCGTCGGTGTCCACCACCAGATCATCGCCCTTGCGCTGCGGGATGGTGACCGGGGTGATTTCGTCCTTGAAGATGCCACCCTCATGCGCGGCGGCCCAGCGGGCTTGGCTGCGGGCGGCAAAGGCGTCCTGATCTTCGCGGGAGACGCCATAGTCCTCGGCCACGTTGTCTGCGGTCTGCGGCATCGAGTCGGTGCCATACATCCCGTGCATCTTCTTGTTCACGAAGCGCCAGCCGATGGTGGTGTCATAGACCGCGTTGGCGCGGGTGAAGGCGCTAGTGGCCTTGGGCATCACGAAGGGTGCGCGGCTCATGCTTTCGACGCCGCCGGCGATGGCCATGTCATAGTCGCCCGCCTTGATCCCGCGCGATGCCATGCCGACCGCATCCATGCCGGAGGCGCAGAGGCGGTTGATGGTGGTGCCGGGCACAGAGGTGGGCAGGCCTGCCAGCAGTGCCGCCATGCGGGCCACGTTGCGGTTGCTTTCACCCGCCTGGTTGGCATCGCCCAGAATCACGTCATCCAAAGATCCCCAGTCCACATCCGGGTTGCGTTCGACCAGCGCCGCAATCGGGAGGGCGGCAAGATCATCAGTACGCACTTGGCTCAGTGCGCCGCCATAGCGGCCGATCGGGGTGCGGGTGGCATCGCAGATGAAAGCATCCATGGGTGTTCGCGTCTCCTGTGGCGGCGGCAGGAAAAGCCGACCGTTGGGTCGGTGATACGCCGGAAGATGATTCGCGGCAAGTAAATTGTAACTCAAAAATAGATTGTGGGAAAAATCTGTAACGAGTGAGCGCGGAGCTGTCCGGACGGGGGGCTGTCCCATCCAGCAGGCGTGCAAGAAACTGCGTGCAGAAGTGAAAGAGCCGGACGGTTACTGCGGAACTTGCCCGCGGTATTTTTCTGTCAATTCAGGCGCTACTTCATCAGCCTCATAGACCCCCAGCAGGATCCCCTTGCGCCCGGACTTGCCGCGGCGCGCCTTGATCTGCGTATCCGACAAGGTGATCCGCTGCGACATCCTGAGGCCCCATTCCAGCAACCGGTCATACATCAGGTCGATCACCGCCTGGTGAGCGCCGTCCTTGGCCAGGTCCACCAGTTCATCCGGATCATTATCCATGTCAAACAGCATCGGCCGCAGCCCGCCCTCGGCATGCATGAATTTCCAGCGTTTGTCTGTCACCATGAACAGCCGTGCATCCTTAGGCTCCAGCCCCAGCTTTTCGCACAACGGCATGGTGGAATAATCGAACTCGGCAATGGCATAGTCCCGCCACGCGGGTTTTTCACCGCGCAGGAACGGCATCAAGGAGCGCCCCTCCAGGATATGCGGCGCAGGGTCACCGCCCGCTGCCTCCAGGAAAGTGGGCAGCAGGTCGATTGCCTCGACCAGTTCATCGCAGGTGGTGCCGCGTGTGGCATCGGCCTCCGGGCGCGGGTCATAGATGATCAGCGGCACCTTGATCGAGGGCTCGTGGAACAGGTTCTTTTCGCCCAGCCAGTGATCGCCCAGATAGTCGCCGTGATCCGATGTCACCACAATCATGGTGTCCTGCATCCGGCCAGTTTTCTCCAGCCAGTTGAACAGCCGCCCCATCTGGTCGTCGGCCTGATTGATCAGCCCCATATAGGCGGGGATAACCTTTGCCCGCACTTCGTCGCGGCTGAAGGTCTTGCCGATCTGGTTGTTCATCATGCCGCCGAACACGGGATGCGCGTCCTCGCGCTCCCCTTCCGAGCGCACGACCGGCAGCACATGCTCCGGCCCGTACATATCGTGGTAGGGCGCGGGCACGATATAGGGCCAATGCGGCTTTATATAGCTCAGGTGCGCGCACCACGGGCCCTCTGCCTGCTCGATGAAGGCCATCGCCTGAGTGGTCAGCCAGGGCGTTTCGCTGTCTTCCTCGGCGATATTGGCGGGCTTGTCCGCATTGACCATGAACCAGCCGGAGGCGATGTCATTCCCGTCTATCCCGGCATTGGCAAAGTCGTTCCACGGGTTTTCGCCTGGATAGCCTCTTTCCTTGAGGTACTCATTGTAAGGGCTGCGCTTGCTGTCGTAGAAGCCGTCCGGCCCCTCTGCCCACAGCCCGTCATCGCGCACCCAAGGGTCAAAGCCGCATTCCGACTGGCGTACGCCGATCACACTGTCCGGTGCCAGCCCCAGCCGCTGCATCCCGTCTGCATCCGCAACCATGTGCGTCTTGCCGATCAGGTGGCAGCCCATCCCCGCCTTTCGCAAATGATCGCCCATGGTCCACTCGCCCACCCGCAAGGGATAACTGTTGAACTGCACCCCGTGGCTGGAGGGGTAACGTCCGGTATAGCTCGACATCCGCGAGGAGCCGCAGGTCGGCGACTGAACATAGGCGCGGGTAAACCTCACGCCCCTGGCGGCCAGTCTGTCGATGTGGAGTGTCTGCAAGTGCGGATGGCCGGCGCAGCTCAGATAGTCGAACCGCAGCTGGTCGAACATGATATAGAGGATGTTCATCGGCGCCTCCCGCTCAGTGCTGCAGTATTAATAAACAAGTGAAGCAATTTTGGCGAGGGGATCTTCTTGACGAGCCCCGTATCAGCCTGAACTATGACGCCTGTTTTTCTATTCCCAACGGCATTCATGACCAGTCCATCAATCCCCGCCGCGATCCGCCCTGCCGGAATGAATGACTGCTCCAGCCTTGCGGCTCTGTCGATCGAGGTCTGGTCCAGCACCTACTTGCGCAATGGAATCAGCGGGCATTTCGCGGACTATGTGCTGGCGCATTATACGCCTGCACATTTCGCCGAGGCCCTGCAAAACCCTGCAGAGCGCCTGCTGGTTTCACAGAACCGGGATGGCATCGACGGCTATATCCGCGTCACGCACGGGCGGCCCAGCCCGGTTGGCGGGGCTTCGTGCACCGAGATATCCACGCTTTACGTTCAGCCCCGGCACCATGGGCGAGGCATCGGGCGGCTCCTCTTACAAGCCGGGCTGCAGCTTTGCTGGTCAAACGGCTGGGACGCGCCCTGGCTCAGCAGCAATTCGGAGAACTCCCGAGCAATCTCCTTCTATCTGCGCAACGGGTTTGAACATGCCGGGCTGACCAATTTCAGGATCAGCGAATCCGAATACGCCAACGACGTGCTGCAATACTCTTCTCTTTGAAGCCCCGGCAAATCTTCAACCGGCTTACGAATGCGCCGGCAGAAAGGACACGAGCGGGCCCGAAGCTTGTGCTTCGGGCCCGCCATGGCACCTGGTGGCGCCAGGGCCTGACGGCCCGGGCGCAGGGGGGATCCGGCGCTGATGTCAGCTCACCGCTGCAAGGCCTGCATCAAGGGCAGAGAGGATGGTGCCGGCCTCCGCCTCGCTCAGCACCAGCGGCGGCGACAGGATGATGTTGGGGCCGGAAACCCGCACCATGGCGCCTGCCTCATAGGCTGCTTCCTGCAGTTTGCCGATGGTCTTCTTGTCCACGGCCGCCTTGGTGGTGCGGTCGGACACCAGCTCGAGCGCGCACATCAGGCCGTGGCCGCCACGGACGTCGCCGATCAGCTCGTATTTCTGCTGCAGCGCCAGCAGGCCCTGGTGGATCTGGGTGCCGCGGGCGGCTGCGTTTTCCGTCACGTTCAGGCGAAGGGTTTCTTTAAGGCAGGCCAGGGCGGCAGCCGCGCCGACCGGGTGGCCGGAGTAGGTGTAGCCGTGGCCGATGGCCGCCTTGCCGCTGGTGTCCTTCTCGAAAGTTTCGGTCATGTGGTCTGCAATCATCACTGCGCCAAAGGGGAAGTAGCCGTTGGTGATCGCCTTGGCGGTGGCCATCATGTCCGGCTGCACGCCCCAGTGGCGCGAGCCGCTCCACGATCCGGTGCGGCCGAAGGCGGTGATCACCTCATCCGCGATCAGCAGGATGCCGTTTCTGGAGCAGATCTCGCGCACCCCGGGCATGAAGCTGGCGTGCGGCGGGATCACCCCGCCGGCCCCCAGGACCGGCTCCATGATGAAAGCGGCGATAGTGCCTGCGCCCTGAAAGGCGATCTCGTCCTCCAGGGCTTGCAGGCAGAGCTGGGCCAGGCGTTCAGGATCGGTCTCGTTAAAGGGGTTGCGGTAGGTGTAAGGTGCCGGGATTTGGAAGCAGCCCGGCAGCAGCGGTTCGTACTGGGTGCGAAAGTTGGCGTTGCCATTCACTGAAGCCCCGCCCATGTGGGTGCCGTGGTAGCCCTTCTTGAGGCTCAGGAACTTGGTACGGCCTTCCTCGCCGCGTATCTTGTGGTACTGGCGTGCGAGCCGCAGGGCGCTTTCCACCGAATCCGAGCCGCCGGACGTGAAGAAGGCGCGAGTGAGCCCGTCGGGTGCAAAGAACTTACGCAGCTCCTCGGCCAGCTGGATCACCTGGTCGTTGGTGGTGCCGCGGAAGGTGGAATAGTATGGCAGCACATCAAGCTGCGCGGCGATAGCATCCTTTACAGGCTGGCAGGAAAAGCCGAGGTTCACGTTCCACAGGCCGCCGACAGCATCGACAACTTCATGCCCGTCGATGTCTGTGATCTTCACCCCCTGAGCCGAGGTGATGATGGCAGGCGGGTTGGCCAGGCTATCGCCCGGGTGTGCCATGGGGTGCCAGAGGGATTTGGCGTTGTGCTCTTTGAGGAAATTGGAGTCTTTCATGGGGCAGCTCCTGGATGCGGCCCGGTTTGGGCCGGTGAAGGGGTCAGGCGGTTTCGTCCTGCGGGAAGCCCGCTGGAGCGGACCCTCCGATGCGGTAGGTGAGGGTGGCGCCTGCGCGGCGCAGGGCGGCTGGGATCAGTTGTTTCTGTTCTGCTGTCATACGGGAGGCGGGGGCGGCCACCGCCAGGGCGCCGATCACCTTGCGGTCCGGATCAAATATTGGAACCGCGTGGGAATGAACGTCTTCTTCAAAGCCGCCGACGGACACGGCAATGCCGCTTTTGCGGATGCCGTCCAGCTGAGCGCGGATTCTCTCCGGGTCAGTGAGTGTCTCCGGGGTGCGGGCCTCCAGCGGCTGGGACAGTATGGTTTCGGCGAAGTCCGGTTCCGCAAAGGCCAGAACTGCCATGCCGGAGCTGGTGCCGTGGAACGTCAGCACCTTGGCGTCCTCCATCATCACCCTGGTGGCGTTGCGCGGAGAATAGGCGTGAGACAGCGAATTGAGCTGGCTTCCTTGCAAAAGCGACAGATGGGTGGTTTCACCGGTCTCATCGCTCAGTTCGCGCAGCACCTGGCGGGAAACGGAGAGGATCGGCACCGCAGCCTCGCGTAGGGCTGCAAGACGCAGAAGCTGGGGGCCCAGCCGGTAAGAACGGTCGCTGCCCGTCTGTTCTACAAAGCCTGTTTCCTGAAGTTCGCTCATCAGCCGGTAAACGGTTGCTTTATTCATGCCGGACAAGCGTGTGAGGTCGCTGAGCCCAATCCCGGTGCGGCCGTGATTGAAATATGCAAGCAGTGACAAGGCTTTGGATACGGTTCCCATGCGCCGATTGAAGCTCCCTGTTTGAACTGTCCGGTCGGTCTTCCCGGGGTGGCAGTCCCGGGATGCGGTTTGAATGACAGATAGAAGGCCTGGCTGTCAATTAAATAAACCAAAGGTTCGCATAATGAACCGTTTGACAGAGCCAGTACGAGCGTCGGGGCCGCAAAACTCTTGTCGACCTCGGCAGTGATCAGCTGCGTGGGGTTTGGTATATGCCGAACACCAGGACGGACCCGTGAACAACCCTATGCCGCGGCTGCCGGGTTGCCTTGGCGGCGGGGTCACGCCGGAACTTGCGGGTCGAACATGGCGTCGCGGCAACCGAGTTGAACAAGCCGGGCAGAGAAAAGGCGGGCAAGGCGAATGCAGAGCAACCGGGCGCGCGGCGGCGGCAGGGTTGCCTGCGGGATAATATGTTTCAAAAAGTTTTCATTTTCCCCGACTTCTGTTACGCAACAATCAGCGTAACCGGCCGCCGGACACAAGAACGCCGCGACGCGGGGTTTCCCGGCCATCGGCGGCCATT
Source organism: Paracoccaceae bacterium (assembly GCA_013373325.1). Lineage (GTDB taxonomy): Bacteria > Pseudomonadota > Alphaproteobacteria > Rhodobacterales > Rhodobacteraceae > Leisingera. Next base: position 6,631 of record JABXIA010000310.1, read on the forward strand.
GGGGCTTGGCGCCGGTCCGGGTGCTGTGCCTAATCTATTGGGAACCGGGCGCAGGCACTGCCGCCGCGGGAGAGAGAGGAAGACCGGATGAGTGAAGCCATTGCATACGAGCGCGTCGGTGATATTGCCGTCCTGAAGGCGCAGAACCCGCCTGTGAATGCGCTGGGCATTGATGTGCGCCAAGGGTTGCTGGCCGGGATCGAGCGTGCTGAAGGCGAGGGCGCCAAGGCAGTGCTGATCTACGGCGAAGGCAAGACCTATTTCGCGGGTGCCGATATCCGGGAATTCGGCAAGCCGCCGCAGGAGCCTTATTTGCCGGGCTTGTGCAGCCGGATTGAGGCCTCGCCGCTGATTGTGGTTTCCGCCATGCATGGCACTGCGCTGGGCGGCGGGCTCGAGGTGGCCTTGTCCTCGCATTACCGGATTGCGGTGCCTTCGGCCAAGATGGGACTGCCGGAGGTCAATCTGGGCATCCTGCCCGGCGCGGGCGGCACCCAGCGGCTGCCGCGGCTGACAGGGGCTGAGGCGGCGCTGGAGATGATCACCACCGGCCGCCACATTGGTGCGGCAGAGGCGTTGGACAAGGGCATCATCGACCGGATTGAGGAGGGCGAGCCGCGCGAGATCGGCCTGGCCTATGCGCAGGAATTGCTGGAGGCAGGTGCGCCGCGCCGCGCAGTTGGCGACATGCCTGCGCCCGAAGCTGTGGATTTTGATGCGATTTATGAGGCGACGCTGAAGAAAAGCCGCGGCCAGCTGTCTCCGGCAACGGCTGTGCGCGCGGTGCAGGCGGCAGTTGAAGCAGAGAGCTTTGAAGCCGGCCTGAAGCGTGAGCGCGCGCTGTTCACGGAGCTGATGGAATCGGACCAGCGGCAGGGGCTGATCCATGCCTTCTTCTCCGAACGCGCTGTCAGCAAGCTACCGGAGCTGGAAGGTGTTAATCCCCGTGACGTATCCTCAATGGGGGTGATCGGCGGAGGCACCATGGGCGCGGGTATTGCCACCGCGGCCCTGCTGGCCGGGCTTCCGGTGGTCCTGATCGAGATGACGGAGGAAGGTGTTGCCGCCGCGCGCGGCCGGATTGAGGGCAATCTGCAGGGCGCCCTGAAGCGGGGTAAGATCACACAGGCGCAATATGATCAGCTGACCGGCGGGGCGCTGACCGTAGCCACGGATTATGCAGCACTCGGGCAGGTGGATCTGGTGGTCGAGGCCGTGTTCGAGGAGATGGGCGTCAAGCGCGAGGTCTTTGGCAAGCTGGATTCGCATTGCAAGCCGGGGGCGGTTCTGGCGACCAATACCTCCTATCTGGATGTCGATGAAATCGCTGCAGCGACCTCCCGCCCGCAGGATGTGATCGGGCTGCATTTTTTCTCACCCGCGCATGTGATGAAGCTGCTGGAGGTCGTGGTAGCGGAAAAGACCGCTCCGGAGGTGCTGGCCACTGGGTTTGCGCTGGGCAAGCGGTTGAAGAAGGTGGCGGTGCGGTCCGGCATTTGCGACGGGTTTATCGGCAACCGGATCATGAACGCCTATCGCAAGGCGGCGGAATATGTGGTGCTGGACGGCGCCTCGCCCTATCAGGTGGACAAGGCGGTGACCGGGTTCGGCTTTCCGATGGGGCCGTTTGCGATGGGCGATCTGGCGGGGCTGGACATCAACTGGGCGGCCCGCAAGCGCCGTGCACCCACGAGGGATCCGCGCGAGCGGGTGCCGCGCTTCTACGAGATGCTCTGCGAAGGCGGTGACTTCGGCCAGAAGACCGGCAAGGGGTTCTATGTCTACGAAGCGGGCAAGCGCGGCGGCGTGCCGAACCCGAAGGTTGCGGAACTGATTGCCAAGGATCAGGAACAGCAGGGTGTTTCCCCGCGGGCATTCTCGGATGCAGAGGTGCTGCGCCGTTACATGAGCGCGATGGTCAATGAGGCCGCCAAGGTCGTGGGGGAGGGCATCGCCCGCCGTCCGCTGGACGTGGATATGGTGATGATGTTCGGCTACGGCTTCCCGCGGTTTTGGGGCGGGCCGCTGAAATGGGCCGACCTGCAGGGGCTGGATGGCATCCTGGCCGATATCCGGTCATATGCGGCAGAGGATGATTTCTTCTGGCAGCCCGCGCCGCTGCTGGCGCAGCTGGTGGCAGAAGGCAAAACCTTCGATTCACTGAACAAGGGCGGCTGAGCAGGCGGGCGGGCGCCCTTACGGCCCGTCGAGGGCCGTCAGGGCGCGGCTCGGCTTAGCCGGTCTGGACACACAACCGGCGACCTATCACGAGAAAGCGCCGCGCGGAACGCGCGGC
>JABXIA010000164.1 GCA_013373325.1 Paracoccaceae bacterium
GCGGCCGCGGCCAAATCACCGACGGGCAGCAGCCGCGCTACGGCCAGCAGTTGCTTGACGTCGTTCTGCCGTTCTGAGGGTTGTCATGCTGTCCAAACTTCTGCCAGTCATTTTGCTGATCATCGGAACCGCAGGCGGCATTGGCGCCGGCATAATGCTGGCTCCTGCACCTGAGGAAGACCACGCCGCCACCAGTGATGAAGCGGTTCCTGTCCCCACCGCTGCAGAGGATCACTCCGAAGAAAGCGAAGAGGACCTGCGCGAATACGTCAAAATCAACAACCAGTTCGTGGTTCCGGTTGTTGATCGGGACCAGTTGACCTCCCTTGTGGTGATCTCGCTCAGCCTGGAAACGGCCAAAGGCACAAGTGAAAAGATACGGACCTACGAACCCAAACTGCGGGATGTCTTCCTGCAAGTTCTGTTTGATCATGCGAACATGGGGGGGTTCCGAGGGGCATTCACGCGCTCTGACGTGCTTGAGCCGCTGCGCACCGCTCTGCGTGAGGCAGCACAGAAACACGTCGGCAAAGGGGTTTATGATGTCCTGATCATGGAAATTTCCCGTCAGGACGTTTGACCTGTCTGCAGCGTACGACACAAAGAGCCGGTCCTGCAGGGCCGGCTCTTTGTGTCATTGGTCTCAGCTGTCCAGCAGCCTATCCATAAACGCTTTCGCCTGCGCAGCCTTCTGGCGCTTGCGCTCAGTTGCCGCCATGGTTTCCACGGCGTGCTTACGGCCAAATGCGGTGCGCAATTGATCCATCATCCTTAGCTTCTGAGCCGTCGCCTTGGCCAGGTCCATGTTCAATTGGCGCCGGGTGCGGGAGTGCCAGCCCTCCCACAACAGATCTGCGCCCAAGGCTTTCATCGTGTGATCGCCGCTTGTCTGTTCCCGTGCGGCCTGCACTTGCTCATTGAGTTTGGCCAGCTGGCCGCGCAGCTCCGCTTCCCGTGCCAGCGCAGGCTGGATTTTTGCGTGCTCCTGCATGTACTGCGCAGCGGTTACAGCCGCCATCTGGTCGAGCATCTTCTGCTTCATGTGATCTTCCCCTTGGCGCGTTTTCGCATTTCCTCGGCAAAGCGGATTGCCGCCGCCACCGGCGCATAGTGCTCTTCCAGAATTTCGTCGCCGATTTCGACTGCAGCGTGCAAAGCCCGGGCCGTGGGCGGGTCGCTGTGTATCGGCACCGCATTTTCATTGGCCACACGCCGGATCGCCGCAGCCACTTCATCAACCCCCTTGGCAACGCAAACCGGCGCGGCTCCCTTTTCGCGGCTCCATTTCAAGGCGACCGCATAGTGGGTCGGGTTGACGATCACCACGTCGGCATTCGGCACCTCAGCCAGCATCTGGCCCATCGCGATCTCCTGGCCGCGCTGGCGTCTCTTGCCTTTCACATGCGGGTCACCCTCGGCATCCTTCATTTCATCCTGGATCTCCTTGCGCGACATCATGTTCTTGCGTCGGTGTTCAGCGTGCTGGAATACAGCGTCAACGACCCCGATCGCCAATGATATGACGAGAGCCAAGAACAGAAACTCCAGTGCGAGCTGCGACAGCATCAGCACCACAGACTGCGGCCCGGTGCCGGAGGACGAAATCATGTCCGGGAGCCGGTGGCTCAAATAAACGCCCAGGCAAACGGAGTAGAGCACGAGCTTGAGAAAGCTCTTCAGGAATTCGAAGAGCCCGGCGCGGCCAAGCTTGTTTTTTGCATTGGATATGATCGACAGACGCGACAGTTTCGGCTCAAGCTTGCTGGGCGCAAAGACCATGGCGCGCTGGCCGATGATTGAAAGCAGCACCAGCGAAAACGGCACCAGGAACCAGGGCAGAATTGGTCTGAGCAGACTGCCTGCAAAGCCACCTGTGGGCGCAGTTGCGGATCCGCCGTCAAAGAACAGCGGCGCCAGCCGGTCGGGTTGATCCAGAAAAGCCATCAGCGCGGTTCCCATCCCCTCCACACTAGCGCTTCCTGTCGCGTAGAAGGCAACAATAAGCCCCAAGTAGGCAGCTGCCACAGACAAATCGGTGGACTTGGCAACTTCGCCCTTCTCCCGCGCTTTGCGGAGTTTCTGTTCCGTCGGCTCAAATGACTTATCAGAATCGTCGTCTTCACCGCTCATGGCATTCCGACTCCGGGGTTGGAAAGAAAAGTCATCAGAGCCCGGGACCAGACATCTAAAATCATCGGACTGCCAACCATCAGGATAAACAGCCCGAAGAAGGTGATGACCGGCGCGCCGACCATCGCCACCATCAGCTGAGGCATCGCCCGGTTAATTACACCAAGCGCCAGGTTGTAGATAACGGCAGTGATCACAAAGGGGGCTGCGAGCGTGAAGGCCATGGAAAAGCTTTCTGACACGCGAAACACGCCCCATTCCGTCAGTCCGGCCGCGACAGGGAACTGACCTGCAGGAAACATTTGATAGGATCCGATCAAAAGTTCCGCAATGCGGACATGAAGCCCCATCATGACCGCGAGGGTCACACCTGAAATCATCAGCACAGCCCCAAGGGCGGGCATAGGTTCAGCACCAATGCCGCCCAGAACCTGAGACAAGGAGGTGCTTTGCGCAGCCATCGTGCCGGCCGTCTGGAGCGCCAGAACAAACATTCGTGCGCCCACGCCAATCGCCAGGCCGATAATCGCCTCGGTCACCGCAAACCGCGCATAATCCATCACCCCATCCGGTTCAGGAAAGGGCGGCAGTGCGGGTGCCACCACAAAGGTAAATGCAACAGCGATCGCCAGTTTGACACGGGTGGGAACATAAAGCTCCCCCATTGCGGGCAGCACTGAAACCATTGCTGACACCCGCAGGAAGACGATTGCCGCATGCCAGAAGCCTGCCCCCAGAAGCAGCACCAGCTCCGGTGGCAGGAAATTCAGATTCATGCCTGAACCATACCAACCAGGGCGGGCCGCGCTTCGAGTCCGATTTCCTCGAAGGACAGCACCGGATTTGTGATCCCGCGCGATTTCAGGATCGTTTTCAGATACCGGCGGCGGCGGGTGGACGTCACCACTGCTGCAAAAACCCCCTGATCAGTAATCGTCCCCAGCTTGTCGCTCAGCCCGTCTGCAAGCCTGTTGAACAAGTCAGGCGGCAGGGCGATATCCAGCCCGGCGCCCTGAGAATCAACTTGGTAGGTCGAGAACTTGTCTTCCCACTCCGGTGCCAGCTGGATGAGCGGAATTGTGCCGTCTTCGCGCTTCATTTCGGCGACCAGCTGGAATCCGAGGCGCTGCCGCACATGTTCGCAAATCAGCTCCGGCTGGGTGGTGTGCATCCGTGCTTCAGCAATCGATTCAAGGATCAACGGCATGTTGCGGATCGAAACCCGCTCTTCCAAAAGCAGCCGCAACACCGCGTGCAGGGTATCCATCGGCACCTTGTCCGGCACCAGCGCATCCAGCAGCTTGCGGTTTGCTTCAGCCCGGAAACCGTCGGAGAGCTGTGTCATTTCATCCAGAAGACGGCGCAGCGACTTGAGCGACAGCAGGCGGGAGAAATTCTGCTTGATGATTTCAAGAAGATGCGTTGCCAGAATTTCCGGCGGCGTCACAACAGTTGCGCCGGCCAGCGCGGCCTGTTCCTGCGACTTGGCAGAGATCCAGCGGGCCGGAGCCCCGTAAACCGGTTCAGTGACGTCTGTTCCGGGCGGCAGCGCATCATGATTGTCCGGCATCAGTGCCAGAACCATTTCCGGATGCAATGTGCCGCGCACTTGCTCGACGCCTTGCACCTTGATCACGTAAGTGCCGCGCTCCAGTTCATGCTGATCTGTCAGGCGGATTTCGGGCAGGATCAGGCCGAATGTAGTCGCGATATGAGACCGCATATTGGCAATCCGCGCATCCAGCCCTGTGCCCGCATCCAGTACCATGCTGACCAGGTCCGGTGAGAACTCCAGATGCAGATCATCCAGATCCAGAATATCACCCAGCGGCCGGGACGCCGAGGGATCCGAGGCTTCTTCGATCTTTTCTTCAATCTCGGCTTCGGCATCGTCCCTCTTTTTCTTGGCCATCCGGTAGGCAACGTAGCCCAGCACACCGCCGCCGGTGACAAAAGGCAGGAACGGCAGACCTGGAACCAAGGCAAACAGCACCATCAGTACCGCAACTGTGATCAGCGCAGCCGGGTGACGGCCGAACTGATCGAACAGGGCAATATCCGTAGAACCGGTGGTGCCGCCGCGGGCCAGCAGCAGCGCTGCCGCAATGGAGATGATCACCGAAGGGATCTGCGACACCAAACCGTCGCCCACGGTCAGGATGGCATAGGTCTCAAACGCGCTGCCGACGGGCATGCCGTGGACAAGGACGCCCATGATCAGACCCATCACCAGATTCAGCAGCGTAATCAGCAGGCCTGCAACCGCGTCACCCTTGACGAACTTCGAGGCACCGTCCAGCGATCCGAAGAATGTGGTTTCCTGCTGATCGCGCTCCCGCCGTTCCTTGGCTGTCTGATGGTCAATGGCGCCTGCTGACATGTCAGCGTCAATTGCCAGCTGCTTGCCCGGCATCCCGTCCAGGGCAAAGCGGGCGCCCACTTCGGCCATCCGGGCAGCACCCTTAGTGATCACCATGAAGTTGACGATCAAGAGAACGCCAAACACCACAAGGCCCAGGAAAACGCTGCCGCCCATGACGAACTGGGCAAAGCCTTCGATCACACCGCCCGCCGCGTCAGTACCTGTATGCCCCTGACCGATGATCAGTTTGGTCGAGGACACATTCAGCGACAGTCGCAGCATCAGCGACGCCAGAAGAATGGTTGGGAAGGAGGAAAAGTCCAACGGCCGCTCAATGAACAGCGTGATTGTAAAGATCAGGATGGCCAGCGCAAAAGAGGTTGCGAGGCCGACATCCAGAACCCAGGCCGGCATCGGCAGGATCATCATCACGATGATCGCCATCAGGGCCAAAGCCAGAAGCACCGTCGGACTGAAAAGTTGCTCTGTCGTCAGTTTAGGCACAGATCACGCCTCGCTCGTTGGATTTCACGCTCGAGTTGCAGTGCCAGCCACAAAGCCCAGTCAGCGGCCAGGCAAGGCCAAAAACAGATCCGCATTTTTCCTGTGACGCCCGCAGCAAAACGGGAATCGGACAAGATGCCATTCGCATCTTATGAGAACCAAACTCCCCCCGGCCGACCGGCCGGAAGAGCGGCACGATGTATATCGAAAGAAGTTTAACCAGCGCACGCGCGCTAAATTCGGCTCTGCAGCCTGCGGCCGCTGCGCGCTGAAACAGCCCAAGCGGGCCAAAGAGTATATAGTTATCCGGCATTCTGCCCGTTCCAAATCAGGATTCACCCGTTTGTGACGTTACCGGCAGGCGGTTGACAAAGTGTTATCAGAACCAGAACCAGCTGCCTCATGGAAGAGGCAGCCGGCAGAGCTTCGGTGCTCTGCTTGATTTACTGATTAACGGCAGGTTGCGTGCGGCCTGCGCCGATTTGGCTCAGAAGGTCGGCTATACCGCCCCGCGTTCCTTCGCTGCTTTCCACCAGCGCCCGGGCATGGGCCAGCGGTGCCAGGCCCACCGGGTCCTGAGTTGTCTCGCCGATCTGCGAGGTTGCCGAAGCAACAGGTCCGAAAGATTCCGCAGCATCTGTCCCGATTGCTTCGACTGCACTCAGATTTTCAGAATGCCAGAAACCGCGGGCGGCAGCATCCGCCTCATCTTCTGCCAGTAGGTATTCCCCTGCCCGTCCGTATTCTCCGTTCCGCCAAAGAGCCTCTGCACGCATCCGGTTGGCCACGGCCCCGTCAAGACCCATCAGCTCCACCAGAGCCCGGTGCGGTTTATCAAGATCCAAGGCTGCTTCGGCCATCAGCAGGCGGCGGGTTTCATCGTCCGACTCCAACGCGAGATTGGTCAGCAGCTCTTCGGCCTGGCTTGCAAAGCCAAGATTCAGCAGCCTGCGCGCCACTTGCGCTGCCACCGGCGCCGCCTCATCCGGCGTTGCCTGCTTGGAAAACACCAGGGAATACTGAAGGAAAGTCACGTCATCGGCACGCTCTGTCAGAAGCAGCATCAGCGGCTCCATCGCCTCGGCCCGCGCAATCGGCCCGTCCCTGTCTGACACGCTCTTCAGTTCCTCGAAAGCTTCGTGGAATTGCCCCATCAGCGCCAATGACGCGACCAGAGCGTGGCGCAAATCCGCACCCAATTCAGTTTCCCGGTTTTCCAGTTCGTACGAGGCAATCAGATCCGGCACATCCGGTGACAAAGCCTTACGTTCCTTGACGCTGAGCGCAACCAGGTCAATCAGTGCGGCAGGCGCGTTGCCAGTCCGCTCGGCGACTTCACTGGTAAGCTCCTCAGCCATTGTTTCGGTATCACCTTCCAATTCAGCAATTGCGGCTTCGGCCAGATTAATCTCGGGCACTTCGTCAACCCCGGTCCGGTCCACCGACCGCAGCACGGCCTCGGCAACATGATGATTACCGGCTTCTGCAAACATTTTGCTGATCCTAGGACCAAGATGCACCCTCAAGTGCACCGGAAGTTTGGAGAAAGCCTGCTGAATGGCATCCGAGTTAGCACTGCGCTTCACAGCACCATCAGCCAATGCCCCCCACAAGGCACTGTCTCCGTCACAGCGCTGCTGCCCGGAAAGCGCGTGGTTGACTGGCACGGGGGTGCCGTCCATCAGCAGCGCCAGAGTACCCAGCAAAGCCACTTCGGGGCTATCCTGCTGCTCTGGCGGCAGGAACGTCATGATCGAGCGGGCCTCAACGCCAAAACTGAAGTACAAGTAGAGCCGCGCAAGCGCCTGAACCGTTTCCGGGTTCACGTCATCAAATTCCCGGACAAGACCGCTGCGCAGCAGGGCTACTTGATCTGAAAACGGGCTGTCATCACCCCAATTCTGAATGGCGACATCCCGGTCTTTCAAGCAGTGCGACTGTTCGCCATTGTCATCCATCAAGGCGGCGATCAGCCCGGTTTCCCGGTCAATTGCAGAAGTAACGGAGATATGGTCCAGCGGATCGAGCGGCCGGCCAGTCCCGCCGATTGGATCCAACCCAGCTGAGGGTTCCGCGGACGGAATACCATCAAGCGTAACATTCAAAAGGCCTTGGTTGGCAGCTCTTCCAATTTGCTGCAGCAGCCGGCGTTCGGATTCGCCAACCGCAGCCGCGCGCTCAGATTCGTCCATATCGAGCAGCAAACCTGTCTCGGGTATACTGACTGGTGCTGCCTCTTCCGTGACCTCCACGTCAGATTCCGGAGCCGCTTCCTCCGCCCTGGTTTGACCTCCAAATAGCGGCAGTTCCACGTCCTTCAGGCCCGGCACGGAACCCTCGGCCACGGCAGCAGCGGCAGCTGTGCCCGCAGGCGGCACACCAGTCTCCTCGACTGGCTGCGCTGCATGCGTGCGGTCCCGTCGTCCGGAAATCGCCGCTGCGAGTTCAAGCGCCAGACGCGCATCTGCTGCAGCAGGCTGGGAGAATCCAAACCGGTAGCCTTTTTCTGGAACCGGGGTCATAAGCGGCAGAACGGATGCCGCTGAACTGAACTGCGGTTTCGCAGCTGGTTGGCCGCCGTCACGGATGTCGATTACCAGGTATCCATCCTTCTGGACGTAGGATGTAACGGTGCATTCGCATCCCAACTGCAGGCGCAGTGGCTGGCCTGGACCGTTTTGCGCCAGTGATAGCAACCGGGTCCGGGGGATCAGGTTAAAGACGCGCGACGTATCAAAAACAGCTTCAGGCGCAGCAATATTCACCGTTGCTGTCATACCGCTTTGAGTCAGCGACCAATCTGCCCCGTTTGGGAGCCGCATCACCAGACGCGTGAATCCCTTGTGTTCGCCTGAGCGGGTCACAATCGTCTGCGCGTGGACAGCACCCGATGTCAGCAGAAAAGCTGCGGTGGCAAATGCTCGCCAGATCATGCTGCGTCCTGTTTCACCGATTTGAGGGCTTCTTCAAGTTCCGAAAAGCCCGGACGGAAGTGCGAAGGAGTGTTCTGGCGGCCGACCTCGATGCAGATGGCGGCGGCGTGGTTATGCAGGTTGGCAACCAGGACTTCGCGGATCAACTGGTAAAAGTGGGAATCCTCTTCAACCACGGCCTTCACCTTACCCGCAAAAGGCGCAACCAGGCCGTAGGACAGGAAAACACCAAGGAACGTACCAACCAGCGCGCCGCCAATCAGCTTGCCCAGAACTTCCGGCGGCTGGTCGATCGACCCCATAGTCTTGATCACACCCAGAACCGCCGCAACAATCCCCAGTGCGGGCAGGCCATCAGCCATGGTTTGAAGCGCATGGCTGGAGTGCAGGGCGTGATGGAGATTGGCCTCCATACGCTTTTCCAGCACCTCCTCAACCTGATGCGGGTCATCATAGTTCATCGAGGCCGAGCGCATTGTGTCGCAAATCAGGTTCACTGCTTCCTTGTCACCCAGGATCTTGGGGTACTTGTTGAAAACAGAAGAGTTTTCCGGATCCTCGATATGCTGTTCAACTTCAACCGGATTGGCCCTCGCAATTCGAATCAGCGCGAACAGCAGGCACAGAAGATCGCGGTAGTCATCCGGCTTCCACTTGGGGCCCTTGAACACCTTCCCAATATCCTTGAGCGTGTGCTTCACACCGCCCATGTCATTGGCAATGAGGAATGCGCCGACCGCAGCCCCGCCGATCATCATCATTTCGAACGGCAGCGACTTCAGGATGATCGCCATTTTGCCGCCGGCCAGAAGGTATCCGCCGAACACCATGGCAAAGATCACCACAATGCCTACAATCCCGATCATAGGTCCACTCCGAATTCCGTTGGTTTTTATTAGTTTAGGCGAGTCTTCCTAAGGAAAGACTAAGCCGCCGCGCCCAAGTTATTCCTTGGGCACGGATCCGTTGCGTCCGGCCAGCACAACACTGATCGTATAGGCCGCTTCCGGGCTGAGGCCTGCCATGATTCCCGCGGCGGCCTCTGGCTGCATCCGGGCCAGGAATCCCGCTGCAAAAGCCGGGTCCATTTCTTCAAACAATGCAGAGGCTTCCTTGGGTTTCATCTGTTCGTAAACCGTCGTCAGCCGGGACACATCCGCTTCAGTTGCCCCGTCAGCAAGCGCTAAGGTTGCGCGCAGCTTCTCTTCCGCCTGCTCCAACGCTGCCAGCTTCATCTCAATCGCCTGATCAGCAATTTCCAGCGCCTTCATGCGGTCCTCAATCTCCGCCTCGCGGGCGGCCAAGACCTCTTCCCTTTGCTTAAATGCGGACAGCATCGTCTGCAGCTCAGCTGATGTCGGCATCGCGTCGCGCAGCGGCTGCCCGTCATGTCCGGCGTCTTCCTGACCCGCCTCCTTAAGGCTCGCCACTTCACGTGCAATGGCAGGTCCGGCTTCAAGCCCCAGCCGCACCACGGCAGAGCCCATCAGCAGCAGCGCCAGCATCATCAAAGTGCCGCTGCGCCGGAAGCGTTTGGTTTTCTTCGCCATCACGCCACCCGATTCTGGCTGCGGTTATGTCGCACAAACATCAAACCGGCAGATTTCGGTTCTTCCTGTGCCTCGGCTGCAGGCTGCGGGTCAGCCTCATAGGCCGCGGCCATTGCGGCGTCTTCGGCGGCGGGATCCGCTGGCGCGGGGGCCGAAGAACCGGCCTCGGGTATGTCGTGCATCGAAGCCATCATCAGTTCCAGCCGCTGCGCCACAGATTCGGCCCGTCCGGTCAGCTGCTGCAGCGCCTTGCTGGACCCGTCGGACACCTGCTGGGCCGATTGCAGGGATTTGTTCAGGTCATCCACCTGTGCAGACAGAACGGCAACCGCTCCGCCAACACCTTTTTCCAGGTCATTGAACCGCTTCAGCCGGCGCGACAGCACCAGACAATAGAATCCGGCGCCCAGCGCTCCGGCTGCAAGCAGGATATCAGCAATAATGTCAATCCTGTCCTCCTAGTTCAGTA
>JABXIA010000297.1 GCA_013373325.1 Paracoccaceae bacterium
CGGGCGCCGGTGGCCAGGATGACCGCATCGGCCACGTATTCCGTGCCGCTGTCGCCCTTGGCCACGAAGGGGCGCTTGGACAGGTCCAGATCGGTGATGATGTCGCCGATGATCTCGGTGCCCATCGCCTTGGCGTGCTCCTGCATCCGCACCATCAGGTCGGGGCCCTGTACCTCGGTGTCGCCAGGCCAGTTCTCCACCTCGGTGGTGGTGGTCAGCTGGCCGCCGGGCTCGATGCCCTGGACCAGAATCGGCTCGAGCATGGCACGGGAGGCATAGACCCCCGCAGTATAGCCGGCAGGCCCGGAGCCGATGATCAGAACCTTGGTGTGGCGCGTCTCGCTCATGTGTGTTCCCCACGTAATGCAGCCTGGCGGGCGTGCCGCCGTCAGGAAATGCATATAGCGGCAGGGCGGGCAGGCTTAAACCCCCAAGGGGCTGCATGCGGCGGGATACAAATTTGCCGCGGATCCGCGCATTGCGTCTTGCGCCCTCGCGCTGCAAAGAATATTGCGCGTCGATGAAACAATATTGCGCAGCCCGGTGGCGGTGCTATAAGAAACGCAAATCTCACAGGAGCTTCCGGTATGGTCACAACCCGTCTTGATCCGATTGATCGCAAGATTTTGTCGGAGCTTCAGGCCGATGGGCGGATGACCAATGTGGAACTGGCCAAGCGGGTCGGGATTTCGGCGCCGCCGTGTCTGCGCCGGGTGCGGGCGCTGGAGGAGGCCGGGCTGATTCACGGCTATCATGCGGATGTGAACGCCCGCGAGCTGGGGTTCGAGGTGCAGGTCTTTGCCATGGTGGGGCTGGAGAGCCAGGCCGAGGTGGAGCTGAGCGCCTTTGAGGAGAAGTGCCGCAGCTGGCCGCTGGTGCGCGAGTGCCATATGCTGAACGGTGAGGTGGATTTCATCCTGAAGTGCGTGTCGCCGGACCTGAGCACCTTTCAGAGTTTCCTGACCGGCGATCTGCTGACCACCCCGAATGTGGCCAGTGTAAAGACATCGCTGGTGATCCGCGGCGCCAAGGATGAGCCGGGCGTGCCGTTTGAAGTGCTGGAAGAGCGTCTGGCACGCGAGGCCTGACGAAAGGCGAGGGCGGGTCAGAAAAAGCCGGGCCGGCTGAAGGGCGGGCCTGTTGCCCGCCGCTGCCGGTTCACAGCATCGCAGGTCCGGGCTGGCTGATGCCGTCCGCTCTTGGGTGGGCCAGCGGGCCGAAGCCCTGGATGCTGTCGGTATGGGCAAAGAGATTCAAGAACAGCGTCTTGATCGCATAGCTGGCCAGTTTCAGCGCATCCGGTCCCGGGTGGTAGGTTTCAAAGGCCAGGCCGCCGACGGTGATCACCGCGTGGCCCGGCAGGCAGAGGTGGTAGAGATCCACAGGCGCCGGCGGTGCGGTTTCAAAGATGCTCATGCCGTCCTGGAATTCGGAAGCCAGCGTCAGCAGCTGCTCGTCGCCCGCGCCTTGCAAGTGCGGCGGCGTGCGCAGGAGGCGTGCAGCGGGGCCGGCCACCAGGCTGGCAGAGGGTTTCTGCAGGCCCAGGCTGTCGGCCATGAAGCTGGTCAGCGTGCAGCTGCGGCCGCGGCTGCCGGAGCGACCGGGCAGAACGCTGGTGCGGCCGATCCAGGCCAGCGGCTGGCTGCCGCCGCCGCAGGTCAGGATCTCGTCGCCGGGCAGCAGATCCTCGACCGCAATCGGGCCTTGGGCGGTTTCCACCAGCGAGCCGCGGGTGAAGGCGCAGAAAGCGTTCTCGAACAGCGGCAGGGCCGGGGCGATGTGGCGGGTTTCGGAGATGCCGCCGCCAGGCAGCAGGCAGCTGACCTCGAAGCGGCGCAGCTGCGGCTTGATGGTGCTGCGCAGTGCGGCGGGGTCCTGCAGGATCGCAGTGGCCTCGACGGCATTGGCTGCAGCCCTGTGCAACGACTGGGGGATGGTCATGACAGCAGACCTTTCCTTTCAAACTGCCCGCTTGCATCGGCCCCCACCGGCAACACAGACGTGCTTGAACAATTTATGACACCAGCTTTCCCGGATTTTGCTCAAATTGTCAAAAAATCTGAAGCAAACTGGTTAATGCACTTGTTAAATCCCGCCGGGTGCTGACGCAGCGTCAGCGCTGTGCGGGACACGGCCGGTTGGATGCCCCCTTGGCGGCTGGCCGGGCTGGCGCAGATGCGCCAGGGGTGGCCGCCAAGGGGGCATCCGTCCCCGGCGTTAACCCAGTTTGCGTACGGTTCCCTGCTGAGGCGCCTGGCCGCAGCTGAAGCGGCGGGGTCCCCACGGCAGGGGAGCGGCGCCGCTTCTGGCGGAGCGGATGATTGAGGCAATGAAGCGCGAGTTCATTTTCATGGTCAGTCTGTCCTTCGCCCGGCAGGTCCGCCCGTCGTTGCGGGCGGCTGCAGTTTTGTCTGGTCTGACCTGTTTATGGGCAGCCTTTGCGCCCTGAATATGACCCGCAGAGGGCATTTTCGGTTCCGCTGCAGATGCATCAGCCGCTGCGCCGCGTGAAGGGGTAACTCGGTATGCGGCTGAATTTATTAGAAAATTCCAAGGAAGCCGGGAGGGTTTCCGCAGCGGAAACAGCGAATACGGCGGATTTAATTAAAATCCGCCATAATTGGAGAGGTTGCTGGAAGCTTAAAGCCGGATGCAGGAGATCAGGCGGCCGTAGTCGGCTTCTTTCGCGTGGGTTGCGCGGCGGAAGGAGTAGAATTTCCCGGCGTCGGAATAGGTGCAGTGGCGGCTCCATTCGGCGGCGCCGATACCGGCCTGGCGCAGCTTGTGGAGGCCAAGGCCGGGCAGGTCGAACAGGTAGCGGTCGCCTTCGCCGTTGGCGAAGAAACGGGCATAGGCATCGTCCTGCCCCATGAAGTCGTCAAAGAACTCCGGGCCGACCTCGTAGGCGCGCTGGGAGATTGTCGGGCCGATCACGGCAGCGGTGTTGGCGCGGCTGGCGCCGAGGCTTTCCATCGCGTCCAATGTGGCCTCCAGCACCCCGTCCAGGGTGCCGCGCCAGCCTGCATGGGCGGCTCCGATGACGCCGGCCTTGGGGTCGTGGAACAGCACCGGCTGGCAGTCGGCGGTCAGGATCGAGAGCGCAATGCCCGGCACATTGGTGACCATCGCGTCCGCCCGCGGGCGGTCTTGCGAGGGTTCCGTCACCACCTGCACATCGGCGCTGTGCACCTGGTGCACGGCGCAGAGGTGGTCCGGCGGCACATCCATCGCAGCGGCGACGCGGTTGCGGTTGATCTGCACCGCCTCGCGCTGGTCGGTGGAGCCGAGGCCGCAGTTCAGGCCGCTGTAGATGCCTGAAGAGGCGCCGCCCTTGCGGGTGAAGAACCCGTGCCGCACAGGGCCAAGCAGATCGGACGTGAGAATTTCAAGCGTCATTGTTAGCCATCATGGGTTCAATCCTGGCGGAGGGGCGGCCTGCGAAGGATAGAGGCCGAGCACTTTGAACAGGTTTCCCATTTCATCGGGGTGCGTCAACCGCCGATGTGCCGCGATCAGGGTTTCCAGACCGTCCCCCTGGAGGGGAGCGGCGAGAGCGCGGGCGCGGTCCGTGATGCCGAGCCGTTCCAGGAACACCCCCTGCGGGGTGAGGCGGGTAAAGGCGCAACGGGCGGTTTTGGCGGCCAGCGCCAGCGCCTCAAAGTCCACATGCGCGGTCAGATCGGCCTCGCCCGGCGCTTGCAGCGGATCGGCGGGTTCATGCGCGCGCAGGGCCTGCAGCGTGTCTCCCAGCGCCCGCCAGTCGCCGTAGTCGATGATCAGCGCGGCGCCGCCATGGGCAGCGATTCGGGCGGCGATGGCCTGGATGACGGGGGCGGCGGCCTCGCAGAGTTCCACCAGATCGCCGTCACTTGTGTCTTCCAGCCGGTGCTGCAGTGCGGGCTGCGGTGCGGCGGGGCTGAGGCCGAAGGCAAGCGTGCCGTCCTGCAGGCCGATGCGTTTCTCGCTCCAGCCCTCACCTGCGCGGAGGAACTGGCGGACGGGCAGGGCGTCGAAGAATTCATTGGCGGCCAGGAACAGGGGCTGGTCCGGCAGGGTCTCCACGCTGTCCAGCCATACGGGCGCATAGCCCTCCAGCGTGCTGGCCTGAACGCCGCGCAGGGCGGGGGAGGCCTCCACCAGGTGGATCTGCATAGCGGCGTGAAAGCCCGGCACGCCGCGGGTGGCGCGCAGGAGGTCGGCCATCAGGGTGCCGCGGCCGGGGCCGAGTTCCGCCAGGGTGAAAGGGGCAGGCGATCCCTGGTCGAGCCAGGCCTGGGCCAGGGAAAGGCCCAGCAATTCCCCGAACATCTGGCTTATTTCCGGCGCGGTGGTGAAATCCCCCTTGGCCCCCAGCGGGTCGCGGGTGGTGTAATAGCCGAACTGCGGGTGCAGCAGGCAGTCGGCCATATACTCGGCCACAGAGATCGGACCGTCTGCGCGGATGCGGGCGGTCAGGTGGTCCCTCAGGCTCATGCAGTGCTCCGGGCGGCCTGACGGGCGCGCAGCAGGAACCAGAGGCCGATGGCGATCATCGGCAGCGACAGCGCCTGGCCCTGGGTGAGGCCGATGCCGTCAATCTGCCAGGCCAGCCCGAGCGGATTGCCGGGGGTGACGAACTGGGCATCCGGCTGACGGAAAAACTCGACAATGAAGCGGGCGAGGCCGTAGCCTGCCAGGAACACGCCCAGGAGCCGGCCGGGGGTGCGGAACGCGTTGCGGCGCCAGGCGAGGTACAGCAGCAGGGCGCCAAGGATCAGCCCCTCCATCAGCGCCTCGTAGAGCTGCGAGGGGTGGCGGGCGCAGAGCTGTCCCAGCGCCTGGCCGCAGTCCTGCGCTGCTTGGCCGGGAAAGGCAACGCCCCAAGGCAGATCGGTCGGCCGGCCCCAGAGTTCTGCATTGATGAAGTTCGCCAGCCGCCCCAGCAACAGTCCCGGCGCGACTGTGTGGGCCACCAGATCGGCGATCTGCAGTTTGGCAATATTGTGGCGCGCGGCGTAGATCAGCGTTGCCAGGATCACGCCGATGAGGCCGCCGTGAAAGGCCATGCCGCCCTGCCAGATTTTCAGGATCTCCGCAGGGTTCGCCAGGTAATAGGCTGGCTGGTAGAACAGCACGAAGCCGAGCCGCCCGCCAAGGATCACGCCGAGGATGATCCAGGTCAGCAGATCCTCCACCTGTTCCGGTTTCATCGGCGGCTGGTTTGCGGGCCAAAGGGCGGGGCGGCGCAGCGCGGCAACGGCCAGGCGCCAGGCAATGACGATGCCGGCGATATAGGCCAGCGCGTACCAGCGCAGGGCAAATTCGAAACTGCCGATGGCGATCGAGAAAATCTCGGGCGAGAGGTCGGGGAAGGGGATCATGGCCTGCATGTGCGACTGAATGCCTTTGGTCCTTGGGAGAAGTCAACGGCTTGCAGCCGCGCGCGTGCTTCCCCATATAGGAGGCAACCCCGAGACGGAGAAGAACATGCAGACCCGCAACAAGATCCTGGACGATATTTCGCAGCTGATGACCAATGCGATGGGCGTGGCCCAGGGCGCCAAGGATGAGGCGGACACCGCGCTGAAGAGCATGATCGACCGCTGGCTGGCCGACCGCGATTTCGTCACCCGCGAGGAGTTCGACGCGGTACGCGCAATGGCCCAGAAGGCGCGCGAAGAGAACGAGGCGCTGAAGGCCCGTCTGGACGCGCTGGAGGCGGCGCAGAAATAAGATCAGGCGCTGGCGGGCAGGTTGACTGCCCTGCGGTGAATGAGAGCCTGCGGCAGAGCGGTCTGCGGCGGGCTTTTTTGTGCCTTGGAAGTCCCGGGCGGTGCAGGCTGCGCGCCCGGCTCAAAACCTCTGCATCCCTTGCATAGCTGCCCTGCGGGCCTGTGGATAAAAACAGGTCGCTTTCCGTCCGCGGGGTCGAAAACTGCGCAGCGGTTTGCGGGGCCTGCGGTACATGCTGCCACAGCTTCATCAGAGGGATCACAGCATGGTGTCTGTCTATACGGTGCCGGGGGCGTTCAGCACGCAGGAATGCGCGGAGATCATCCGCAAGGCGGAGGAGGCGCCGGACAGCGAGGCGCTGCTGGTGGGCCAGACCCGCGATCATAACCTGCGCCGGGGCAGCGTGGTGTGGCTGGACGATGTGCCGGGCACCGGCTGGGTGATGGACCGGCTGATCTCAGTGGTGCGGCGCGCCAACAAGGAGCGGTTCGGCTTTGACCTGCGCGAGTTTGCCGAAAGCCCGCAGGCGGCCAGCTACAAAGCCAGGGACGGCGGCCATTTCGCCTGGCATTCCGACATTGGCGACGGCCCGGTGGCTGGCAAGCGCAAGCTGAGCCTGGTGGTGCAGCTGAGCAAGCCCGGATCCTATGATGGCGGCGATCTGGAGATCATGCCCGGCGCCCATGTGGTGGCCGCCAGCCGGGTGCAGGGCAGCGCCACGGTGTTCCCCAGCTTTCTGCTTCATCAGGTGACGCCGGTCACCCGCGGCGAGCGCAAGTCGCTGACCGTCTGGGCGCACGGTCCGGCCTTCCGCTGAAGGCACTGCCCGCCTGCTGCGGCGGCAAGCGGGCAGATCCGGACGCCGGACATGGCACAGAAGCCAGGGAACGGCCGCGGGAAGCCGGGGTTGCGGTCAAACGGCGAAGATCCAGACGCAGGTCAGGCTGAGGATCAGGTAGACCAGGGTATTGACCATCCAGCGGATCAGCCCGGCTTCGCCCTCGGGGTCGACCCCCAGGCGTTCACAGACTTTGGTTCCGGGCCAGAGGAAGGCTTCGGAGAGGGTCATGGGGTGCTCCTTTGCGGGTTTAATGGGTATTCTCAGTGCTTGTTCAGAAGTTCTAGGTGAATTAATGCGCACTGTAAATGCGTATTATGAGGCCCTCCTTGACCTGGGGCCTTTGGCGGACGGGACGGCCATCCATGCGCAATTTCCGATATGTTCTGCTATACTGGTCCCGGGCTGCTTTGGCGGCGCCCGGGTGTGTTAGGCGGGGACAGAGACGATGACGGCACAGAACGGCTATATGCTGATTGCGGATATTTCCGGGTACACCCAGTTTCTGACCTCCTCAGAGCTGGACCATGCCAACCCGATCTTGCAGTCGCTGCTGCAGGCGGTGGCAGAGCAGGTTGGCGAGCCGCTGCACTTCTGGAAGCTGGAAGGCGACGCGGTGCTGGCCTATTCATCCCGGGTTGAGCTGGTGTCCGGCGATCTGCTGCTGACGTTCTGTGAGAACCTGTACAACGCCTTTGCCGCACGGCGGCAGGATATCGTGGCCAATACCACATGCCCCTGCCGCGCCTGCGCCAATGCGGGCGGGCTGGATCTGAAGGTGATCGTCCACTACGGCGCCTTTGAGGAGATGCAGGTGGGGCCGGTCAAGGATCTGTCCGGGGCCGACGTGATCCTGGTGCACCGGATGACCAAGACAGAGGCTGCGGCGGAAACCGGGGTGCGCAGCTACGCGCTGTTCAGCGATGCGGCGGTAGAGGCGATGCAGCTGCAGGCGGCGATGCAGCCCTATGCGCAGGCCATCGAGCATTTCGGCGATGTCGCCATGCAGGTCTATGACCTGGCCCGCGCCTGGGAGCACTTCCGCGCCGGGCAGGAGCGGGATTTCCTGGAGGAGGCGGACGGGGTCTGGACCTACCGGCGCCGGTTCGACGCCGCGCCGCAGCTGGTCTGGGAAGCCCTGACCGCGCCGGAGTTCAAGCTGCGGTGGATGGATCAGGTCAGCGCCATGCGGATGGAGAACCCGCAGGGCCGCCTGGGGCCAGGATCGGTTTATCACTGCGCCCATTCGCTGGCGGAGTTTGTCTACCGCGTCACCGATTGGCAGCCGTTTGAATATTTCTCGACCCGGATCAAGGATCCGGCGCGGGAGGGCGTTGAGCTGCCCGAGACCTACCAGCTGACGCCGGACGGGGATGGGACGGCGCTGCGCTATACCATCGGCCGGGCCTATGACACTACGGGTAACCGGTCGGAGGTGTCAGAGCAGGAGGCAGTGGGCTTCCTGTCGGAATTCTGGCCGGTGTCCTTTGATGCGATGGATCCGCAGGTGTCTCGGCTGTCCTGAACGCAGGCCTTCACAGCATATACAGATGACAGGGTTCACACGGCTGTCCGGGGTTTACCTCAGCGGCTGGTGACGCCATAGTCGCGCAGCCGGCATTTAGGGGGCTGTGGATTGTTCATCCACAAGTTATTGCAGTTATCCCCTAAATAAAGGGTTGCCAGATCACCTTTTCGGCTCCACCATATCTAGTATGGGAGCGGGGATGCCTCCCCGGCCCGTAGCACAAAAACCTAGCTATAGGGCGCCTATGGGCCCTTGTGTGCTAGGCAAAAATGAGAGGTGGCATCATGGCACTATCCGAGCTTCACCTGGAAGAAGACGTCCATCCGATCGATATTGTCGAGACCTTGGCGTCGCACCACGACTGGGACTTCGACAGGGTCGGGGACGATCAGATCGCGATGTCCGTGGAAGGGCAGTGGCGCACCTATTCGCTGACCTTGGCCTGGTCGGGCTATGAGGAATGCCTGCGGCTGGTCTGCAGCTTTGAGATGGAGCCGCCGGAGGCGGAGCTGCCGCGGCTGTACGAGCTGATCAACAGCATGAACGACCAGTGCTGGGAGGGCTCCTTCACCTATTGGGCAGACCACAAGCTGATGCTGTTCCGCTATGGCCTGATGCTGTCCGGCGGCCAGATGGCCAGCCCGCAGCAGATCGATGCGATGCTGAATGCAGCCGTCGCCAATGCGGAGCGCTATTATCCGGCGATCCAGCTGGCGGTCTGGGGCCAGCGCAGCCCGCAGGAGGCGATGCAGGTCGCCATTGCAGAGGCCTACGGCCGGGCGTAAACCTGTGCCCTGAACCTGACACCAAGGGGAGGGGCGAAACATGGATATGCAGGATATTGCTGCACGCGGCCTGGTGCTGCTGGGCTGCGGCAAGATGGGATCGGCGATGCTGGCCGGATGGCTGGAGGGCGGACTGCCCGCATCCTCGGTCTGGGTGATTGACCCGTACCCGTCGGACTGGCTGAAGGGCACCGGCGTTCAGATCAACGCAGAGCTGCCCGCGGCGCCGGGAATCGTCCTGATCGCGGTGAAGCCGCAGATGATGGGCGAAGCACTGCCCACGCTGCAGAGCTACGGCAATGGTTCCACTCTGTTCATCTCAGTGGCGGCAGGCACCTCGATTGCAACCTTTGAGGATGTGCTGGGCGCGCAGTCGCCGATCGTGCGGGCGATGCCGAACACGCCGGCCGCCGTCGGGCGCGGCATTACCGCGATTATCGGCAACAGCCACACCAGCGACGCCGACCTCGACCGGGCCGAAGGGCTGCTGAAGGCCGTGGGTCAGGTTGTGCGGCTGGACAATGAGGGCCAGATGGATGCCGTCACCGGTGTCAGCGGCTCCGGTCCCGCCTATGTGTTCCACCTGATCGAGACGCTGGCCGTTGCGGGCGAGGCGCAGGGGTTGCCCGCCGAACTGGCGATGCAGCTGGCCAAGGCAACTGTTGCGGGCGCCGGCGCGCTGGCAGAGGCGGCAGAGGACAGCCCCAGCCAGCTGCGCATCAATGTGACCAGCCCCAACGGCACCACCCAGGCCGCTTTGGAAGTGCTGATGGATGATGATGACGGGTTCCCGGCACTGCTGAACCGTGCGGTGGCGGCGGCAACCAACCGCTCCAAGGAGCTGTCGCGTGGCTGAGATTTCCTTTGACGACTTCCTGAAGGTCGATGTCCGGGTCGGTGAAATCATCCGTGCGGAGCCGTTTCCCGAGGCGCGCAAGCCGGCAATCAAGCTCTGGGTCGATTTCGGGCCGGATATTGGCGTAAAAAAGAGCTCAGCGCAGATTACGGCGCATTACATGCCGGAAACGCTGGTGGGCAAGCAGGTTCTGGCCGTCGTAAACTTCCCGCCGCGGCAGATCGGCAAGTTCATGTCAGAGATCCTGGTTCTGGGCCTGCCGGATGAAAACGGAGAGATATTCCTGGCGGGCCCCGATGGACAGGTCCCGCTGGGCGGGAGGATGCATTGAGATGAAAATCTGGATTGCGCGGCCGATGACGGCAGCGGTCACGGCACGGGCACGGGAGGCCTTTGCCGATCTGGAAATCCGCGAGACCAACGCGGTGATGAATGAGGCGGAGATGCTGCGCGCATTGTCCGAGTTCGACATCGTGGTCCCGACGCTGGGCGACAGGTTTACGGCAGAGATTTTTGCCAAGGCGGGTACGCCCCGCTGCAAGCTCTTGGCCAATTTCGGCGTTGGCTACAACCACATCGACGTCGAGGCCGCGCGGGCGGCCGGTGTCGAGGTGACCAACACGCCCGGCGCCGTGACCGATGCCACCGCCGATATCGCGATGACGCTGATCCTGATGTCGGCGCGCCGCGCGTCCGAAGGCGAGCGGATGCTGCGCAAAGGCGATTGGGAGGGCTGGCATCCGACCCAGATGCTGGGCCTGCATGCCACCGGCAAACGCGTTGGTATCGCCGGCATGGGCCGCATCGGCCAGGCAATTGCGCAGCGCTGTCACTTCGGGTTCGGCATGGATGTGTCTTATGTGGCGCGTTCCCCCAAGGAGCTGGACTTCCCCGCGGACCGGGCCGAGAGCCTGATTGCCATGGCGGGCGAGGTGGATTTCCTGGTGGTGGCGGTGCCGGGCGGGCCTGAGACCACGCATCTGATCAACGCCGAAGTGCTGAACGCCATGCAGCCCCATGCGCATCTGATCAACATCGCCCGCGGCGAAGTGGTGGAGGAGGCGGCGCTGATCGAGGCGCTGCAGAACCGCCGCATCGGCGGCGCGGGATTGGACGTCTATGAGTTCGAGCCCAAGGTGCCGCAGGCGCTGATCGATCTGGACAACGCGACCCTGCTGCCGCATCTGGGCACCGCGACCGAGGAAGTGCGCAGCAACATGGGCCATATGGCGCTGGATAATGTCGCGGCCTATCTGGCCGGGGCTGAATTGCCAAACCGGGTTTAAGCCGAGCCTTTACGCTAGGCTGGAATGATGCAGCCGCCCTACGGGGCGGCTGTTTTGTCTTTGGGGGTATCGCCCACAGCTTCGCGCCAATGGCGGCGGCAGAGCGAGACGTACGTCTCATTGCCGCCGATCTGCACCTGGTCGCCCTCGGTCAGCACCTGGCCCCGATCGTTCTGGCGCACCACCATCGTGGCCTTCTTGCCGCAATGGCAGATGGTGCGCACCTCGCGCATTTCATCCGCCAGCGCCAGGAGGGTGGCGGAGCCGGGGAAAAGGTTGCCCTGGAAATCCACCCGCAGCCCGTAAGCCAGCACCGGCACCCGCAGGTCATCGACCACGCGGGCCAGCTGCCAGACCTGTTCCGGTTCCAGGAACTGCGCCTCATCGACAAAAATCGCGGCCAGCTGGCCGCGGGCACGGCGCGCTTCGATACGGGCATAGAGATCGTCGCCGGCAGAGAACATGTCCGCCTCCTCGCCGATGCCGATGCGCGACGCGATCCTGCCGGTGCCGGCCCGGTCGTCCAGACGGGCGGTCAGCAGGTAGGTCTCCATATGGTTCTCACGGTAGTTGTGCGACGCCTGCAGCAGCACCGTCGACTTGCCCGCGTTCATGGTGGAATAATTGAAATAGAGCTTGGCCATGGCGCCGGGTTTACCCGCATGGGGGCGCCGGGGAAACCGGATTCTTGGGCAGTGCGGCGGGTCAGCCGGGGCGCCGGAAGGCCCCCCGGGGCAGACGCGGCCAGGGTGGAACAAAACCCTTTTGGCGGCCAACGCCATTTGCCCCGGAGAGCACAAGTTCCGGGCAGACCAATTACCCTGAAAGGCAGGACGTCACTCACCCATCCTGCTTTGCACTGGACAACAGATGCCAATTGCACCATGTCACTTGCTAAATCCCTGAAAACCTGAGGGATGGATAAGGTATCGCAATTCCTCTACAACTCGGATATGGGAAATTAACTGGTTCGTTCCCCATGGGGGCGCGGCGGGTCAAGCCAGGCAGGAAATTTATGGCGGAAATCGGGACGTATCTGAAAAAGCACACCGAGGCGCTGGTCAAGGATGTGGGCATTGAAGCTGCCTGCCAGATCACCGGCAAATCCAAGGCCACATTGGGCCGGTATTATTCGGACAATGCCGAGCATGCCGACCGGTTCATGCCGGTGGATGCTGTGGCCAAGCTGGAAAGCGCGGCCTCCTATCCGCATGTGACCTCGGCGCTGGCGGATCTGAAGAACATCACGCTGTCCTACAATGGCAACGGCAGTGCTGAGGAAACCGGCCGCAGCGGCGGCGTCAATTCGGATGTGATCGCCCTCAGCCAGCGGTTTGCCCAGCTGATGTGCGAATACCAGTCTGCGATGGAAGACGGCATCATCACCGTCAACGAGGCAAAACGCCTGTTGCGCGAAACGGTTCTGCTGCAGCAGGTGCTCTTGGACATGAAGCTGCACCTGGAAGAAGAAAGTGCCTGACAGCCCTGACCTGAGCGATCTGCCCGGAATAGCGGTGGATCAGCTGCATCCGGCTGACGTGGACTTGCTGGCCGCACCCGGTGATCCGCGCCACCCGCCGCGCGTTCTGCTGCTGTACGGCAGCCTGCGCGACGTGAGCTATTCCCGCAAGGCGGCGGAGGAGGCGGCGCGGGTGCTGCGCGCCCTGGGCTGCGAGACGCGGATCTTTGACCCGTCCGGGCTGCCGTTGCCGGATGATGCGGGCGCGGCGGAGCATCCCAAGGTGGCGGAGCTGCGCGAGCTGGCGGTGTGGTCCGAGGGCATGGTCTGGTCCAGCCCGGAGCGCCACGGCGCGATGACCGGCATCATGAAGCTGCAGATCGACTGGCTGCCGCTGTCCCTGCAGGGCGGCATCCGCACCACTCAAGGCAAGACACTGGCGGTGATGCAGGTGTCGGGCGGGTCGCAAAGCTTCAATGCGGTCAACCAGATGCGCATCCTCGGCCGCTGGATGCGGATGCTGACAATCCCGAACCAAAGCTCGATCCCCAAGGCCTGGCTGGAGTTCGAGGAGGGCGAGCGCCTGCCTGACGGCCCGTTCTACCGCCGCCTGGTGGATGTGATGGAAGAACTCGTCAAATTCACTTGGCTGGTGCGCGGCCGCAAGGCGTACCTGGTGGACCGTTACTCTGAGCGTGTGGAGAGCGCGGAAGAGGTGCACAGGCGGGTCTCGCAGAAGTAGGCGGGCCGGTTTGCCTGAAGCCAAGCTGACAGAGCCCCGGCCCTGCCGGGGTTTCTTTGTTTCCGGATCATGCCTGACAAGCCGGGAGAGCCGCTTGCCTTCATGCTCATCCCATAGGTGTGGCCGGCGGTTAAGCAATTGGGCAGGCATGAAGGCCGCGCATTAGCGGGTTGTTAAGGCTTGTTTGCGCCGCAATTGGCACGCGGTGTTACCAGCGGTGCCGGAAAAGACGTAAAACCAGCGAAAACCGCGGATTTTCCTCCTAACGAAACAGATCGGATTTTCGCGTGTTTTTCAGGGATTTTTCCGAAAATTGATCGCGCCCGTTAAGTAAATAAGGCCTTTACGCACCTCGGCAGCGGCAAAAAGGTCACCTGTTAAGGCCCTGTTAACCCTGTCTTATTCTGCACATCTTTCTGCCTGCGCGGCACCGCAGCAGGCCCCATTCCAGCCGCACAGCTCACCGACATTGGAGATGTGGGAACATGGAGTGAGTGACATGAAACGACTGCTTGGAATTGCCGCCGCCGTAGCCATCGCAACCGTCTGCAACGCAGGCAGCGCCGCCGCAGGAGGGCAGGATGGCGCAGTGCAGACGGTTCCGGGGTGGCAGGCCGTGGGCCGTCTGAACATCGGCGGCAGGGCCATGTGCACCGCGACGCTGATTGCGCCGGATCTGGTGCTGACCGCCGCCCATTGCCTGTTCGATATCCGCCATGGCCGCCGCGTGAATCCGCGCAGCATCAAGTTTGAGGCGGGTCTCAACGGCCGCCAGTCCACGGCAGCGCGCAAGGTGGCCAAGGCGGTGATCCATCCCGGCTACCGCCATGGCCAGACCAGCCAGTTCCAGACCGGCACCGACATTGCCGTGCTGCGGCTGGACCGGGCGATCAGCGGCGATGTCATCCGTCCGCTGTCGCTGGCCGCAGCGCCGCAAAAGGGTGCGCAGGTGGATGTGATGTCCTATTCCCACAGCAACGCCACTTCGCCGCGGCTGCAAAGCGCCTGCCAGGTGATCGCGGCGCGTCAGACGTCGGTCATCACAACCTGCCGGGTCGATTTCGGCGCCTCCGGCTCGCCGGTGCTGCAGACACGGCCCGGGCGGCTGCCGCAGCTGGTGTCGGTGATTTCCTCCAAGGCGCGGATGAGCGGCCGCGGCGTGTCGCTGGCAGCCCCGCTGGGCCATGAGCTGCAAGCGCTGATGCGCGAGGCGGGGTGACGCAGGCCCGCAGACAGATACTGTTGCTGCCAGCGCGCGGCATCAGAATGCGAAACAGCCCCGCTTGGTTCCCCCGGGGCTGTTTCCATGTCCGGCGTCAGGGCCGCACTGCAAAGCAAAAGCCCCGGGACATCCCGGGGCTTTCAGTGATCTGATCGTGGCGCGCAGGGGCGCCTAAGCAGGGGTCAGCCCTGCAGCGACTTCACCTCAACATCGCCTTCGGCCTGGGCCTTGATCGCACGCGCGGCGGCGTTGGAGCCGGCCGCGGTGGTGAAGTAGGGGATCTTGTCATAAAGCGCGACGGAGCGCATTTCCTTGCTGTCCTCAACGGCCTGGGCGCCTTCGGTGGTGTTCATCAGCAGCTGGACGTCGCCGTCCTTCAGCATGTCCACTACATGCGGGCGGCCCTCATAGACCTTGTTGACCAGCTCGCATGCCACGTTCTGGCCTTCCAGCCAGTTCTGGGTGCCGCGGGTGGCGACCAGGGTAAAGCCCTGCTCGACCAGGATCTGCGCGGCCTCCAGCATCAGCTGGCCCTTGTCGCCATCCTTGATCGAGATGAAGGCGCGGCCCTTGGTCGGCAGCACCATGCCGGCGCCCATCTGCGCCTTGAGGAAGGCGCGGGCAAAGGA
>JABXIA010000153.1 GCA_013373325.1 Paracoccaceae bacterium
GTGCTGGCGTGTTTGTAGACGCCCTGGGTGCCGCCAAAGGCGCGGTTCTCGGAAACGGTTTCCATGGGTGAGGCTCCTCAAATCTGATAGCCCTATCGCTATCCGCAGATTGCCGCAGCGTCCAGCGGGAGGGCGGCGGCAAGGCCGGTTTTTGCGGCAGAAGGCTTGCGAAACCGCAAACATCCGGGGCTTTGGGCGGCTGGCGGCGGCAGCAGCCGCGCCTGGGGGTTCTGGACAGCGGCGGTGAAAACCGGGACAGTCTGCCGCCAGAACAACAGGGAGGCCAGGGGCCATGAGGGATTTTCTGAGGCTGACACCGGAGGCTGCGGAGGCGGAGGTCGAGCGCCCGTCGCCGGAGAAGGTGATTGCGGGAGACCCGGTGTTCACCACCTGGAACGCGGAGGAGCGTGACGGGCTGTACTGCGGCATCTGGCAGTCGACGCCGGGCAAGTGGCGGATATCCTATGACGAATGGGAATACTGCCGGATCCTGGAGGGGCGCTCGGTGATCACCAGCGACGACGGCACCGAGTATCCTCTGGCGGCAGGCGACAGCTTTATCCTGCGGCCCGGCTTCAGCGGCACCTGGGAGGTGATCGAGACCACCCGCAAGGATTACGTGATCCGGGTTTAGGAGACCCAGGCGATCACTGCCGGCACGGTCACGATCGACACTACGGTGGAGATGAAGATGGCGGCGGAGGCCCGGTGCGGGGCAACGCCGTAGTGCTGCGCCAGCATGTAGACATTGCCCGCAACCGGCAGGGAGGCGGCGGCGATGGCAACCGCGGCGGAAAACGGCGCGGCGGGGATCAGCCACAGCACCGCGACAGCGACGCAGGCCGGGTGCAGCACCAGCTTGGCAAAGCTGAGCCAGCCCGCGACCTGGACCCGCTCCGCCGATTTCGACGCGAGCGATGCACCGATGGCGAAGAGCGCGCCGGGCGTGGCGGCGCCGCCGAGGATGGTGAGGAAATCGTTGGCGGGCTCCGGGATCGGCAGCGCGGAGGCCGACCAGGCGAGGCCCGCGACGATGGACAGGATCATCGGGTTCTTCAGCAGGCCCAGGCCGACCAGTTTCAGGGTCGCCAGACCTAGGCCCTGGCCGCGGCCGGCGTTGATCAGGATGACGATCAGCGAGGAAAACACCACCAGATCGACGCTGAGCACCACCATCATCGGCGCCGCGGAGGCCGGGCCGAACAGGATCGCCATCATCGGCAGCCCCAGGAAGCCCACATTGCCGATTGCCGCGCATTGCGCCTCCACCGCCGCGGTGGGCACGTCCAGGCCGCGGATCATGGCGACGGCTGTCACCAGCAGGTAGACCGCCAGCGTGCCTGCCAGATAGCCCAGGATCAGCGTAGGATCGAAGACCTCGGCAAAGGAGAGGTTGGCGGCAAAACCGAAGATCATCGCCGACAGCGGAAAGTAGAACACGAAACGGGTGAGGTAGGCGGTTGCTTCCTCGGTGAAGAAGCGGCTGCGCCCGGCCCAGTAGCCAAGGCCGATGATTGCGAAGAAGGGCAGGGTGCGGAAGAAAATCTCGGCCATGGGGGATTGGTAACAAGAGCTGACCAATTGGCAAAGGCTGTTTTTTGGGCAGGCTTTGAGCGGCAGGGGCGTGCTCCCGCCTGCTCATGGTCATTCGAAGAATGCCCTTCGCAGTTGGGCGTGGCCCCGTGCTGCGCACGGGGCAGGGGTTTTCGCTGAGAGCGCCTGACCAGTTGCGGGACAGGCTTTCAGCGCCTTAAGGGTGAACCGCGCTGGCGCGCGGCGGCTGTGCCGCCCTTGACCCTGCCTTGGCCAAGCGGAGCAACCCGCAGCGCGTCAGCGCTGCCGGGCCCAACCGGGGAGGGGCAGCCTGTGGCTGCTCCGGAGCGGGCGGGAGGGCCTTGCTGCGAGTCTAGCCGCTGCCGATCAGGGCGCCGGCGCCCAGCACCAGCGCGCCGCCCAGCACCACCTGCATGGTGGCGCGCCAGAAGGGGGTTTGCATGAATTTGTTCTGGATCCAGGCGATGGCCCAAAGCTCGACAAACACGATCAGGAGCGCCAGCGTGGTGGCGGTCCAGAATTCCGGGATCAGGTAGGGCAGGGCGTGGCCGAGGCCGCCGACGGTGGTCATGATGCCGGAGGCCAGTCCGCGCTTGACGGGGGAGCCGCGGCCCGAGAGTTCGCCATCATCCGAGGCCGCCTCGGTAAAGCCCATCGAGATGCCCGCCCCGACCGAGGCCGCCATGCCGACCAGGAAGGTGGTCCAGGTGTCCTGGGTGGCAAAGGCGGTTGCAAAGATCGGCGCCAGGGTGGAGACCGAGCCGTCCATCAGCCCGGCCAGCCCCGGCTGCACCCAGGTCAGCACGAACTGGCGGTGGGCGGCGCGGTCCTCGTCTGCGCGGGTGCCGGCGTCCAGGTGCGCCTCTTGCAGCTCCCCGGCGCGGGCCTGGTGCCCGGCCTCGGCAGCGGCGAGGTCACCCAGCAATTTGCGGGTGGCGGCGTCCCGGGTGCGGGCGGCAGCGGCGGTGTAGAAATGCTCTGCGTCGCGCTCCATCGCGCGGGCCTCATCGCGGATGCGGTCGAGGCTCAGGTTCTCCATCAGCCAGACCGGACGGCGGGCATAGTAGCCTGCCACATGCTCGCGCCGGATCAGCGGGATGGCGGGGCCGAACCGCGCCTCATGCAGGGCAATGAGCCGGGCGCGGTGACCGTCCTCCTCTGCCGCCATGCCGTCGAACATCGCAGCGGAGGCGGGGTATTCACCGCGCAGCCGTTCGCCGTAGCCGCGGTAGATGCGCGCATCGTCCTCTTCCGAGGAGATCGCAAGGGCGAGAATTTCCTGTTCTGATAGCTCCGCAAAGTGCTTGCGCTGGGTGAAAAAACGCATCTGCCGCCCCTCAATTTAGAATAATTCTAAACATAACGGTTCCGCGAGGGAGCGCAAGGCGGTGCGGGTTCTGCTGTTGCAATGCGGCGGCGCAGGCTACATTAGGCGCAGACCCCTACGCAGCCAACGGAGCCCGCATGAACCAACAAGCCAGCGTCCTGCGCACCGGCCGGAAATTCGATCAGGTCCTGGACGGCGCGCGCGAGGTGTTCCTGGCGGACGGGTTCGAGGGGGCCAGCGTCGACAAGATCGCCAAGGCGGCGGGGGTCTCCAAGGCGACGCTCTACAGCTATTTTCCCGACAAGCGGGTCTTGTTCATGGAAGTGGTGCGCTCTGCCTGCGTGCAGCAGGCAGATGCATCGCTGGAGCTGACACCGGGCAGCTGCGGGCCGCGGGATGTGCTGCGGGCGGCGGCGGAGCGGGTGCACGGGGTGCTGCTGGGCGGCTTCAGCCTGCAGCTGTTCCGCATTTTCGTGGCAGAGGCCGACCGGTTCCCGGAGCTGGGGCCGATGTTTTATGAAAGCGGCCCGATGGTGCTGCACGGGGAGATCCGCGATTATGTCGAGGCCGCGGCGGCGCGCGGCGAGCTGAAGATCGCGGATGCCGATCTGGCCGCGGCGCAGTTCATCGAGCTGTGCAAGGCCGATGTGTTCCTGCGGTTCCTGTTCAAGATCGACACTGAATTCTCTGAGGCTGAGCGCGAGCGGGTGATCAGCGGCGCGATTGATACTTTCATGGCGCGGTTCGGGGCCTGAGCCGGTCTTTCCCTGTTAGTGCGTGGTGAAGCTGTTGGGGGTCCTGCGGTAGGTCTCGTGGCAGCTGAGGCAGCCCTGCATCAGCCCGGGCAGAGTGCGGCGCAGGGCGGGCAGGGAGCGGGCGCTGAGGGCTCTGGCCGCAATTTCGGCTGATTTGGCCCGGGCTTCGAAATCATCCCAGGATGTCCAGATCTGCGGCCGGGCGTGGCTGCGCGGGTCCATCCTGTGTTTGCGGAACTGCTTGCGGATGCTGCTGGTGGATTTGATCAGCTGCCGCCGGGCGATGCGCGCCTTGCCCTGATCGAAGACGGCGCGCCCGGCCATCATGTCGGTGAGCACATCCATTGCGGCCTTTTGCGTGGTCATCAGGGTGATGCGGCGGGTCACATGCTTGCTGACCCCGTCACCGGCAGTGACCGGGGCAGAAGGCCCGGCGGCAAGGGCCGCGAGGAGCGCAAGGCAGGCAAGCGGTTTGAGCAGGCGCAGGGTCATGCTGCGGCTCCGGACCGGATTGACCGAATCGAATGATTAGAACAAAATGGGAACATCTGCACTGAAACTCCTGTAACCTGCCGTCTGCCGGCCCCTGCTGCGTGATCTGCCCATGCCCCATCGCCGCATTCTGTCGCTGTGGTTTCCGCGCCTTGGCGCCGAACGCATTCTGCGGGCGGAGCGCGGCGGCATTGCCGGGCCGCTGGCCGTTGCCGAGGAAGTGTCCAACACCCAGGTTATTTCCGCGTTAAACCTTGCCGCCTCGGCAGAGGGGCTGCAGGCCGGCCAGCCGTTGCGCGATGCCCATGCGATGTGCGCGGGCCTGGTGGTGCGGCCGCGCAACCGGGCGGCGGAGGCGGCGTTTCTGGCGGCGCTGAGGCGCTGGGCGGGCAAGTTCAGCCCCTGGGTGGCGGAGGCCGGGGAGGACGGGCTGACCATCGACCTTACCGGTTGCGCGCATCTGTTCGGCAGCGAGGCGGCGCTGATGGAGACGGCGGGGCAGGACTGTGCGGAGATGGGCCTGAGCGTGCGGATGGGGCTTGCGGACACCCTGGGCGCGGCCTGGGCACTGGCGCGCTATGCCGGCGAGGAGGCGGCGCCGGAGCGGTCAGGCGATGCCATCGACCAGGAGGCGCGCGCGACCCGTGCGCGGGCGCAGAAGCGCCAGAGCGTCAAGCGGCGCCACTGGACCCGGGGCGGCGCGGCGCCGCAGCTGCAGGCGGCGGTGCCGCAGCTGGGGCGGATTGCCGAAGCCGGCCAGGCCTATGGCGCGCTCGCCCCCCTGCCGGTGGCGGCCTTGCGGCTGGACAGCGCCATGGTGGCGCAGCTGAACCGGCTGGGGCTGCGGCGGATCGGCGACCTGCTGGGCCAGCCGCGGGCCAGCCTGGCGCGCCGGTTCGGGCAGGGGCTGGTGCTGCGCCTGGACCAGGCGATGGGCAGCGCGCCGGAGCCGGTTTCGCCCGCGCGCAGCCCGGACCATTTTGCGGTGCGGCTGACTCTGCCGGAGCCGATCGGGCTGATGGAGGATCTGCTGGCAGGCATCGACCGGATGCTGCCGCGGCTCTGTGCCCGGCTGGAGGCGCGCGGCAAGGGCGCCCGCGTGCTGCGGCTGGAGGCGCACCGCTGCGATCAGGAAATGGAGGCGGTGACCCTGGGCCTGGCCCGTGCCAGCCGCGATCCGGCCCGCATCCGGCCGCTCTTGGAGATGAAGCTGGAGCAGATCGATGCGGGCTACGGCATCGACATGCTGCGGCTGGAGGTCCTGCAGGCCGAAGCCGTTCACGCCCGCACCCCGGCGGGCCATCTGCAGGCAAGTGCCGCGGCGCGGGCGCGGCAGGAGGATGGCACCGCGCTGGAGGATCTGATCGGCCGGCTGGGCGCGCGGCTGGGGATGGAGGCGATCACCCGCTGCCATCCGGCGGAGAGCCATATCCCGGGAAAAACCTTCACCGTGCAGGCGGCGGCCTGGTCGGAGCCCGCCGCCGGGGACTGGCCGCGGCCGCCGCGCCCGCGGCCGCTGCTGTTGTGGCGGCCGGAGCTGGTCCATGCGCCGGATGTGCCGCAGGTGCCGGAGCAGTTCCGCTGGCGCGGCCGTGACTGGGCGCTGGCAGAGGCGGAGGGTCCGGAGCGGATTGCGCCCGAGTGGTGGCTGGAAGACCCGGAATGGCGCAGCGGGGTGCGCGATTACTGGGTGGTGGTGACGGGCTGCGGCACGCGGCTGTGGCTGTTCTTTGCCCATGGCGGGGCGCTGTCGCCGGGCTGGTTCTGCCACGGCTCGTTTGCGTGACCGGGCGCGCGGACAGTTCGGCGCGCGGCGAAGGGTTTTGCTTGGGTGTCCCGGCGCAAACCGCATAAGGTAGAGGCATGATCACACCGCGTTTCGACATTCTGGGCCAGGCCATCAGCGACGCCAGCCGCACGCAGATGCTGTGCGAGCTGATGGAAGGGCGCGCCTATACCAACAAGGAGCTGGCGGCGGCAGCGGGGGTGACGCCGCAAACCGCCTCGGCGCATTTGCGCCTGCTGCAGGACGCAGGGCTGGTGGTGGCGGAAAAACGCGGCCGCTGCGTCTATCACCGGCTGGCCGGGGCAGAGGTGGCGCATGCGCTGGAGCAGCTGGCGGCAATTGCGCCAGCAGACAGCCTGCACCGCGCCCAGCAGCGCAAAGCGGGCGGGCTGGCGCAACTGCGCAGCTGTTACGACCACCTGGCCGGGCCGCTGGCAGTGGCGATGACCCGCGCCTTTCTGGACCGCGGCATGCTGGTAGAGGAGCAGGGCGCCTTTCGCGCAGTGCCCGCCGGGGAATGGCTGAAACTGGGGGTGGTGCTGCCGGACAAGACAGGCCGCCAGCCCTTTGCCCGGCCCTGCCTGGACTGGACAGAACGCAAGCTGCATGTGGCCGGACCGATGGGGCGGCAGATTCTGGAGCACGCCTTGGACAGCGGTTGGGTCAAACGGCACCGGCACAAGCGCGGGCTGCTGCTGACCACGCCCGGACGGGTGGCGCTGGAGCAGATCCTGGGAGTGCAGTGCGGCGCGCTGGCGGCGGCCTGAGCGGGGAGAAAGCCGGGCAAAACAGGGTGTTTGAACCTGTGCGCATCCTGCACCACACAAAAATTCGAAGGGGATAAACCTTGATTTGCCGCAGGAATGGGGCAACCTTTAACTTATGAGCTTTGATCAGGTGCAGCCTTTTCCCGGATCTCCCATACCTCAGCAAGTCGCCTTTGACCGCCGGGAACTGTCGGTCATTATGACGCTCTACGGTCGTATGGTGGCGGCAGGGGAATGGCGCGATTACGGGATTTCCTCCTTGCGTGATCTGGCAGTTTTCTCCGTTTTCCGGCGCACTGCAGAACATCCGCTCTACCGGATCGAAAAACGCCCCAAGCTGCGGCAGCGGCAGGGGCAGTATTCGGTCGTCGGCATGGACGGGCATATCCTGAAGCGCGGGGCGGATCTGAAGACCGTGCTGAGGGTGCTGGAGCGCAAGCTGATCCGCTCCGTGGAGTAGCCGCAAGGTTAGCGGCGGAGCGGGACCGGAATTTTCACAAAATTCCGGCCAAAAATCTTTGTAAGATTTTTGCCGCCTGTAGCAGGCGCCGGGGTCTACGCCAGCCGTTTGTGTGCGGTGACCGGGCCATCGCCCTGGGCTGCGATCCGTTCGATTGCCGCGGCAATGGGCTCAATGGCAACTGCCATATCGTGGGCGTTGGCGTGGATCAGGGTTTCCGCGTCCCGCACCATCGCAACATGGCCTTTCCAGAACAGAAGATCACCGCGCAGGTAGTCTGCGTCAGGGACAGCGTCACCCAGTTCGGCCTCCTGCATATCGCTGTCGCCGGGGCAAGCAATGCCGCAGGACAGAAGGGCCGCCTGCACCAGACCGGAGCAGTCGATGCCAAAGCGGCTGTTGCCGCCCCAAAGGTAGGGGGTGCCGAGGAACAGCTCTGCCACCTTCACCGGATCCTCCGCATGGGCGCCCAAGGGGGACAGGTGGCAGGCCGGAATGAAGCCGAGGTTGGTCTCCGCGAACCGGCCCTTGCCGCCAAGAGCCTGCACCCGGCTGCCATGGCTGAGCGCGTGGGTTTCCGGTGATTTGAAATCATCTGCGGAATAGGCGTGGGTGGCGGGGGCGCTGATCCAATGCGTGGCCTCGAAGGGTGCGGCCAGGGCGGCGCTGGGGACATAGCCCACGTAAGAATCTTTGGCCGCTTGCACAAAGGCCCAGCCGCCCTGGTCCTCGTAGACCGTGACCGGCTCGCCGTAGACCAGCTGGCGGTCTCGGGCGCCGTCAGGCGCGCGTAAGAGGTCCGCGACGGGGACGCCGCTGCGGGCGGCGCTGCCGTCCACCCGCATCAGCCCTTCGGGCGCGTCCTGCAGATGGGCGGCGGCGATGCGGTCATTCACCGGCGTGCGGCGGCGGTCAGCCATGGGATCAGAGCTCCAGCATTTCCGGCAGTGCGGCAAACAGCGCGCGGGCGCCTTGCAGGGCGCCGCCCTTGGGCCGGGCGGGGGCCGCGCTGGGGGTCCAGCCATAGATGTCGAAATGCATGTAGCGGGTGTCCCCGGCAAAGCGTCGCAGGAACAGCGCTGCGGTGATCGAGCCTGCGAACCCGCCCGAGGGCGCATTGTCCAGATCGGCAATGCCCGGTTCGATCATGTTCTCGTAAGGCTCGTGGAAGGGCATCCGCCAGACCGGGTCGGCGGTGCGGGCCGCACTGACGGCGAGGGCGGCGGCGTCGCCCTCGTGACCGGTATAGAAAGGCGACAGGTCCGGGCCGACGGCAACGCGGGCCGCGCCGGTAAGAGTGGCCATGGAGACCAGCAGGTCCGGCGCATCCTCTGCCGCCAAGGCCAGCGCGTCGGCCAGCACCAGCCGGCCCTCGGCGTCGGTGTTGTTGTTTTCAACCGTCAGCCCCTTGCGCGACATCAGCACATCGCCGGGACGGAAGGCGGCGCCGGAGACCGAGTTTTCCACCGCCGGGATCAGCACCCGCAGCTGCAGGTTCAGCCCGGCGTCCATGATCATGCGGGCCAGGCCCAGCACGTTGGCCGCACCGCCCATATCCTTTTTCATCAGCGCCATGCTGTTTCCGGGCTTGAGGTTCAGACCGCCGGTGTCGAAACAGACGCCCTTGCCCACAAGGGTCAGCTTGGGGCCGGTGCTGCCCCAGCGCAGGTCAATGAGCCGCGGCGCGCGGGGGGAGGCGCGGCCGACGGTGTGGATCAGCGGGAAGTTCTGCTCCAAGAGGTCCTCGCCCAGGGTCACGGAGGTCTCGGCGCCGAACTCCTGCGCAAGGGCTTCGGCAGCGGCCTGAAGCTCTGCCGGGCCCATGTCGGACGCGGGGGTGTTGATCAGGTCACGGGTCAGGCATTCGGCTGCGGCCAGCGATTGAACGGCGGCGGCATCCACGGCCTCGGGCGCCTGCAGGGCGGCGGTTTCGCCCTTGGCGTCCTTGTACCGGTCGAACCGGTAGGCGGTGAGCAGCCAGCCAAGGGCCTCGCTGGCGGCATCTTCCACGGGCAGGCCGGAGGCGATGCGGTAGCTGCCCGCGGGCAATTTCTGCGCCGCCTCGGCCAGCACAAAGCGGCGGCGCGCGCGCTGGGCGGCGCTGCCGTAGCCCGCCAGGGCCATTTCAATCCGGCCTCCGGCATCCGGCACCGTCAGCGCCTGGCCGCAGGCGCCGGTGAAGCCCTGCGCCGATGCCCAGGCCTGAACGCGCGGCGGCTGGCCCGAGAGCCAGCTGTTCAATTCATCGCTTGCAATCACGTGCACAGGGCAGGCGTCCGGGCCGGGTGCGGCAAAGACTGGCGGCATGGAAAAAACTCCGGTTGCAATCACTTCTGATGCGCCAGAGTAGCCGCCGCGGCGCGGCCTGCAAGCCCTGCGGGCTGCAAAATTGTCAGATCGTCATGTCCTGCTGGTCCCAAACCGCCGTCAGCGAGCGTTCGCCCACCCGCATCAGCCGGAACAGGATGGCGGCCACGGCCGGCGCGTCCTCGGAATCAATTGCGACGGTCACGTCCTTGGCAATGTTTGCCAGCGCGGTCATGCCGATCTGTTCGGCCATGGCAATCAGCGACCGGGCGCTCTTGCGCAGGTTCATCATATCGTTCTGCCGCCACAGACGCTCGCAATGCGTCAGGCGGACCGCCATCTCCTCAATCGCGCGGCACACGACGTCCTCAGCACCGGCTTCGCCGAGCTGTTCGTAGAGTTCGGAAAGTTTGTCAGGATCCAAGCGCACAGTCTCGGAGTGCATCACTGTCAGTATATTGGCCACCACATTCACCCAATTCTTTGTACCCCCACGGCACGTCTGCCAATTTGGAAGCCATAAGTTTTCAAAAGGTTTCCGCGGGCGGATCAAATCCCTCGAATTTTGAGACAATGCAGGCTAATACGGCCGGCAACGCGAAATGATCCGAGGATTCGACAATGGAATTTGCCAAGCCTCTCCCGAGCTATCTGGTGACCCGTTACCACGGCTGGAAGGCCACTTCTTACGAGGAGAACCAGGGCTGGTACCGCCGTCTGGCAACCGAAGGCCAGCGGCCGCGGGCGATGGTGATTTCCTGCTGCGACAGCCGGGTGCATGTGACGTCGATCTTCGGCGCTGACCAGGGTGAGTTTTTCATTCACCGCAATATCGCCAACCTGGTGCCGCCGTTTGCGCCTGATGGCGACCACCACGGCACCTCGGCGGCGGTGGAATATGCGGTCACCGCGCTGAAGGTCTCGCATCTGATCGTGCTGGGCCATTCGCAGTGCGGCGGCGTGCAGGGCTGCATCGACATGTGCAAGGGCAATGCGCCGCAGCTGGAAGAGAAAACCAGCTTTGTCGGGCGCTGGATGGACATCCTCAAGCCCAAGTTCGAAGGGGTCGAGGACATCCAGGATCCGGTTGAACAGGCGCGCCAGTTCGAGCGCCAGGCGGTTGTCGCCTCGCTGGAGAACCTGATGACCTTTCCGTTCATCGAATCGGCGGTGAAAGCGGGCGAGCTGAGCCTGCACGGGCTGTGGACCGACATCGGCGAGGGCGGGCTGGAATGCTATGATCCCAAGGCGGGCACTTTCGCCCCGGTCTGAAGTCAGGCTGTTTTCCTGCCGGACCCGAATGCAGCCGCCAGATTGGCGGCTGCTTGCGTATAGCCCCCTGCGGCGCCGTCCACAAAGTGGATGTGGTCGTCCTCCACCGGCGAGGGCACGATGCAGGTGACCATTGCGGCGTCCTGTTCGTGCAGGCCGAAGCGGACAAGGCCCGCGTCCGCCGCCTGCTGCAGATGCTGGCGGATGCGGCGGCTGATCCCGGGCGTGCAGTCCAGCGTCATCTTGAGCCCGTCGTCGAATTTGCGGAAATCGGAATGCGCCCGCAGCATTGACAGGTAGTGCACGGGATCGAAGCCGCCCACAGGGCGCCGGGTCAGAAAGATCAGCCCGGCCAGAGCGCTGTGAAATAACAGGTGCAGCTGCCGCAGAAGGACCGGCAGCCGCCCGTGCGAGGCCTTGGCCTCAAGCGTCAGCCCGGCGGGCGGGAACTGCAGCTTGGGGCCGGTTCCGGGAACCGGGTGGCCGTTGTCCTCCAGCTCGGCGGCCAGATCCAGCACCTCGGCGGCAAGGCGGGCAAAATCCTGCGGGCTGGCGCCGGGGGCGGGCTGGGCGACCACCGACAGGATGACGCCGTGGCGGGCGGGGGTGTTGCTCCAGCGGCAGGAAAGGCCTGCGAGGTCGGGCGGGTCTGCCTGCGGGTCAGGGGCCACCGCAAAGGCGCCGGCCTTCATCTGCGCCTCCGCCCAGGCCAGGCCG
This sequence comes from Paracoccaceae bacterium, assembly GCA_013373325.1. Taxonomy (GTDB): domain Bacteria; phylum Pseudomonadota; class Alphaproteobacteria; order Rhodobacterales; family Rhodobacteraceae; genus Leisingera. The sequence continues at coordinate 11,438 of JABXIA010000153.1, forward strand.
CCGCCGTTGAACATGGCGAAATCTGCGTGGTCCGACACCGCGTAGCGGGCAACCTGCACCTCCAGCCCCTCGTCCCGGATTGCAGAGACCGGCAGAACCGCAGCGCGCAGGGAGATGCCGTATTCATCCTCAGTCCAGCTGCGCAAGGCACCCAGAACGCGCTGTGCTGTCGCCCGATGGCGGGGCGGTACCGCAAAGGAGGCGCCGTCACCGCCGAAGACATAGGGAAAGGCCTCGCCGCCGAGCGCGTTGCGCATCGCAGCGATCACGGCGGCGCCGACCATGTTCACGGTCTTGTAGCGGCCCGCCTTCACCAGCCCGGTGGAATTCACGATATCGGTGCAGCAGAGCAGCCAGCCGCCGGGCAGCGGTGCAAAGACCGACGGGTCGGAGAGAACACTGAATTCGCGGACCCTGGGGAGGCTGGCATAGAACGAATCCGGTGTCATGTCTTTCAGCTCCCTGACGCGCTCCCGCGGCCTGCCGTCTCCTTCTAAACAAATTGTGCGGCGGCGCCAAACATGCAAGCTGTGCGCTAGTAACAAAAACGCAGGGGGGCAGAACATGCAGGCAGGGTTGATCTTATTGTGCCTGGCATACGTGCTGAGCCAGTTCTTCCGCGCCTTTCTGGCGGTTCTTTCCGGGGTGCTGGGGCAGGATATCGGCGCGGCACCGGATGATCTGGCCTTTGCCTCCAGCCTTTGGTTTCTGTCCTTTGCCGCCATGCAGCTGCCGGTGGGCTGGGCGCTGGACCACGTAGGGCCCCGCAAGACGGCGTCGCTGCTGCTGCTCTTGGGCGGCGGCGGAGGTGCGGCGCTGTTTGCGGCGGCCACAGTTCCCTGGCACGTGGGCGCGGCGATGTTCCTGATCGGCATCGGCTGCTCGCCGGTGCTGATGGCGTCCTATTACATCTTTGCCCGCCAGTATTCGCCCGCACGGTTCGCAACGCTGGCGGCGGTAATGCTGGGGGTCGGGTCCGCGGGCAATCTGGTGGCGTCCTACCCGACGGCGCTGGCGGTGGATCTGTTCGGCTGGCGCGGCACGCTGGCCGGGTTGGCGGCGGTTTCCGTTGCGGTGGCGGCGGGGATTTTCCTGACCGTGAGCGATCCGGACAAGCCGGAAGGGGAACACAAGGGATCGGTGCTGGACCTGCTGAAGATGCCGATAATGTGGGCAATCTTTCCGTTGATGCTGGTGGCCTATGCGCCGTCTGGCGCGCTCAGGGGGCTGTGGATCGGGCCTTACTTAAGCGATGTTTACGGGCTCAGCACCCAGGCTGTCGGGCTGGCGACCCTGGTGATGGGGGCGGCGATGATTGCGGGCACCTTTGCCTACGGGCCGCTGGACCGGGTGCTGGGCACCCGCAAATGGCTGATCCTGGGCGGCAACCTGCTGGGGTGCGCGGCCCTGGGCGGGCTGATCCTGGCCACAGGCGGCCCTGTCTGGATGCCGGTGGCGATGATGGCGGCGGTGGGATTCTTCGGCGCGTCCTTCCCGGTGATCATGGCGCATGGCCGTGCCTTTGTGCCGCCGCACTTGGCCGGGCGGGGGGTGACGCTGCTCAATCTTTTTGGCATCGGCGGGGTGGGAATCATGCAGTTTGCCACCGGCCGCATTCACGCGGAAATGGCCGGTGCGGACCTTTCCTTGCCCTACATCGGCATTTTCAGCTTCTTTTTGGTGCTTCTGGGGCTCGGCTGCGCAATTTATCTGTTCAGCCGCGACAGCATGGACTGATCAGGGCCTTTAAACTTGGCCGCGGAACCATTATCACTCCCGCGCCGGCCATGGGGCCGGGCAATACTGGAGAAACAGACAAATGGGTTACCGCATCGTCGTCGTTGGCGCCACTGGCAACGTGGGCCGCGAAATGCTGAACATCCTGGCCGAGCGCCAGTTTCCTGTGGATGAGATCGCTGCGCTGGCAAGCCGCCGGTCTCTCGGCACTGAAGTCAGCTTTGGCGATAAGACACTCACTACCAAGGATCTGGACACCTTTGATTTCACCGGCTGGGACATGGCGCTGTTCGCCGTGGGTTCCGAGGCGACCAAAGTGTACGCCCCCAAGGCTGCAGCCGCGGGCTGTGTGGTGATCGATAACTCCTCGCTGTACCGCTATGACCCGGAGATTCCGCTGATCGTGCCGGAGTGCAACCCGGAAGCGATTCACGGCTATAAGAACAAGAACATCATCGCCAACCCCAACTGCTCCACCGCGCAGATGGTGGTGGCGCTGAAGCCGCTGCATGACCGCGCCAGGATCAAGCGCGTCGTTGTCTCGACCTATCAGTCGGTGTCCGGTGCGGGCAAAGACGGTATGGATGAGCTGTGGGAGCAGACCAAGGCGGTTTACAACCCCACCACCGATGTGCCGCCGAACAAGTTCCAGAAGCAGATCGCCTTCAACGTGATTCCGCAGATCGACGTCTTCATGGAAGACGGCTCGACCAAGGAAGAGTGGAAGATGGTTGTCGAGACCAAGAAGATCGTCGACCCGTCGATCAAGGTCACCGCGACCTGCGTCCGCGTGCCGGTGTTCGTCGGCCACTCCGAGGCCGTGAACATCGAGTTCGAGGAGTTCCTGGACGAGGACGAGGCCCGCGACATCCTGCGCGAGGCACCGGGCATCATGGTGATCGACAAGCGTGAGCCGGGCGGCTACGTCTCGCCGGTGGAATGCGCGGGCGATTTTGCGACCTTCATCAGCCGCATCCGCCAGGATTCGACCATCGAGAACGGCCTGAACCTGTGGTGTGTCAGCGACAACCTGCGCAAGGGCGCGGCGCTGAACGCAGTGCAGATCGCCGAATTGCTGGGCCGAGAGGTCCTGAAGAAGGGCTGAGGTTTTTCGACCTTGTGAGCAGGGGGCCGCTTCGCAAGAAGCGGCCCTTTTCTTTTGCGTGGCCTTGGGGCAGGGGCGCGGCTAGGCTTGGCATTGGGCGGGCAGATTTGCCCCGCGGAAATTTGTTCGAGAGATGCCAATGCGATTTTCCTTGATGGCTTTTGCCTTATCCACATTTGCAGTGTCTGCCGCAGCGGCGGACACCATCCCCGTCAGCAGCACGGTGTCGGAGGTGACGCTCTATCCCGGTCTGGCGGAGGTCACCCGCAGCGCCGCGCTGACCCTGCCGGAGGGGCGCCACCGGCTGATCCTGCAGAACGTGCCAAGAACGGCTGCGCTGGAAACGCTGCAGGTGGAGATCGCCGGCGCCCGCCGCGTTGCCACCCTGCTGCGCGAGAATTACGTGCCGCCGCGCGATGCGGATGACCCCGAGGTGGAAGCTGCCGAAGCCCGCGTGCGCGAGGTTGAGGCGCGGATTGCCGCGGTCCGGGACGAGGCCGCGCGGGCGCGCGCCGGGGTGCGGGCGGCGGAGGCCTCGATCACGTTTCTGCAGCAGCTGGGTGCAAACGAGGGGCTGGCTCAGGCGGATGCGGCTGCGCTGAGTGAAATTGCCCGGATGATCTCTGCGGAGGCGGCGGGCGCCAGCCAGGCAGCGGTGGCGGCAGAGGCGGAGGCGCGCCGGATCGAACTGCAGCTGGAAGATCTGCAAGAAGAGCTGGCAGCAGCACAGGCAGCGCTGGCGGCACTCACGCTGGAGGATGATGACCGGCTGTACATCGCGGTGGATATTGAGGCGGAGCAGGCGGGCGAAGGTGCCGTCAAGGTGAGCTATTACACCACGGGCGCGGGCAATATCGGCTGGGAGCCGTCTTATGAAATGCACCTGAATACCGTGACGGAGCAGCAGGTGATCCTGAAACGCGCGGTGATGCTGGTGCAGGACACTGGCGAGAACTGGCAGGATGTGGCGCTGACCCTGTCGACGGCGGTGCCCGGTGAGCAGGGCAGCCCGTCTGTGCTGCACCCCTGGCTGCGCCGGATTGAAAAACCGCAGCCGCCACGGGCGCTGAAGTCCTACAGCCAGGATGTGGCGGAACTGTCCGCACTAGCGGAGCCGGTGCTCGAGCCGCCTGTGATCATTGAAGAAGCTCAGGGAGGCTGGGGTGCGGATCTGGGCGGTGCGACTGCGACCTACCGCTTCGGGCTGCCGGTCTCGATTGCCTCTGGCGCCGATCTGCTGCGGCTGGAGATGGACAGCCTGACGGCGGAGGCAGAGGTGCAGGCGGTGGCGGTGCCGTCACGGGATGACACGGCTTATCGGGTGGCCACTTTCACCAACACTTTCGGAGAGCAGCTTCTGGCCTCTGGCGAGGTGCCGCGGTTTGTTGATGGCAAACTGGTGACGGTGGAGCCTTTCGCTGCGCTGGCGCCGGGAGCGGAAATGGACGCAGGGTTCGGCCCCATAGAGGGCCTGCAGCTGCGCCGCGATGTGCTGGGGCAGAGCGAAGGGGAGCAGGGGCTGATCTCGCGCAGCAACGCGCAGGTGCAGAAGGTGGAGATCACGGTGGAGAACCTGACTGCACAGGACTGGAACGTGCGGGTTCTGGACCAGGTGCCTTATTCCCAGCAAGACGATCTGGAAATCGAGTGGAGCGCAAAGCCCCAGCCCGCAGAGGAAAACGTGGAGAAGCAGCGCGGCATTCTGGCTTGGGACCTGGAGCTGGATGCTGGCAGGAGCGAGACCATTCAGCTGGACACCACGCTCAGCTGGCCGGAGGGCATGGTGCTGCGCTGACGATGGTTGAAACCGGGTGCGGTACTGGCGGCAGGGGGAGCTCCCGCCCGTCGTCAGGTATTGAAAATACCTTCCTCCCGTTGGGCGTGGCA
>JABXIA010000025.1 GCA_013373325.1 Paracoccaceae bacterium
ATCGAAGAATGGAGGAAACACTACAACACGAAACGCCCACATAGTGCTCTGGGCTACCGCCCTCCGGCCCCGGAAACCATCGTCCAGATGGACCAAAGGCCGGTCATGCACTAACAATCAAATTGGACCACTCAAGTGGGGGAAGACCAAGAAGACACTGACCGGATTCGGGTTTGGCCTCTACACTCCAGCAGATGGCCCCGATAAGGCCGCGCAGGGGGAGTGTAGCAAAGCCATCAATTTCCTCGGCTGCACACTTCAACCCAAGCGATGCATTCCAAGCGTGAAGTCGATATATAATATGAAAGATGGGGTTCGGGAGACGCTTGCATCCTCAAAGTCTGCGATCAAAGAGGCATTAAGCAAAGGCAGCAACTTGAATTCGAAACACTCGCAAAGCGCAACATTGGATGCTTTGGGTAGACGAGTATATGGATGGCAAAAATCCTTCGCGTTTTGCAATCAACGTCAACCTTTTGAACACCTTGACAGCTTCATTTCAAAGCAGGTTGCGGACTATCACGGTTTTATCGTTCGACAGTTGGGGAGCGCCGACCCAAAGATCAAGACGATGATACTTGGCGTCCCTTCCACTGCCGCCATGTTCGATCTATCAAAGGAGAAGACTACGAAGTAAGCCGGATGAGGCCTGCCATTGCTCGGTCCGTTTAGTGAGCGCCTGAGGTAGCCGCCACCTGCTGAATAGCTGCTTTCGGGAATATGCCCCAAATCCTTCACACCCACAGCGCATCTGGCTTTGCGCCGGATATGAATTTCGCCTTTGGGCTGGCTGTCGTCATATGGCGGCGGGGACCAGGTGCCGTATCGCTGCAACCCTGATGCCGCATCGCTACAAGTCGGCTCAGAGCCCAACATGTACCTTGAATTTTTTCGCTGCGCGCGCTCGCAGCACGAAAATTGCCGCAGCTGCTCAGATATTGGCGTCGCCTCGCAGTGAGGAACCAGCCATCGGCAATCTCTGATTTTCCGTTGTGTTGTTTGACATGCTGTTGTTTGCACCGAAGGCGATGAAACTAGGCTGCGTTCGCACAGCCCCCCACTGTTGCGCATCACCAATCAGGCCACGTGCGAATCGCCACTAGTGCGGGTGGAGGTTGCACCACTTAAGGGGGAGAGGGTGAGGCGGCAGCAATCTAAAGTAATTGAGAAGCCGTTAAAAATTACCAAGTAGACAATATTTGGCTCACAAAAACACCATAATCAGCCCGGCAACGGAATGTTAACTGACAGATCGCTGTAAATGAATGTGTACAAGTATCCCCTAGCCCTGTCTGGAGACCGCTGAATGAGCACTCAAGGGAAAACGCAGACGATTTCAAAGTTCGCCCTGGACGGCGATCAGAAAAAAGACCTGGTAGCCGCTGGCAAGCTGGTCGGACCGAAACTGGACGAAGTGCTGGAGTTTTTCTACGCCTTCGCAAAATCGGACCAGGAAGCCTCCCGCTTCTTCAAGAGCCAGGACTCCCTGAACCATGCACGGGGGGCGCAGAAGCGCCATTGGGAGCTGCTGCTGAGCGGTGAGTTCTCGGACGCCTATTACAAGTCCGCGGACACCATCGGCCGGGTGCATTTCCGCATCCAGCTGCCGTTCGACCTGTATCTGGCCGGCTATGCGCGGGCGACCTCCTACATTCAGGAGATGCTGTCGCAGCAGTTCGGCGCCACCTACACGCCGATGGCCCGCAAGCGGATGGTGCGGCTTCTAGGGGCGCTCAATCGCGCCTTTGCGATGGACACCTATCAGGTGATCGACGCCTATTTCAAAGCCCAGGGCGAGGAACAAGAAACCGCTTTCCGTTATATGACCGAGGGCATTCAGCGGATGTCCGAGCGGGATCTGACGCAGCCCATTCCCAGTTCGGAGGAGAGCGATTTCCCTGCCCGTTATGATCTGGTGCGCACCTCTTTCAACACGCTTATGGGAAACATCGGAGGGGTCATTGGCACTATCCAGGATTCAGCCGCCAACCTGAGCAGCTCTGCCGGAGAGATTTCGGATGCGGCGGAGGATCTGTCCAGCCGGACAGAAACCCAGGCCGCGACGCTGGAGGAAACCGCTGCGGCGGTGGAGGAAATCACCGCCAGCATGAAGCAGTCCTCGGGCGCGACCACGGAGACCAGCTCATTGGCGCGGGAAGCTCAGGGGATTGCCGAAGAGGGCATGGAAGTGGCCTCGGATGCGGTCGAGAAAATGAATGAAATCTCGTCGTCTTCCGACCAGATTTCCCAGATCATCAGCGTGATTGACGATATTGCCTTCCAGACCAATCTGCTGGCGCTGAATGCGGGCGTCGAGGCGGCGCGGGCCGGCGAAGCGGGGCGCGGCTTTGCCGTGGTCGCTTCGGAAGTCCGGGCGCTGGCGCAACGGGCGGCAGTTTCAGCAAAAGAAATCAAGGACTTGATCAACGTCAGCACAGGCCATGTGGAAGAGGGTGTTAGCTTGGTCAATAAGGCTGGAGAGGTGCTGGAACGGATCGTCGGCCACGTAAAAAGGGTGACGGAGCTGTCCTCTGAAGTCGCATCCTCGGCACAGGAGCAATTCACGGGATTGTCCGAGATTAACACCGGCGTATCGCATATGGATAGCGTCACCCAGCAGAACGCCGCCATGGTGGAGCAGACCACAGCCGCAACGGTTACAATGCGGCAGGATACCCAGGTGCTGGCCGAACTGGTGCAGACCTTCCGGGTCACAGGCGCATCACATACAGGGACCGGCCCCGCTGGAACAGAGGGGGGGTGGGAGCATGAGCTGCCTGCTTGTGATGCGTCCGCCGCCTAACTGTTATGCGACAAGATCGCCGCAGCGAGTGCGAACAGATGCTGCACCAGCAAGAGGGCATGAGCAAAAGGCGGCTTTGTCCGCGACCAGGTCATACGATGCCAGTTTCATGCTGCGCCCTCGACGAGCGGCAGCTTTTGATCGCGGCACCGCGGCGGAAATCATGGCCTGATCTGGCGACAGCAAGGGATTTGCAAAGGTCGCTCTCTGCGCGTTCCTGACCTTGGCCCTGCCTGAGGCAAGACAGATATTGTCCTGTCTACTGTGAAGGAGCAGACACGAATGTCTGCTCCCAATCCTGGGGTTACAAACTTCTCAAAATTTTCATACAGCCGGGGCAATGGTCTCGAACTTACCTTGAAGCACACTCGCAACTAACGGTGGGGTTGATACCATCCTGAATCTATCCTGGGGCCTCACGGGTTGGACACTCGCGCTCGCATAAGCGATCTTGCCCTAAAGTTATGCAAGAAAGAAACGGAATACCCCGTTGATAGAAACGTTGCCCCTGGCGGTCGAGCCTTCAGAACGGGAGACACTTCCCTCCTTCTTTTCGCGCATGGCTGCGATCAATGGTACCGACGCCACCGGATTTGCCCTGGATCTTGGCGTAAGTTTTAAGCGGATCCTGAACCAGGAGCAGGAAGCAATTGACATTTTTGCCACCAGATCCGGTTTGGCACCCGATCAGCTGTCAACCATGCTGTCATGGACAGGTGAGCGTATCGGGGGCGTACGCATGAAATATCGCGGGGAAACTTTTGTCTCCCGCGCCGTACGCAACCCCGTCATCCGCGGCTGTCCTCATTGCTTGCGCGAGGCGGCAGAAAAACAAGCCTCTCGGTTGAGGCACATGGCCATGGCCGGAGACTGGCTGTGCCGCGGTGTTGATGTGTGCTTGCGGCACCGCCATCCTCTGATGTCACTTTGGGAAAGCTCGCGGCTTCTAAATCGTGATGATGCTGGTGCCAGATTGGCTGAGACCCTGCCAGACCTTCAGGCGGGCAAATTAGACTGCGATCTGATTGAGCCGTCCGCCTATGACGTCTGGCTTGATCGACGCCTGTCGCAAGGTGAGGACAAAACGTGGCTGGCAACTCAGCCTTTGTTTGCTGCCATGACCTTCTGTGCGTTGCTCGGGAGGGAACTCCTCCGTGCTCAGGAACTTGACGCTGACGACCGTGCTGCGAAGGCCAAAGGCTTTGATGCCGCATCGAGAGGGCCTGAGGCAATCACGTGTGCGCTCGATCGCATTTTGCAGGCGGGGGATGGGGGGTACTTTGGGTCAAAACAGGCATTGCCGATGCTGCTCGAGGCACTTGGTCGCCTCTATCGCAGCGATGATAGCTTTGATGGGTTTCGCGACATTGTACGTCGGCATTTGTTGAGGATCTGGCCGGTCGAGGCGGGAGATGAGGTTCTCGGTCAAACCGTGCCTGAACGACGCCTCCATTCTCTTGCCTCGGCAAGCAGGGAAACCGGGGTCGGCAAGTCGGTCCTCAACGGCTTCCTGACTGAGGCTGGAGCGTTCCCTCCTGATGACACGCGCGCTGATGCTCGCAAGACCTTCGACGCAAAGAAATACAAACCCCTTCTGGAGGAGATCCCGACTTTGGTCGGGCCGATTGCGATGCGCAAAGCTATGGGCGCGACGCTAGTCGAACTCAAATCTCTAGAAGCTGACGGCGTTCTGGCGCCCAGGACGAAAGTTGCAACGATCAAGTCTCCCTGGCGGGTGTCTGATGGGCTGTTCCTGCTCGAAGAGCTGGAGCGAAAGGCTATTTTGCTTGAGGCTGATACGCCAGGATGGGAAACGATCCAGCATGTTCACAAGCGAGCGGGTCTTTCTGTCGGCCAGGTTATCGCTGCGATCAGGGACGGCAGATTGAGGGTCGGCAAGCGCGCTGAGGCGTTTGGGTATCACGGACTCGTCGTCAACGTTGCCGAAGTTGATCAGTCGGAGTTACTTCGCCCCCGCGAGCAGAAAATGGCGGCCATGGAAGGGGAGATGAACGTAGCTGCCTTTGCCCGCTCAATCGGAGTGCGGGAGAAGGGGGCCTTCCAAGCGTTGATCGAAGGTGGCCATACGTCTGCGATGGAGGTGCTGCACCCGGTGACAAAGCGCTTCCAGTGGCGGATGTCCGGTGCGGACATCGCTGCTTTCCATGACAAGTTCACCACGCCGACGGTGATAGCGAAGGAGACCGGGCTTCACCGGAATACGATTCTGGCGGCTTTTGCAGCTCACGGGATTGAAGCTTTCCGGCTGAATGGTGTGGCTATCGGACCGATCTACCTCCTAAAGGAGGTTGCACCCGTCCTGAACACGCTCATGAGCTGACATTTGCCTGCTGGTCCCCCGGGACCGGTCGAGGAGCGAAAGCGTTTTCTATCTGAGCCTTTACTACTCTCAACTTCACTTGGCACTTTCCACTTGACACAGGGTGTGCATCAAAACCCCCAAAGTGTGCAAGGTTATGCCTAATTGGCAGATTTGAAATGAGAAAATGGCGATCCCTGAAGGACTCGAACCCTCAACCTGCTGATTAGAAGTCAGCTGCTCTATCCAGTTGAGCTAAGGGACCGCTTGGCGCCAGTTATGACAGGCTGCGGGCGGGGGTCAAGCGGCGGCGCGCAGATCCAGCAGCATAAAGACCGACCACGGATCCTCGCCGTAGTCCGCAAACGGCGGGCAGGGGACAAATCCGAAAGATTCATAGAGCCGGCGCGAAGGCAGGAAATCTTCGGTGGAGCCGGTCTCCAAATAGATCGCGGCGGCCTGCTCGCGGCGGGCGAGGTCCAGCAGGAAGCCCAGCATGGCGCGGCCGGCGCCGCTGCCGCGGGCCTCCTTAACGGTATGCATCGACTTCAGCTCGCGGCGGCCATCGCCCAGGTCCTTGAGCGCGCCCATCGCCAGCGCCTGACCATCCCGGCGCAGCAGGAAAAACTGCACCTCCGGCCCCTCCAGGCCGCTGCTGTCCATGGCGTGGCAGCTTTCCTCAGGCGATTGCGCCGCCATCTGCGCCAGGTGGCGGCGGATCAGTGCGGTCGCCTCGGGGTCAGAGGGGCGGGCGGCGGCGATGTCGAAATCTGTGGAGGTCATTGTCCGGATCCCTTCGGGCTGGCTGCCCAAGGTATTGCCCGGCCCGCGGCGGATGGCAATCACGCAGGTGCTGTGCCGCGGTTCCCGGCAGGAGAATTGCCCGCTTTTTGGGCAATGCCCCCGGGAAATCAGCCGTAAAGGCTGGCCCAGGCGGCGGCCTGGGTGCGGGCGGCCTCCGGCGGCAGGGCCAGCAGCAGCAGGGCGCCGCCGTCGGAGGCGGCAAGGATATGCAGCTGCGGCGAGACCGGCAGCAGCAAGCAGTCCGGTTTCGGCACCGGCATCCGGGCCGAGGCAGGGCGGGACGCCTTGGAGGCAAGCGTCTGCCGCACGGCATCCAGCCGGGCGAGCAGCGCTTCCGGCCCGTCGCCGCGCATCTGGGTGCTGCCCGCCGGACAATGCAGCCAGGCCGCGGCCTGCGGCAGCGCCCGGGCGCGGAACTGGTCCAGGCGGCCGCCGCTGGCCGCCGCGACGGCGGCGGCCAGGGTTCCGGCAGAACAGGTGCCGGCACCCTGCGGCGCAGGGCAGGGGCGGCGGCGGAAGCTGAACTTTCCGCTTTTGCCGCCCGCCTGCAGCACAAGCAGGCGGGCGGCAAAGAGCTGGGCTGCAGCCTCCGGGTCTTCAGCGGCGGAGGAGGGATCCGCGCTGTCCTGGAGGGTGAAGCCTGCAATCCGGCGCTGCGCCACGGTGAGGGTGGCTGCGGCGCGGCCGCTGATGCACAGGGTGATTTCGCGCGGCAGCACGGTTTCGCGTATTTCGCGCAGCACGGCGTCGGTCAGGCTGTCAGCGGAGCCGGATGGCGCGGCGCGGACGGGTTGGGCCAGCCGGACCAGGGCCTGCTGCAAGGCAGAGGCGGTGCCGGCTCCGGCCTGCGGGATCTGCTGCGCAGGTTTTGCCATCACGCCTCCCCGTCCTGACAGGCCAGCAGTTGCCGGGCCGAGGCGGCCAGCCGGGCCGCAGCATCCGCATCTTCGCAGACACAGAGCACCGCATCGCCCGAGCCGTCCGTGGCACGCAGGAACAGCCGCGCCTCGCCCGGGGCGAGCAGCAGCACGTCATCTGCCGGCGCCACAGCTGCACCGCCGGCCTGAACCGCTGCATCCAGCGCCAGAAAGCCGCGCCGGGCCTGCTGGCAGAGATCGTCGAGGTATTCCTGCGGATGGCCGCTGCCGCTGCTGCTGCGCAGCACGATGCTGGCGCCAAGATCGCCAAAGGCAGCCAGGCGGCAGCCGGGCTCAAACTGGCGCAAGGCGTCGAGCTGGCGGGCCAGGGTCATGGGCAGCCTCCGCGGCCGGCCGGACGATTACAAGGCGCGTGTGCTGGCAGCATGGCAGGCTCAGTCTCCGTCAGAAGGGGTTTCGGGACGCTGGCTGCGGCGGGACGGGGCCGGGACGCGGCGCGGCATCACCCGGGGCCCGCCGCCGGCACCGGCAGCCTGCAGCGGCGGCTGGGGGTCCATCTGCGCTCCGCTGTCGCGCATTCCGCCGATATCCAGAACATCTGCCCGCAGCTGCTGCTCGGGCTGCAGCGCCTGGGTCGCGGCGGCAGGCTGGAGCAGCGGGCGGGGGCGGTCCGGCTGGGACCAGTTCAAGAGCAGGTCCACCAGGTATTCGATGAATCCATCGGCGCCGCTGGTCTTCCAGGCCTCCATGTCCTCGCCCGCGGCCAGCGCCTGGCTGAGCGACAGCGGGAACACCGCGTTGAAACCGTCGCCGGTTTCCTTTTGCACCCGCCGCAGCACCCGGTCACGGTCGCGCGGGGTCTTGAGCTTGTCGAAATGGGTGATCAGCAGGGTGCTGGGGGCGTCGAGCCGGGCGGAGATCTCTTCCCAGGCCGCAGCCTCGGACTGGCGCCAGGCCTGGGTGGCATGGGTGCACCAGATCACGCTGTCCACCTCCGGCAGCAGGTTCTGCCAGACGCTGACCGGCATGTTCGGATCGGAAATTCCGGGCATGTCAATCAGGTCGCAGAGCTCCAGCGCCTCGGCGGGCAGGGTCAGGCGGATCAGTGCGGTGGTTTCCAGCGGCACCTCGTCCAGATCCTCCAGCCGCACCGGAGTCTCGCTGCCGTCGGTGCCGGTCAGGCGGGCGCCCTCGGCCCCGTGAGAAATCCAGACCGGCGGCAGGCGGGTGGCAGTGACGCGGGTCGGCAGCGGCTGCTGGCCCACCAGCAGGTTGGTGAGAGTGCTCTTGCCCGCACTGAATTCACCCATCAGCGCCAGCCGCGGCTTGCGGGCCGGGGCGGCCGCCGGAGGGAGCGCGGCGGAGGCCGGTGCGTGCTGGGCAGTCTGATAAGTCATGCTGTGAAACTCCTGAGTGTTTCCAATGCAGTATTGGTTTCAGTCTGGCGCTGGCCGGCCTCGTCGCCGGTGAACAGGGCCTGCATGTCGCCACCGCCGCGGCGGCAGGCGGAAATCTCCAGCAGGATGTCGCGCTGGACGTCGAAGAATCCTTGCAGACGGGCGAGGATGGCGGAGCGGGCGTCTGCTGTCTGCACCGTCTTGAGCTGGGTCATGAAATCCTCTGTCTCGCCTGCGATCAGCTTGCGGAACTGTTTGGCAAAAGCCTTGTAGCCGCGGGTGCGGCGCCACCAGGAAGCCCACCAGCTGTCGTTGAAATCCAGCGCAATGGACTGTGCCAGCGCCACCGGCGAAGCAGGCTGCGGCACCTCGGGAACTGCCAGCTGGATGCCCTCCACTGCCGGGCCGAAACCGTCATAAAGCAGCTCTGCCACATCCTGCACCGCGGCCTCGTACCGCGCCTGCGCGGCCGATTGCAGGCGGCTGGTCATCACCGAGTAGGCAGAGCGCAATAGCATCCGCAGCCCGGCCGGATCGTATTCCCAATGGCAGTCCTCGCCCCATTTCTCCAGATGGTCGATCAGCGCATGGGTGGCGCGGTCGGTGAAGGTGGCATGGGCCCGGTCGGCGCGCTCGCGGAAGGAATCGAGCACCTGGCCCGCCTCGGCCTCCAGCGCCGCCATTTGGGTCTGGCAGATGTTCTCGAAAGCGCTGCGCACATCGTGCATATTTGCGCCGCCGGTGCTGCCCTCGCCATGAACCATAACCGCATTGGCGGCCTGCTGGCCGGTGGCGGCGGTGGTGGCGGTGGCGGCAATGCGCTGCAACAGCGGTGTGCCAAGGTCGGCGACGATCCGTTCGGACACGGCACGGTTCAGAGCCGGGAGGCCCGAAAGCTCCCACACCATGTTCTGCGGCGTTGCCTTGGCGTGGGAGGCGTTGACTGACGCCTCGGCCCAATTCAGGAGCGCAGCGGAGCTGGTCGGGTCCATGTCCTCCATCCCTCCGGTCAGCACCTTGTTGGCCCAATAGGCGCTGCCAAAAATGATTTCCGCTTCTTGCGGCCCGTGGTGGGTCTCCAGGGTCTGGCGGATGCTGGCTTCGATCTCGGCGATCTGGTTTGCCGGGTCGGCCAGCTCGTCGATGCGGTTGACGAAGATCACCACCTCGCGCGATTTGAGGTTGGAGATCATCCGGATCAGCCCCATGTCGACCGAGGTCAGCGCCTGGCCCGCCGACAGCACCACAACGCAAATGCGGCTGTCGCGGATCGCCTGGATGGTGATCTGCTCGCGCATCATGAATGTGTCGTTAACGCCCGGTGTGTCGCGCAGGCAGAGCCGGTGCGGCACCGAGCGGCAATTCAGATACAGGTCCGCGGCGCGGGTGATATCGGCGAAGCGGCCCTGTTCGTCCACCGTGCCCAGATCTTCGTCATCGAAATCATCGCCGAGGCAGATGTAGCGTTCGATCAGGTTCTTGTCGAAGTAGCCGTAATCGTGCTTCTGCCCCATCAGGAGTTCGAACTTGCGGCCCAGCCGCTTGCGGGAGCGTTCGCGCATCTCTTCGATCTGGGTCCGGATCTTCTGCAGCTCGCTGTCAGCACCTGCGCGGCCCGCCATTTCGCCGATACGGCCGCCTTTAGTAGTCAGCCGGTCCCATTCCTCTTCGGTCATGAACTGGAAACAGGCCTTGTTCTCGGTGCGGGTCTCTCCGGGCTCCAGATGCAGCGAGGTCACAACCGAGGTCCAGGGGTTCACATCCGAGGGCAGAAGGTCGGCCCAGCCGGCCATCGCGTTGACCAGAGAGGTCTTGCCGGATTTCACCTGCCCCAGCAGGGTAACGGAGGGTTCAAACGTGCCCAGCTCCTCCTGCAGCCGGGCGAGGCTGCGCTGCACCCGCTCACCTGAAACGCCGTGCAGGACGGAAAGCGCGCCGTCGAGCCGCCGCGCCTTGCGGGCAAAGTCCGCCAGCGGTTCCAGCCCGGCGCTGAGGTTGGTGGGGCGGGCGGAGGCGCGGATGTCGGTGGCGCTCTCGATCTGGTGTTCCATGTTCATGGCAGGGCCTGTTTGATATCTGCTTCGGCGTTTTGTTCTGCTGTCCGGCTTGCGGGTCTTGGCGCGGCGCGCGTCTATCCGGGCGGCTCTTCCATCAGTTCCTTTTTCAGCTGAATCAGCAGGGTTACCGCATCGACGGCTGCGTCCTCATCCTGTTCCAGCTGGCACAGCATCAGCATCTCCTCGCCGTCCTGAGCGGCCTCGCGGGCAGCTTCCACCGCTGCACTGGCGGGCATCTCATCAAGCGATTGGGACAGGTTGCGGATCATCTCCATGCATTGCGCCAGCACCGGGGCGGCCTGAGGGCCGCCAGCGGCATCGGCCTCCGCCAGCATCGCCTCGGCGCCGGTTTGAAGCTGCTCCAGCGCGACAGCCAGGCTGGCAGCCTGCGGGGCGGCGGCAATCGCGGAAACAGGGGCCGTTACAGGGGCCGCGACAGCCGGTGCGGCGGCTTCAGCAGGCAGGGTGCTGCCGAACTGGCGGATCAGCAGTTCAGCCTGATCAACGTCGGAGGCGCGGCCCAGATCGACCTGGCGCTGCACGTCTTCGGCCAGCTGCTTGCCGCCGCTGGAGCGCCACAGCCCGTCTTGCGGCGCCTCTGCCGCGCGGGCGGTCAGCCCCTGGATCGCGGCCACCGGGTAGACGCCCAGAAACTCCTCCGCCGCCACCGGCTCCAGCGTTTCGATCAGCGCAGGCAGGGTGCCGCGCATCACCTGGCGGTCTGCCATGGTAAGAACAAGGAAGCTGTGATCCTTTGTGCTGTCCGGCACCGCAGCCCAGAGCCCCTGTTCATCTGCGGCGAACTCCTGGCTGCACCACAGGATGATGTCGGCGCTGGCGGCGGCCTGTTGCAGCATCTCCTGCTGCGCTGCCAGCGGGCCTGCCAGCGGCAGTTCGCGGTAGCTGTGCCAGCGCAGGCGCGGGTCGGGCAGGATCTGGCGCACCCGGCAGGCGTCCTGCGGCAGCTCCATCTGCGCCAGCAGGCCCGGGATTTGCAGGCGCTCGCCTGCGGCGGTCTCGACCTCCGCCATCTCCTGGGCGCCATGGCAGACATCAACCAGAAGGCCGCCGCCGTTGCGGCCAATCACAACCCGGCCCAGCAGCATGTCGATGAGGGCGGATTTGCCGCTGCCGGGACTGCCGGCAACCGCCACCTGCACCGGCTGGCGCAAGCGCTGCAGCAGCTGGCTGCCCCAGCCTGAAACCTCGGACGGGAGGCGCCCGGCGCTGAGGGTCTGTTCCAGCTGGCCTGCCAGCGGGCTTATGTCTCTCTGAGGAAGGCTCACGCGGATGCATCCGTCTTGCTGCGGCCCGCCTCCGGCGCGTCGCGCCAGGAGGATGCGGCCATAAAGGTGACAACCCGGCGGCCTGCGCGCTGGCGGGCGGCAGCGGGGGCGGGGTCTGGCGGCTGCTGCTCCGGCGCTGGCGGCGCGGCTGTTTCTGCCGCGGCGGGCTGCGGCGCCTGAGGGTCAAACGGTTTGATCACGCAGAAGGCGGCGTTGTCCTGTTCCGGCGCGTCCAGCGCCGCCAGCCGCCGCATCAGCGCGGCGCCTATCCGGGCACTGGGGCTGTGGCATTCAGCGGCCAGCACTTCGGCAATCTCCTCCTCGGCCAGGAACAGGAGCCCGTCGCTGGCGGCCAGCACGATATCGCCATGCTGCAGGCGCACCGGCGCACTGCGGCAGTCGATCTGCGGAATGCCGCCGCCGGTCAGCACCGAGGTCACGCAGTGGCGGTCGGGGTGGGCGGCAGCCTCGGCCGGGTCCATGCGGCCGCGGGCGACCAGCTTCTCCAGCTCCGCGGCCATCGAATGATCGGCGTTGAGGCGGATCAGCGCCCCGTCGCGGAACAGGTACAGCGGCGAGTCGCCGACTGAAATCCAGTAAAGCCGGTCACGGAACAGCACTGGCGCCAGCAACGTGGCCCCCATGCCCTGTTCCTGCACCTGCGGCTGATGGCTGGCATATTCGCCAAGGCAGGCGTTGGCGCCATCCGCCGCATTGTGCAGCACCGCGCCGATGGCAGGTTCCAGCAGTTCCGGCTCGCCAGTGCGCAGCTTCAGCTCGGCGAACACCTCTGTCACCACGATCCTGGCCGCGACATCGCCAGCCGCGTGGCCGCCCATGCCATCGGCCAGCACCGCAAAACCGGCGCCGGCGCCCGCCATGAAATCGGCGGCAACGGCATCCTCCTGACGCTCGCGGCGGCCTTGGCTAATGGCCGTTGCAGCGTCATACTCAAGTTCAGCGGAATGCAGCATGGGCGCCTTCGTCCTGCTGCGGCTGGTCCCAGCCGAAAGAGGCACCGCAGAGCGGCACGAACCGCAGTGTGGTTTCGCCGATGCGGATCTCGTCGCCCGCAGCCAGCTCTTCAGTGCTGAGCACCGGCCGGCCGTTGCGGCGCACCAGGTTCGCTTTACCGCCGTGGCCGATGTAAAACGCCTTCTGCTCCGGATCATAGGCGATGGCTGCGTGGTTGTCGCGCGAGATGCTGTTGTCTCCAAAGTCGAGCCGCACGGTCTGATCCTCGCCGCGGCCAATGACCGTCACACCGCTGAACAGGGTAAAGGCAGCACCGCGGCCCGGGCCCTGCACCACTGCCAGCCAGCCGACCGGGAACTGGGTGTAGCCGGGCGCGGCGGTTTCACCGCCGCGTGAGAACGGATCGCTGCCGGGCGCCTGTGCCGGGCTGAAGCCAAGCAGCCGGGTCTTGACGCGGCCGGCACGGCTGGCGCCGCGGCCCATTGAGGGTGCAGGCACGTCAATGGGAGCGGCGGCGGGCACCTCCTGCTGCGGCTGGGGCGCCGGGGCGGCCATCTGCGGCGCGGCTTCGGTCCGGACCTCAGTTTGTGGCGCGGGGTCGGGCCAGGTATCAGAGCGCGGTTCAGAACGAAGATCTGCCCCCGAATCTGGCTGCGGGTCAGGCTGCACATCAGCCTCCGGCGCCATCTGCGGTGCGGCCGCGGGTTTGCGGTGGAAGACCCGGTAGCCTTCAGGCTGTCCCCCGGCGGCCTCCGGCTGCTGCAAGCGGCCGAAATCTGGCTCATGCGACAGAGCTTCCGGCGTATCCTCATCTTCTTCGGCTGCAAAACCGCCGGCAGCATGGGCCTCCGGCTCTGCATCATCGGCCGCAAAGGGCTCCCCGGCCTCCGCATTCTCCGGGGTTTCCGCGGCGGATTCCGGTTCTGCGGCGGGCTCCTGCGTCTGTTCGCGGGCAAAGAAGGCGGCGATGGCATCCTCTTCGGGCGCTTCGCTGCCGAGGCTGTCGAGGCAGGCTTCCGCGTTGTCTTCTTCCGGCGCATCTGTCTCCAGGAAATCCTCCGGCAGAATACAGCCGTCGTCACCGGTGTCCGGTTCCAGCTGATAGCCGCGGTCCAGGCTGAAGGGCGCACCGGCGGCGCCGACCTCTGCTTCGGGTGCGGCGGCGAGGCTGTCAAACGGGTCCCGTGCCGGCGCCTGCACCGGTTCGGCAGCGGGGACAGCGGCAGCTTCTGCCCGCACCCGCTCCCGTTTTTCGCCGATGATATCCTTGATGAACTTCATTGCGGTTTCCTTCAGTTCTTAACGGTTGCCGGGGTGCCGTTCTGGAACCCGAAAATCTTGCGCAGGCGGCCTGCGAATGTTGGTTTGTCTGCACCGGCGCTGCTGCCTGCCGCGGCCATGGGGGGCTGTCCGGCGGCGGGAGCTTTTCTGCTGCGCCGGTTTCGGGAGTCCTCTTCCGCCAGCCAGGCTTCCAGATCGCTGACCGGCTCGCCGAACAGGTTGACCATCTGGCGGGGTTCCTGCGGTGCCGGTTCCGGTGCAGCCTCCGCCCGGACGACCCGCGGCTGTCCCGGGGTCAGGCTGGAATTGGTCGAAGCGACCAGATCGGCGATGGTTGCGTCCAGCTCACCGTCATCAACCGTGTCCAATGCTGTCTCTGCCGCGGCAGCGGCAGGCCCCATCTCTTCGGCTTCATACTCTGCCAGCATCTCTGCCCAGGCGCGGGCTGACTGAAACCGTTCGGCGGGCGGCACCGACATTGCCTGATCTACAGTCGCCAGAAGCGCAGGGTCCGCCGCCCAGGGCCCGCCCAGCAGCGGCCGGCAAGGATCCGGGTTTCCGGCCATCACCGCGTTCAGCCGCTGCTGGCTGCCCGGAGGCGGTGCGCCGGTGATCAGGTAATAGAAGGTGGCGCCAAGCGCGTAGATGTCGCAGACCGGGCGCTGCGGCAGATCGGGCTTGTAAAGCTCATGCGCCGAGTACCCGTCCTTGACGGCCAGCAGCACCGGCAGCGCGGTATCGTCCTTGGGGGTGCTTCCGGCCGCCGCACCGAAGTCGATCAGTGTCAGGGTGCCGTCCTGGCCCAGCAGCAGGTTGTCGGGCGAGATATCACGGTGCAGGATGCCCAGCCCATGCAGGCAGCCAAGCGCCTCCAGCGCCTGGGCCAGGATCTGCCCCAGCACCGGTGCGGTGAGGCGCTCGGGCTGTTCCTCGCGGACGGTCAGCAGGTCCAGCCCGTCGATGACCTCCATCGCGATATAAGCGGTCTGG
>JABXIA010000254.1 GCA_013373325.1 Paracoccaceae bacterium
AGTACCACGCCCCCGGCGGCTTGGGTGTGCGGATGGATTCGGCACTTTATGACGGCTACTCAATCCCGCCCTACTATGACTCGCTGATCGGTAAGCTGATCGTGCACGGCCGCGACCGGACCGAGGCGCTGGCGCGCCTGAACCGCGCGCTTGGCGAGCTGATCATCGACGGCATCGACACCACCGTGCCGCTGTTCCACGCGCTTCTGCAGGAGCAGGACATCCACACCGGCGATTACGGCATCCACTGGCTGGAACGCTGGCTGGAAGAGAACACACCGGGCTAAAATCCCGCGGGGCGCGCCATCAGGTTGCGCCCCGTTTTACTTTTCCCTGCCTTTCCCCTTTATACTGGCGGCACCATGAGCCTGACTGCCGATCTCCTGCTGCACGCCTATTCCGCCGGTGTTTTCCCGATGGCCGAACACCGCGACGATCCCGAAGTATTCTGGGTCGACCCCAAGCGGCGCGGGATTCTGCCGCTGGACGGATTCCGCATCTCCCGATCTCTTGCCAAACGAATCCGCAACGGCGGATTTGAAATCACCGTGAACCGGGATTTTGCGGGCGTGGTAGACGGCTGCGCCGACCGGGCTGAAACCTGGATCAACAGCGAAATCCGCGACCGTTACCTCGACCTGCATATGATGGGCAACGCCCATTCGCTGGAGGTCTGGGATCAGGGCGATCTGGCAGGCGGCACCTATGGTGTCTCACTGGGCGGGGCGTTTTTCGGCGAGAGCATGTTCTCCCGCCGCCGCGACGCCTCCAAGGTGGCACTGGCCTATCTGACGGACCGCCTGGTGCAGGCGGGCTTTACCTTGTGCGACACCCAGTTCCTGACACCGCATCTAGCCTCGCTTGGCGGCGTCGAAGTCACCCGCGCGCGCTACCGCGCGCTCTTGCGCGAGGCCCTGGACAAAGATGCCGATTTCATGGGCCCCGCAGTGCCGGACGCTCAGCTGCTTTTGCAGCGGATGACCCAGACGTCGTAACGGTTGTGATCCAGCGCGTTCAGCGCCGGGCTGGAGGCAATCATCCAGCCCTGAAAATGCTCGGCCCCGTTCTTGGGATCCCGCACCGACAAATAGGCATATGCGTCGCCGGTCGGGTTGTCCGCCGGATAGCGGCAGTCGGAAACCGTCACCAGCAGGCCGAACATCTCGGCGCTGGCCCCGATGGCGACCTCGGCATCCAAAGAATGCCCGTTGACTTTGTCCAAAGCCCGCAGCACCGCCGCCGTCCCTTGGGTGGCCTGCTCCTGCGCCAAGGCCGGAAACGCCAGCAGAGCAGCTGTCAGTGCTGCTGCAAGGCGCCTCAAGACTCTTCCCCGCCGCCTGCCACGAATTTCACCAAGAGCGAAATCAGGCTGACTGCACCCTGAGTGTCTTCGATCTCATCACCGGCCTCGAAGGCAAAGGGCGACCCGCCCGGCATGATTTCGACAAAGTTGCCGCCCAGCAAGCCTTCGGAGGAGATCACCACTGCGCTGTCGTCGGGCACCTCAATGCCCTCCTTCACCGAAAACACGGTATCGGCGCGGAAGGTTTCAGGGTTCAGGTCGACACCGATCACGGTGCCGATCTTGACACCTGCAAGCCGCACATCGGTGCCGACGCTGACGCCTTCCAAAGAGCGGAAGGACGCCGTCAGATCATAGGTGGAGCCGCTGCTCGACAGGCCGGCCGCCTGCCCTGCGTAAACGGCGAAGCCGATGGCCGCCGCAAGCACGATGCCGCCGGCAACAACTTCAGTAGGATTATGGGACATGAAATCAGCCTTTTGGCAGATGTGTTTACTCGGGCACCCAGGCCTCGTAATCGCGGCGTTCCTTCGGTTCGCCGCCTGCACGGATCGACCCGGCTGGGGCATAGGCCATCATGGTACCGGTCAGGTTCTCCTGATGCGGCTTTTCCCAGGCCTTATGTTTCAGCGGTTTCTCGCTCGGCACGTCGTCAAAGGTTCGGTGCAGCCAGCCATGCCAGTCGGGGCTGATGCGGGAGGCTTCCACTTCGCCGTTGAACATCACCCAGCGCTTGCTGTCGTCCGCGTTGCGGTAGAACACGTTGCCCTGGTCATCCTCACCCACCTTGATGCCCTTGCGGGCGGTGAAGATCCGGGTGTTCAGGGTGGACCCGTTCCACCAGGTCACAGCGCGCAGAAGAGTGTTCAGGATTCCCATGAGTGCCTCCGGATTTTTCCGACTTCGATATGGCCCAATTTCCCGCCAAGGTCCAGTGGCTTGCGCCTTGGGCTGCCTGTGACTTGGTGGGATTTGGCAGATTTGCCTCAGCGGCGGCTGCGCCGCCTGCCCGGTCAAGCCTCCGCGGGCGCCAGGGCGGTCAATTCGATCTCGATCCGGAACTTGGGGTCAATCAGGTTGCATTCCACCATGGTGGCCGCCGGCGGGTTGGTGCCGAAAGTTTCCGCCAGAATGGGCCAGCAGGGTTCAAACTCGGCTGCATCCGGCAGGTAGTAGTTCACCCGCACCGCATCGGCAAAGCTCGCGCCGGCCTTTTCCAGCGCCGAGCCGATGGTGTCCAGCGCAGAGCGGCACTGCGCCACCACGTCATCGCCCTGACCGACCGTTCCGGCCACATGCACGAAACCGCCCGCAACCACGGCACGGCAATAGCCGATCTTGGCCTCGAACTCGCCACCCGAAGAAATCCGCTTGATCATGTTTTTCTCCTCAACATGAAAGCGGCGCGGAAATCACCGCGCCGCTATATCAGAAACTTTCGATTGTCAGCCTGCTGACGCCGGCTCTTTCTCGGCATCCGCGTGGATCATCAGCGGCTGCGCGTCAGAGGTCACTGCCTCCTCGTTCACGACCACCTTGGTGACGCTGTCCATGCCCGGCAGGTCGAACATGGTATCCAGAAGGATGTCCTCCATGATCGAGCGCAGGCCGCGGGCGCCGGTCTTGCGTTCGATTGCCTTCTTGGCAATCGCGCTCAGCGCTTCGTCGGTGAAGTCCAGCTCGGTGTCTTCCAGTTCGAACAGGCGCTGGTACTGCTTGACCAGGGCGTTCTTTGGCATGGTCAGGATGGTGACGAGCGCGTCCTCGTCCAGATCCTCCAGCGTTGCCAGAACCGGCAGACGGCCGACGAATTCCGGGATCAGGCCGAACTTCAGCAGGTCTTCCGGCTCCAGATCCTTGAAGATCTCACCGACGCCGCGCTCGTCATTGTCGCGTACATCGGCGCCAAAGCCCATCGCCGAGCCCTTGCCGCGCTGCGCGATGATCTTATCGAGGCCGGCAAAAGCCCCGCCGCAGATGAACAGGATGTTGGTGGTGTCCACTTGCAGGAATTCCTGCTGCGGATGCTTGCGCCCGCCCTGCGGCGGAACGGAGGCCACGGTGCCCTCCATCAGTTTCAGCAGCGCCTGCTGCACACCCTCGCCCGACACGTCGCGGGTGATAGAGGGGTTTTCCGACTTGCGGGTGATCTTGTCGACCTCG
>JABXIA010000061.1 GCA_013373325.1 Paracoccaceae bacterium
CGGGTGCGGAACGTGACCGCCCGCGGCGAAACCCTGCAGGAGGCCCGCGACCGCGCCTATGCGATGGTGGACGGCGTTGACTGGCCGCAGGGCTTCTTCCGCCGCGACATCGGCTGGCGCGCGCTGAAGTAATCCGGCCGCCAGGTTCCGGCAGGCAGACCCTCCCGCCTGCTCCGGGCCAATCACAGATTGCCCCTCACAGTTGGGCTTGGCCGGGTGCTGCCGCACCCGGCGGCCGGCGCCCACGCACGCAGTTTGCCAGGCTGCGGCCCCGGGATATCCTGACGGTCAGGAAGGACAATCCCATGACGCGCGCGCACCCCCAGCCGCCTGCCGCAGCCCGGATCAGCAGCCCGAGGGCCGGACCAATGACCGCGCCCCGGCGGCTCTTTCCCGGTGATCCCTGCCTGAGGGATGTTCTGGACCTGATCCAGCGCAGCTTTGCCTTTATGGAGGGGCGCATCGATCCCCCCTCCTCCATGCACCGCCTGTCATTGGCTGCCCTGCAGGAACAATGCCGCCACGGGGAGATCTGGGCCATTGGCACGCCGCCTGCGGCCTGCGTATTCCTGACGTCCCGCCCCGATTGCCTCTACCTGGGAAAGCTCGTGGTAGACGCCCCCCATCGCGGCACCGGGCTGGCCCGGGCGCTGGTGGAGCTGACCGCAGACCGCGCCCTGGCACTGGGCCTGCCGGTGCTGCGGCTGCAAGCAAGAATTGAACTGACGGAAAACCACGCAGCCTTTGCCAGGATGGGGTTCCGCAAGACGGGCGAGACCGCGCACCCCGGGTTCGCCAGGCCGACCTCCGTCACCATGGAGAAACCCGTGCCAGGCATCGGGGCCCAAGACTGAACAACGGGCTGGCACTCAATGGCACAAAGCTGAGCCCCCCTGAACCAGCCTGGCCGGGTTGCACAGGAACGCGGTCTGCTGCCTGCACCCCGACTGATGGCAGCTCCGAAGAGGCGCCTCTTGTCCGCATGCAGCCGTCCAAAGGCAATCCGCTGGTGACAATCCGGTGGCCGCCCGCCGGTGGCAGTCAGGTGACAATCAGACGAAAGGCGCGGTTCAAAAAACCGCTATCCGGCGTCCGTCCGCAGCGGGCCGCCCGCGCCGCAGAGGCAGAGCAGCCCCAGCGCTCAGGCGCGCCTTGGATCATCCTGCCGACACCTTGGGGCCGGGCTGCCCCGCGCCTCAGAAACCGCCCAGATCCGTCATCAACAGGAACCGCCTGCGGAACTGGTCAAGCATGTCCGGCTCCAGAAGGTCAGCCGGATGGGTGGTCCCGAAGGAGGAGAAGGCCCGGTCCTTCATCTCCACCAGCTGGCGCTCCAGGTCGAGCTGGCCAAAACCGGACGGCAGCGCCAGTGCGGTCTCGAAGATGGTGCGCAGCGGCGGCGAACCCATGATGTTGTACCAATGGGCGTTCTCGCTGCCGCCCTCATCCGCAACCGCCTGCAGCTCGCGCTCCAGCGCCAGCGCCAGCCGCATGTTTGGATCGGAGTTGCCGATCTCGATCTCGAACTGGCGGGTCGTATAGAGGTCCGCCAGCTCATCGGCAAAGCCGTCCGGATAGTCCTGCGCGACCTCTCCCTTGTTGAAGGAGAAGGCGTAAGCCATTGCTTTCATGTTTTTATCATGATGCAGATTGGCATAGGAAATTTCCGAAGACAGATCCGAATCCAGCGTCTTGATCATGACGTTGAAATCGCTGTCACGGTGGCTCAGCCCGAAGATGTCCAGCGAGGCCTCAAACAGGTTCAGGTCGAACACCAGCTCGGTGGCGGTGGACAGGCTGTCCAGCTTGTCGGTGATCTCATCAGAGAACACCTGCATCTTGCTGACATGATCCGGCCAGGTCCCCTGGAACGCCTCGGCAAAATCGTAATAGGCGATGTTATCCGGCTGGTTCACAAAGGAATTCGGGTCGCTCAGATCGGACTCCAGCACCTGCCGCAGAAAGGTCTCGCCCCGGTCGCTGACGTTGAAAAGGTCCAGCGCATCCGCCAGCAGCTCCGGGTTCAGCAGCAGTTCATCCGGGTCGGTCATCGCGTCGATGTCCGGGTAGCCGAAGCCGAACGCACGGGAGACATTCAGATAGCGCGTGTCCTCCAGCTGGTTCACAAAGGAATCGGGGTCCGTGGTGTCCGAGTTCAGCACCCGGCGCAGGAAATCCTTGTTTGTGCGCTCCAGGTCGAAGGTCTCGACCACCGCCTGCAGCAGTTCTTCATCTTCCAGCAGGTCATCGGCGCTGGCCAGACCGTCTGTGTGCTGATTGAACTCCGACACCAGCGCCTGGATGCTGCTGTCATATTCCGGCGGTTTGTTGAATTCGAACTGTTTGGCAAAATCGGCGAACCGGGTGTCGGTCAGCTTGTTGGCGAAAGAGTCCGGATCGCTCAGATCCGATTCCAGCACCTTCTGCAGGAAGAACTGGTTGTTCTCCATCCCCTTCAGGCCCACGTTGTCCAGCGCCTTTTTCAGCAGGGTCGCGTTGGACAGGAGGTCATCGGCTGTGGAAATGCCCGCAAATTCGCTGCCGCCCTTTGCACTGGGCAGCTGCGGGCCGTCCGGGCTGTTGAACCCAAAGGTCTTGGCCAGCGCCAGATAGCGGCTGTCATTGAGGCGGTTCACAAAGGACTTGGAATCACTCAGGTCGGAATCCAGCACTTTCTGGATGAAGGCACGGTTGTTGATGTCCTCATCCAGGCCAAAGGCGCCCAGCGTCACCTGCAGGAGATTGTAATCGTCCAGCAGCTGGTCCGAGTTCTGGATACTGGTGATACGCTCTTTGAAATCCTGCACCTGGCGGTCCAGAATGGGCGATTTTTCATAGACTTCCTGCTGCTGGGCCTGGGTCCGCTGCAGAAAGGTCCAGCCGGCGATACCGGTGCCGAACACATAGGGTGTAAAACTCACGCGCGTGTCTCCTGTGAAAACATGCCCCGGCCGGCGCCGCCGGCACTTTCCCATTTGCCGCAGGCTATCCAAAGGGAATGAATATTTCGGTAACGCCCGTGCAGATCCGCCGAGGACGCAGGCAAGGATCACACCCAAAGCGGAGACGCGGCTCTCCCGCCTGCTTCAGCCCATCCGGGGATGGGCCGCGCCGTTGGGCCGGGCGCCGCGCAGGGCGCGGCGCGGGCCGGTTGCGCCCGCTTGCGTTCAGCGGCAGGCCAGTGCGTCCGCCAGCCTGGTGTCAGGATCAAAGGGACCGATATCACGGGCAGTGATTTCACCATCCTGCAGCCGCGCGGCCATGATCCGGCGCCAGCCGCCGCTGACCATCACCAGTTCCACCCCTTCACCGCAGTTGCGGAGGCCGGAGGTGATGAAATCCTCGCCGATGCGGTGATTGGTCAGGCCGGGTTTGCTGGCGACCTCATGCAGCGCGCCGTCCCGGAACCGCCAGATGCGCAGGGTTTTCGCCAGATGCGGCCGGTCGACATAGGCGATCTCCACATGGCCGTCGCCATCCAGATCCGCGGCGCCGATGGGTGCCAGCCAGCGGTTGCGGGTGCCGATATGCGGGGTCTCGGCGATCTTGCCTTCCGCGCCATAAATGGCCAGCTGGGCGCCCGCGGCCGCATCGGTCTCGACCACCAGCACTTCGGGATTTCCGTCGCCGTCGACATCCGCCAGCCGCGGCGCGATGTCTTCGAACACATGATCCAGCGGCAGGCGGATCAGAATGTCAGATTTTTGGTAGACGGCTTTGGCAGAACAGCAGCCCGCACCGTTGTTGTCCACCGACAGCTCCAGTGCGCCGTATTCCACATCATCGCCCAGCACCGCATGGCCATAACGGGTGGTGGGTTCGCTATAGCGGGCCGAGACGATCCTGTCTTCAGCCGCCAGCGCAGAGGGGCCGGCCAGGGCCAGCCCCAAGCACAACGCCCGCCAGGCGCGGCGGGCAAAACGGGGCCGGATGCGCAACGGAAGACGCCGCGCTGCCGGCCCCGCAGTCATCAGATCTGCTTTTCGGGCATATGCACCACCAGGCCGTCCAGCGCGTCGCTCACCTTGATCTGGCAGGTCAGGCGCGAGCGGGCCGGGTCGGGCTCATAGGCGAAATCCAGCATGTCCTCTTCCATGTCATCCTTGGCGGGCAGCTTCTCGACCCAATCCGGCGCAATGTAGACGTGGCAGGTGGAGCAGGCGCAGGCGCCGCCGCAATCGGCCTCGATGCCCGGAATGTTGTTGTCGCGCGCGCCTTCCATCACGGTCAGCCCGTTGGCCACATCCACCACGTGCTCGGTGCCGTTGTGCTCGATATAAGTGATCTTTGCCATTCGTCAGCTCTCTTCCCTTTTCCGGTACTTGCGCGACTGTGTAGCCAAGCGCCCGCGCCGGTGCCACCCCCAATTGCGACGCCGCCCTGCCGCTGCTGGACTTTACCGCCCCATGTTCTATATTTGTTCACACTCAAATATTCTCAACCCCAGGGGTGATTTCCTCATGCCAGCCCCCGCGCGCCCTCCCGTGCCGGCCCGTGCAGCCGCCGGGCCCGATCTGCAAACCGGCCCGCGAACCGGCCGGCAGACCAGCCCGCCCCCCTGGCCGCGCCCGCCCCATTGCCTGCCCGCCGCCCGGCTGCAGGAACCGCCGGAGAACGCCCGTATCACCGTCGCGGGCCTGGTGATCCTGCGCCAGCGCCCCGGCACCGCCAAGGGGGTGATCTTCGTCACGCTCGAGGATGAGACCGGCGTGGTCAATGTGATCGTCTGGCGCAAGATCTACGAGGCCTTCCGCCGCGCGGTGATCTCCGGGCGGATGCTGCGGGTCACCGGGCGGCTGCAGCGGGCCCATTCCGTCACCCATGTGATCGCCGAAGAGGTGGAGGACATCTCGCCGATGCTGGACCTCCTGCTGGCCGATCAGGGGCGCCGGGACGATCCGGCCTTTGCGCCGCCCCCCGAACTCGGCTAGGCTGCCGCCAAAGCAACGGCGCTCCCCCGCCAGCGGGACAGACAGAGGCGCCGGCATGAGGCAACCGGGCATGATGCCATCCAACCTGACTTTCGCGCGGCGCCTGGCGCCTGCCCTGCTGCTGGCGGCCCTGGCGGCGCTGCCTGCCTGCATTCAGCCGCAGCCCGGCAGTCCCGGCAGCGAAACCACCCGCGTAGGCCGCTATGCGCCGCCCGGCGCAGCCCCCGGCACCTGCTGGAGCAAGCATATCTCGCCGGC
Source organism: Paracoccaceae bacterium (assembly GCA_013373325.1). Classification (GTDB taxonomy): domain Bacteria; phylum Pseudomonadota; class Alphaproteobacteria; order Rhodobacterales; family Rhodobacteraceae; genus Leisingera. The sequence goes on from JABXIA010000061.1 coordinate 5,190, forward strand.
CGTCATAGAAACCGTCACCAGCCAGGTCCTGGCCGACCCGGCGCAGCTGGACGCAAGCGGCCAGGTCCTCCGCCCCGCAACCTTCCGCACCGAGACCAGCCAGCAGATCGTGCGGCCGCGTCAGGAGCAGTGGATCGAAATCCCCTGCCCCGAAATGATGACCCCGGACTTCATCCGAACCATCCAGCGCGCGCTGGCCGCCCGCAACCTCTACCGCGGCCCCGTGCATGGCCAGATGGACGCCGCCACCCGCGCGGC
>JABXIA010000183.1 GCA_013373325.1 Paracoccaceae bacterium
CCGACCTCCCCCACGGTGGGTTCGATGGTGCAGAACGGAAAGTTGGCCGCCTGCGCCGAGGCGGTTTTGGTCAGTGCGTTGAACAGCGTCGATTTACCCACGTTGGGCAGGCCGACGATTCCCATTTTAACGCCCATTGCGGCCTCCTGATGCCATTTGGGAGCTGCTTCTAGGCAGCATTGCACGCCCGCGCAAGCCAAGTCTGTCTGGCAGAAGTGCCACAGTTGCGAACTGTGTGCCGCTTCACAGACAGTATGCACACTGATTTTCCATAAGCCCCTTGGCAAATGTTTAGGGAGTTTTAGAAGACTCCTGAAAAAGCTTGGCCAAAAGTCATTATTTTCCGAGGGGCTGGAAATGAAAAAGACAACTCTGCTGGCGGCTGCGGTTTCGGCAGCCATGGCGGCACCTGCTGCGGCGCAGGAAGTGACACTGGGGTTGGGGTATTCCGACTACCACCGGGAGACCGCTGAAAACGGCGCCCTGTTTGCTGCCGAATACCTGCACACGCCGTTTTACGAAAAGGGGCGTATGTCGGCGCGGTTTGGCGGCACATTGCAGGTGGTGGAGACCGGCGACGTGTTTGCCGGTATCGGCATCAGCGGTCTGATCGACCTGAACAACAACTGGTTCATCGAAACCAGCGTCATGCCCGGCGCCTATCACGAAAGCTCGCCGGAGAACGATCTGGGGTCCGCCTTCGAGATCCGCAGCCTGCTGGCGGTGGGAAAGCGGTTCCAGAACGGCAAGGCGGTGTCGCTGGCCATCAGCCACAAGTCAAACGCCTCCACCGCGGATGAAAACCCGGGCGTGAACTCGCTGACACTGCGCTGGCATATTCCGCTGGGCAGCTGAGCCGGGCCGCCGGACCTCGCGCGGGATTGATTTCCCGCGCAACATTCGGCACACCGGGGCGGACAGATTTCAAAAGGCCCGCCCATGACCCGTATCGATGCCAAATTCGCCGAACTGAATGCCGCCGGCAAGAAAGCCTTTGTCACCTATGTGATGGCCGGCGACCCCGATTACGACACTTCGCTGGAGGTGGTGAAGGGGCTGCCGGGCGCAGGCGTCGACATCATCGAGCTGGGCCTGCCGTTCACCGATCCGATGGCTGACGGGCCAACCATCCAGTTGGCGGGGCAGCGGGCGCTCGACGGCGGCATGACGCTGGAAAAGACGCTGCAGCTGGCCGCCGATTTCCGCAAGGGCGACGACACCACCCCGATCGAGCTGATGGGCTACTACAACCCGATCTACAACCGCGGCGTGGAGAAGTTCCTGGAGGACGCCAAGGCCGCCGGCATCGACGGGCTGATCGTGGTGGACCTGCCGCCGGAAGAAGATGACGAACTTTGCATCCCGGCGCAAAGGGCGGGGCTGAACTTCATCCGCCTTGCGACCCCCACCACCGACGACGCACGCCTGCCCAAGGTGCTGCAGAACACGTCGGGCTTTGTCTATTATGTCTCGATCACCGGCATCACCGGTGCGGCTGAGGCCGAGGCCGGTGACGTGGGACCCGAGGTCGCCCGCATCAAGGCAGCGACGGATCTGCCCATCATCGTGGGCTTTGGCATCAACACGCCGGAGAAGGCGCAGAACATCGCGTCTATTTCGGACGGCGCGGTCGTGGGCAGTGCCATCGTCAGCCAGATCGGCGCAGGCAAGTCCCCGGCAGACGTGCTGGCCTTTGTGAAGTCGCTGGCGGACGGCGCGCATAAGGGCTGACGCTCTTTCCCGATCAGGTTTGAAAACCGCGCCTTCGGGCGCGGTTTTTGCGTTTCCAAGGGTGCGGCAAAGGGGGCGTTGCCTTTGCTGGATTGAATTGGTAAATAAACTTTACCAAATGAGATCGGGAGAGAAACCAGTGCCGGTGATCACCAATATCAACGACCTGAAGCGCATCTATGAACGCCGTGTGCCGCGGATGTTTTTTGACTATGCCGAAAGCGGCAGCTGGACCGAACAGACCTTCCGCGAGAATACCTCGGACTTTGAGCAGATCCGCCTGCGCCAGCGGGTGGCAGTGGACATGACCGGACGCACCACCGCCAGCCGGATGATCGGCCAGGACGTGGCGATGCCGGTGGCACTGGCACCGGTGGGGCTGACGGGCATGCAGCACGCTGATGGCGAGATCAAAGCGGCGCGCGCAGCGGAAGAGTTCGGGGTGCCGTTCACGCTCTCCACCATGTCGATCAACTCGATCGAGGAGGTTGCGGAGGCGACCTCCAAACCGTTCTGGTTCCAGCTTTATACGATGAAGGACGAGGACTATATCCGCCGCCTGATCCAGCGTGCCAAGGACGCGAAATGCTCGGCGCTGGTGATCACGCTGGACCTGCAGATCCTGGGCCAGCGTCACAAGGATCTGAAGAACGGGCTGTCCGCCCCGCCCAAGCTGACCCCGTCCACCATCGCCAACCTGATGACCAAATGGACCTGGGGCCTGCAGATGCTGGGCGCCAAGCGGCGCAATTTCGGCAATATCGTGGGTCATGTGCATGGCGTCTCCGACACCTCGCAGCTGGGCGCCTGGACGGCGGAGCAGTTCGACCCCGCTCTGGATTGGGGCAAGGTCGAAAAGCTGATGGAGATGTGGGGCGGCAAGGTGATCCTGAAGGGGATCCTGGATGCCGAGGATGCCCGTATGGCCTCCAAGCTGGGTGCCGAAGCCATTGTGGTGTCGAACCACGGCGGGCGGCAGCTGGATGGCGCGCTGAGTTCCATCCGGATGCTGCCGGAAATCATGGATGCCGTCGGCAGCGATGTTGAGGTGCATCTCGACAGCGGCATCCGCTCCGGCCAGGATGTTCTGAAGGCGCTGGCGCTGGGGGCCAAGGGCAC
>JABXIA010000187.1 GCA_013373325.1 Paracoccaceae bacterium
CGCGGTCGGCACCTTTGCCAACATCGATCCGGCGGTTGAAGAGCACGTCTGCGAGCAGCTGGGCCTGCGCCCGGAACCGATCTCCACCCAGGTGATCCCGCGCGACCGCCACGCAATGTTCTTTGCCACCCTGGGCGTCATTGCCTCGTCGATCGAGAACGTTGCCGTGGAAATCCGCCACATGCAGCGCACCGAGGTGCTGGAAGGCGCAGAATTCTTCTCGATGGGCCAGAAGGGTTCGTCGGCGATGCCGCACAAGAAGAACCCGGTGCTGACCGAGAACCTGACCGGCCTTGCCCGTCTGGTGCGCATGGCCGTGATCCCCGCGATGGAGAACGTGGCGCTGTGGCATGAGCGCGACATCTCCCACTCCTCCGTTGAGCGCGGCATCGGCCCGGATGCGACCATCACCCTGGATTTCGCCCTGCACCGCCTGGCCGGTGTTGCCGACAAGATGCTGGTGTTCCCGGAGAACATGCTGGACAACATGAACAAATTCCCCGGCCTGGTGATGTCGCAGCGGGTGCTGCTGGCGCTGACCCAGGCAGGCGTCAGCCGCGAGGACGCCTACTCCATGGTACAGCGCAACGCCCTGAAGGTTTGGGAAGAACGCGTCGATTTCCGTGAGCTGCTGCTGGCGGATGCAGATGTGGTTGCGGCGCTGGGTGAAGAAGCGATCAACGAGAAATTCGACATGGGCTACCACACCAAGCATGTCGACACGATCTTCAAGCGCGTTTTCGGCGAGTAAGCCGCCCGCAGCATTGGATCTTCAGCGCCCCGTCACTCTGACGGGGCGTTTTTTTACCCAAATTTTCCCAATCGTGGTAAGGCACCAAGGACCCAAGGCACCTATTGGACATTGTTTGGACGATGCTTGCTTTTGCTGATTTTGACGAAAGTCTTGTTCGTTCCTGCGTAGATGAATTCGCGGAAGCAACCGGAACAAATGACGAATTCTTCATTTCCTGCCTGTACCGGTCTGCGGATTTCGGCAATGAGCGCATGGTTTTTACTCTTATGCGGCCGTCAGGCACTCCGCTGGTCCTAAAACTGGATACAGCTGAAAATGCCACGCGGTTGATCAAGGAATTCCGGGTTCTCAAGGAGCTTGGGCCTCACTTTGCGAAGGAAACGCGGGTTTCCCTTGCCCAGCCGGTCTATTTGTCTGAACGCGGGTACTTTCACGTCACCGGATTTCTCGAAGGCAAAACCGCCAAAGCGAAAATTTACTCAGGCTGCGATGATCTTCAGGCCGGTCAGGTCTATCGCCGCTGCGGCGAGTGGCTGAACCATTTACACGCTTACAAGCCGCCGCAAAGCCGAAAGGTGCACCTCAACTGGATGCTGGAGGAAATAGAAACCCTTGCCCAAGCCGGTTCCACGCAGGCGAGCCCCGCAACGGTGTCTGCCTATCTGGAAAAGCTGAGGCAGGACATGCAGGCCCTTGCGGAATCTTCCTGTAGAGAGGTCTTCAGCCATGGAGATTTCCATGGCGGCAACCTGATTTTGGGGCGGGGCACAAGCCATGGTCTGGACTTTACCGAAGCCTGCACCAAACTGGCGGTTTACGACATCGTGGACATGCTGAAGATGGATATCTTCCATCCTGCAAACCATGAGGATGTCGGGCCTGATGGTATTCGCCGGCAGTCCCGGGACATGTTCTTCAGACAATACAATCGGGAGATAAACTCGCCGTTGCTGACCTGCTGCATGCGCGGCCGCCTGCTGATTGATTACGTGAAAATCTCAGATGAGGCCTTCGGGCGCAGCTCATTCTTGCGCAAAAAATCCGGACTGCTGGAAACACGGCTCTCGCTGGCCTTTTCCCAGCCTCTCGACGGATGATCCTGTCACCGGGGCAAACGACTTTGTGAACAAAAATACAGATCCAAGCCGTGCTTCAGAGGATAGTATGAGCCAGACATTGCATTTGGAGTGCTTGAGATGCGCATTTTTGTTTTGGCTGCAGCCCTGACCCTCCCGGTTGCTGCCCTTGCCGCCAGCGGCAACGATTGGAACCCGCCAAAACCCTCTGAGACCACCAAGACTTGCAAAGGCAAGAGGGTTTGGGACGAGGAAAAGAAACGCTGCGTGCGGCCGCGGAAATCCTCGCTCAATCAGGAAGGGCTGCTGGATGCGGCCCGGGAACTGGCCTATGCCGGACGCCAGGAGGACGCCCAGGCTGTGCTGAGCGCAATGGCTGACCAGGACGACAGCATGGTGCTGACCTATTGGGGCTTCACACATCGCAAGCTGGGCAATCAGGACCTGGCGCAGGCCTATTATGATCAGGCGCTGGCGCAGGACCCTGACAACATCCTGGCGCGCTCCTACATGGGCCAAGGCTTTGTTGAACAGGGAAATTACGGCGCAGCCCTGGCCCAATGGAAGGAAATCCGCGCCCGCGGCGGTGATGGCAGCTGGGCCGAGGCCTCTTTGCGCAGCGCGCTGGAGACGGGCACCTCCTACAGCTACTAGGCTTCAGCCTTTCTTTACGGCTTGCGGCCTATCCTGCCCCTGAATGATTGAGAAGAATCTTTTCTAGGGTGCGAGAATGCCTCAAGACGATATGCTGGCGCTTCCGATGGATCTGGGCGGAGGCGACATGGGCGGAATGGGCGGAATGGATATGGGCGATTTCGCCGCTCCGGCGCCATTGGGCGGCCTGGATGCGGGCGGCCTCGGCGGTGGTATGGGCGGCGGAGCACTGGCGAATCCAGCAGCAGCCTCCGGCCTCAGCGGCAAGGCAAAGGCCGCCATTATTGTCCGGCTGCTGCTGAACGAAGGCGCCGAGATCCCGCTGGAGGAACTGCCCGACGACCTGCAGCTGGAACTGACCCAGCAGATGGGCCGGATGCGGATTGTCGACCGGGACACGCTGAATTCCGTCGCAGGTGAATTTGCCGATTTGCTGGACAATGTCGGCCTGCATTTTCCCAACGGCCTGGCCGGCGCCTTGAGCGCGATGGAAGGCAAGATCAGCCGTCACACCCACACCCGCCTGCGCCGCGAGGCCGGGGTGCGCCAGTTCGGCGACCCCTGGGAGCGGCTGAAGCAGCTGCCGCCTGAGGATCTGGCTGAACTGGCCCAGGCCGAAAGCACCGAGGTGGCCGCCGTGCTATTGTCCAAATTGGATACCGCGAAGGCAGCCCAGATGCTGATTCATCTTCCAGGCCCGATCGCCCGCCGCATCACCTATGCGGTCAGCCAGACCGCCAATGTGACGCCGGACACAGTTGACCGCATCGGCCTGTCTCTGGCCGCCCAGGTCGAAGCGCGTCCTGATCTTGCGTTTGACCAGACACCTGGTCAGCGCCTGGGCGCCGTCCTGACCGAGGCAGCCGCAGCCAAGCGCGATGAGGTGCTGACAGCACTGGACGAGGAGGACGAGGAATTCGCCGTTTCCGTGCGCAAGGCAATCTTCACGTATGCGCTGGTCTCCGAACGGATGAAGCCGCTGGACGTGCCCAAGCTGATCCGGGTGCTGTCCCAGCCGGATCTGGTGACCGCCATTGCCTTTGCCACCGACGAGGAGGATGTCGCCACCTCCGAGTTCCTGCTCAAGAACATGTCGAGCCGGATGGCCGACAACATCCGCGAAGAAGTGGCAGAGCGCGGCAAGGTCAAGCGCAGCGATGGCGAGGCTGCCTACAGCCTGATTATCAGCGCCATGCGCGATCTGGTTGCCACCGGCGAGATTGAACTCAAGTCTTTGGAGGAAGACGAAGAGCAAGACGGCGGCTGACATCCAGCAAGCTCAGTTTCCGCTTAACGGCGAAACAGGAACCGGCGTCCGGCAGCCCAACCATGCCGCATCGCCTTCGCGAGCTGCTTGTACCCGCCGCCGCCGCTGCGTATGATGCAGGCTTCCGGGCGCAGTTCCGCGCCGCAGATATCCAGACGCCATGCCCGCAGATCCTTCCGAGCTCTCCACCTGGAGCCATGTCAAATACTTTGGCAGCAACCTGTTCCTGCGCGGCCTACTGCTGGGCGCCGGACTTATACCCTATCGCTTGCGGGTGCCTATGATGGGCCGCCTGGTCACTGCCATGGGCCGGCTTGCGCGCTTTGACAAGCGTGTGCGCGACAACCTGAAACTTGTCAGCCCGGAGCTGTCGGACCTGGACCCGGCAGACCTGTACCGCGATGTCAGCGATAACGCGGGCCGGATGATAGCGGAAATCTACGCAGGCAAACCATTTCACGAACGGGCCAGGTCCGCGCCTATCACCGGGCCTGGCCTGCAGGCCCTGGAAGCGGCCCGGGCAGAAGGCCGGCCGGTGCTGCTGGCGACCGCCCATTTCGGCAACTATGATGCGGCCCGCGCCGCGCTTGTGGCCCGCGGCCACGAGATGGGTGCCCTGTACCGCCGGATGGCCAACCCGTATTTCAATGACCATTATGTTGAAGCCATCAAGCAGAATGGCGAGCCGATGTTCGAGCAAGGCAAACGCGGCATGGTGGAGCTGGTGCGTCACCTGAAAAAGGGCGGCATCGCTGCCATTGTCACTGATCTGCATGCCCAGGGCGGCCAGCTGGTGGATTTTTTCGGCAAGCCCGCCGTCACGTCTACCGTGCCTGCGGAACTGGCACTGAAATTCGGCGCTGCGCTGATCCCGGTCTATGCCGTGCGGCAGGAGAACGGGCTGGATTTCGAGATCGTGATGAATGCCGAGGTGCCGCCGTCGGATCCGCTGACCATGACCAAGGCTCTGAGCGCGGATCTGGAAACGATTGTCCGCAAACACACCGGGCAGTGGTTCTGGATTCACCGCCGCTGGAAACCTTATGTGCCGGTCGGCAAGGCGGCCCGGCAGGCAGAAAGCCCGGTAGACTGAAGAAGTTCTTCAGTCCGCCCGCGCCGCTGCGATAATCCTGCCGAACGGTGCAGCCTGGACCACAACCGCAGCGGGATTGCTGCCCGGCGCGGGAACAGAAATCTCCAGACTGCCGGCACCGTCCCAATTTGCCGCGACTTGCCAGTCCTCCACCACATTGGCGTAAGTGAAGGATTTGCCCGCCAGTTCACCCCGGGTAATGCTGACCTTGCGCTGCGGAGTGAACCGCACTAGCTGAACCAGAAAGGGACCAGGGGCAATCTGGGCCCGCGGTTCCAGCCGGATCACCAGATCCCCGTCAGACCGGCTGACGCTCAGCGATACCGGGCGCGGCGTTTTTTGGTGCCGGGCAATCGCCTTATCAACCGCCAGCGCATCAGCACCGACCACGTCGTCCTGCCCCATGATGATCATCTGCGGGGTATAGATCATCCGCCGCCCGCCTGCCTGCGCATAGCCCTTTTGACGCTTCGTGTGGGAGGGATCGGCAAACTTGTCCTTCCAGCCGATGTAGTCCCAGTAATCCACGTGCAGCGCCAGCGGCAGAACATCCTGCCGCGCCGCAAGCTCATGCAGCAGCGCATCAGCGGGCGGACAGGACGAGCAGCCTTGCGAAGTATAGAGTTCGACCACAACAGGCTCATCTGCGGATTGGCCGTAAACCGGCATGGCAAGGCCCAGCATGGCCACGATCGGGAGCAGGAATTTCATGAATCGCCTTCTCTGTGTGTCAGGCATCAGGTCTAAAGACTTGCCTGCGAACTGGCCAATCAATCATTTTTGAGGGCAGCCTGAAGCACTGCTCCGCAAAAAATGTGTACAATCGCATACAAAAGTGCCGCCTGCGGCGTTTGGGCTATTGAATGCTTCATCTTCCTCATGCATTTAGCAGGCAGCGAATTCCCGGATTTCAAATTCTTGAGGGAGGCCAACCATGCCTATCACCGTCGGACAGGACAATGCCAAGGCGCGCAAAACGCTCAGCGTCAACGGCAAGTCGATCTCCTATTACTCCATTCCCGCCGCCACCGAGGCCGGCTTTGGCGACTTTTCCAAGCTGCCCGCCGCGCTGAAGGTGGTGCTGGAAAACATGCTGCGGTTCGAGGATGGCGGTTTCTCCGTCTCCACCGATGACATCAAGGCTTTTGCCGAATGGGGCGCCAACGGCGGTAAGAACCCGCGTGAGATCGCCTACCGCCCTGCCCGCGTGCTGATGCAGGATTTCACCGGCGTTCCCGCCGTTGTCGATCTGGCCGCAATGCGCGACGGCATCGTCGGGCTGAAAGGTTCGGCCGCCAAGATCAACCCGCTGGTGCCGGTTGACCTGGTCATCGACCACTCGGTGATGATCGACGAGTTCGGCAACCCGCGCGCGTTCCAGATGAACGTGGACCGCGAGTATGAGCGCAACATGGAGCGCTACCAGTTCCTGAAATGGGGCCAGAACGCGTTCAACAACTTCCGCGTTGTGCCGCCGGGCACCGGCATCTGCCACCAGGTGAACCTGGAATACTTGGCGCAGACCGTCTGGACCGACACCGACCAGAACGGCGAGGAAGTCGCTTATCCGGACACGCTGGTCGGCACCGACTCGCACACCACCATGGTCAACGGGGCCGCGGTGCTGGGCTGGGGCGTTGGCGGCATCGAAGCCGAAGCGGCGATGCTGGGCCAGCCGATCTCCATGCTGATCCCCGAGGTCATCGGCTTTGAGCTGACCGGCGAGATGGTCGAAGGCACCACCGGAACCGACTTGGTTCTGAAGGTGGTGGAAATGCTGCGCGCCAAAGGCGTGGTCGGCAAATTCGTCGAATTCTACGGGACCGGCCTGGACCGCCTGCCGCTGGCAGACCGCGCGACCATCGCCAACATGGCCCCGGAATACGGCGCCACCTGCGGCTTCTTCCCGATCGACGACGAAACCCTGCGCTACCTGCGCAACACCGGCCGTGACGAGGACCGCATCGCGCTGGTCGAAGCCTACGCCAAGGAAAACGGCTTCTGGCGCGGCGCCGACTATGCGCCGGTCTACACCGACACCCTGTCGCTGGACATGAGCAGCATCGTTCCGGCCATCTCCGGCCCGAAACGCCCGCAGGACTATGTGCCGCTGACCAACGCCAAGGCCGCCTTCCGCCAGGAGATGGAAGACACCTTCAAGCGTCCGATGGGCAAGGAAGTCGCCGTCAAGGGCGAAGACTACACCATGGAATCGGGCAAGGTCGTGATCGCCTCGATCACCTCCTGCACCAACACCTCCAACCCCTATGTGATGATCGGCGCAGGCCTGGTCGCGCGAAAGGCTGCCGCCCTGGGCCTCGACCGCAAGCCCTGGGTCAAGACCTCGCTGGCACCGGGTTCGCAGGTGGTGTCCGCCTATCTGGAGGCCGCGGGCCTGCAGGAGGACCTGGACAAGGTCGGCTTCAACCTGGTGGGCTACGGCTGCACCACCTGTATCGGCAACTCCGGCCCGATCCAGCAGGAGATCTCCGAAGCGATTGCCGAGGGCGACCTGGTGGCGACCTCGGTGCTGTCGGGCAACCGCAACTTCGAAGGCCGTATCTCGCCGGACGTCCGCGCCAACTACCTGGCCTCGCCGCCGCTGGTTGTCGCCTATGCGCTGGCCGGCACCATGGACATCGACCTGGCAACCGACGTGATCGCACAGGACAAGGACGGCAACGACGTCTACCTGAAGGACATCTGGCCATCCCAGAAGGAAATCGCAGATCTGGTCGAAGCCACCGTCACCCGCGAGGCGTTCCAGTCGAAATACGCCGACGTCTTCAAGGGCGACGAGAAGTGGCAGGCGGTCGAGACCACCGATGCGGAAACCTATGACTGGCCCGCAACCTCGACCTACATCCAGAACCCGCCCTACTTCCAGGGCATGGGCACGGAGCCGGGCACCATCTCGAACATCGAGGGCGCCAAGGTTCTGGCGGTTCTGGGCGACATGGTCACCACCGACCACATCTCCCCTGCCGGCTCCTTTGCCACCACCACGCCTGCAGGCCAGTATCTGCTGGAGCGCCAGGTTCAGCCGCGTGAGTTCAACTCCTACGGCTCGCGCCGCGGCAACCACGAGATCATGATGCGCGGCACCTTCGCCAACATCCGCATCAAGAACGAGATGCTGGACGGCGTCGAAGGCGGCTACACCAAGGGCCCCGACGGCGCGCAGACCTCTATCTACGAAGCCTCGATGGCGCATCAGGCCAACGGCACCCCGCTGGTGGTGTTCGGCGGTGAACAGTATGGCGCGGGCTCCTCGCGCGACTGGGCGGCCAAAGGCACCGCGCTGCTGGGCGTCAAGGCCGTGATCGCGGAAAGCTTTGAGCGTATCCACCGCTCCAACCTGGTGGGCATGGGCGTGATTCCGTTTGAGTTCACCGCTGGCGACACCCGCAAGTCGCTGGGCCTGACCGGCGATGAAACCGTCTCGATCAGCGGTCTGGACACCATCCAGCCGCTGCAGGAAGTGCCCTGCTCGATCACCTTTGCCGACGGTTCGGTGAAAGAGATCACCCTGAAGTGCCGCATCGATACCGCGCCGGAGATCGAATACATCGAACACGGCGGCGTTCTGCACTACGTGCTGCGCAACCTGGCCAAGTCGTAAAGCCTGCCAGATCTGAGCTATTGGACATGCACCCCGCGGGGTGCATGTTTTTTTTCTGCCCGACAGAAACTCATCCGCAGCCTTTGTCCAGCAGACCAGCAAGTTTACTGCTAAACAAAGTGTATCCTGTATACATCCTCCAGATGAATCGCAGAAGTTTTTTACCGGCTGTACCGTTCAGTTTACCTGTGCAAATGTCTATTCAAAATACATGTTAGGAATCCGTAAGGTTCCCTGAAAGGCTGGACGCCCTTATGAAAGAGGCTGCTTTTGCAATCGTTTACCCGGACTTTGACACATTTGACGATCATGCAAAGGCTGTTCTGGAAATGCTCTCGGACACCCTGACCTTTCCGGGCTGCCTGGAGGCGCACATCGGTGTGAATCACGACCGGTTCGAGATTGCCGTCTTCCATTTATGGGAGACCCCTGAACATCTCGAGCGCTATCTGAACTGGCGGGCCAATCGCGGGGATCTTGACGCCCGCAGCGCTACCATGCGCAAAGAGCAGGATTTCCGCACCTATTCCGCTCCGTAGCAAGCGGCCGCACAGAAACTGTTCGGATCTGCTGCCTTGCCTGCGGTTCAATTCACTGGAAGACTAAATCCATGAAACACACGGACAGCATCAGCGGCTACCACGCCCATATCTATTTCGACGCCGCCACGGTGGATCAGGCCCGAAACCTGTGCCAGAAGGCCGCTGAGATTTTCGGCGCCGAGATGGGCCGCATTCATGAAAAGAACGTTGGACCGCACCCCATGTGGTCATGTCAGCTGGCCGCAACGCCGGAACAGTTTGCCGGGCTTCTTCCCTGGCTCTCGCTGAACCGGAACGGTCTGATTATCTTTGCCCACCCCGAAACCGGCGACGAGCTGGCTGATCACCGCGACCACGGGATCTGGCTGGGCACCGGGCTGGAGCTGGACCTGAGTATTTTCAAATGAACGCCATCGCAAATTTACCGGAAATTTCCGGGTTGCTGGAAAACTACCGGCACTCACAAGATCCGGAGGCTTCAATGGCAGAAGCTGTAGTTATAGGAATGCAACCCCGGCCCGGAAAGTTCGAAGAGCTGGCGTCGCTTGTCAAACAGATGGTGGAAGAGGTCCGTAAACACGCCGGATGCCTGCAGGCGGAAGCCATGCTGGCCCCGGACCGGAACGAAATCGCCGTGTTTCAGCGGTGGGAAACCACAGAGGCCTTCCGCGAGTACCTGATCTGGCGGTCCAAGCAGGACCACCTGGAACGGGTTTATGAATTGTCGGCCGATGAACCGGAATTCAGCAGCTTCACGCTGATTACACCGCCAGCCGCTTCGCCCACCGGTTACTGAGCAGCAGCCTTCTCCATCGCCGGGCGCAGGGTGCTTTCAATCACCCGCTGGGTGATTGGCCCGGCAAAACGCAAAATTATTTTGCCGTTGCCGTCCACCACATAGGTTTCCGGCACACCGTATAGACCCCAGTCAATCGCCATCCGGCCCTTCTCGTCCCGGCCGATCGCTTGATAGGGATCGCCCAGCTCGTTCAGGAAAACCTCCGCATTGGCAAGCTGGTCCTTGTAGTTGATGCCGTAGATGGGAATGCCTTCTTTCGACAGTGCTTCAAGGTTCGGATGCTCCACCCGGCACGGCGCACACCAGCTGGCCCAGTAATTCACCAGCTTCACGGTGCCGTCGCGCAGTGTGGCATCGCTGAACATCTCCTTGCCAGGAAACTCATCCAGCACCACTGGCGGCGCTGGCTGGCCTTCGCGGGCGGAGGGCAGGCTGTTCGGGTCCTCGCGGAACATGCCCACCAGCGCCAAGCCGACAAAGCCAGCAAACACCACGCCGGGCACCGCCATCAAAGGAGAAATCTTAGCCATTGCGCTTCATCCGGGTTTCCAGGGTTTCCATCTCCCGGCGAACCTTGCGGCCGCGAAGGATCGTCAGCACCACCAGTGCAACCAGCAGCGCCAGCGAGGCACCATAGGCCGATAGCACCGTGTCGGCGTATTTTCCAAGATCGGGCATCATGCCTCCAGCCGTTCACGCGCCATCAGTGCCTTGATGCGGCGGGCGCGGATTTCAGTTCCGGTGCGGTAAAGCACCAAGGCGAGGAACAAGAGAACAAAACCTGCCATGCAGACGTAAAGCGGCGAGGAGAAGGCATCATGCACGTTCTCCTTTTCATCAAGAGACAGCGACGCCCCCTGATGCAGCCCCTGGTTCCAGAAGTTCACCGCATAACGGCTGAGCACGGCAAAGACCGATCCCACTAGGCAGAGAATCGACGTGAGGTCGGCCGCAGTGTCCGGATTGTCGATCGCCTCCCACAGGGCGATGTAGCCGAGGTAGAACAGGAACAGCACCAGGAAGGACGTCAGCCGCGGATCCCACGCCCACCAGGTGCCCCACATCGGCTGACCCCAGATCGCGCCGGTGATCAGGGCAATCACGGTCATGATCACGCCGACAGGGGCGGCGGCGCGGGCCGCCAATGCGCTGACATGGTGGCGGCGGATCACCCAGACCAGCGAGGCGACCAGCATCATGAACCAGGCGTTGATCGCCATCAGCGCCGAGGGCACATGCAGGAAGATGATCTTGACAGTGGAGCCTTGCCGGTAGTCATCAGGCGTAAAGAAAAACCCCCAGACAAGGCCAACGGTGATCAGCACCGCAGAGCTGATCCAGAGGGCCGGCATCACCTTTTCGGAGGTGGCCAGAAACTTCTTCGGGTTGGCGTATTCCCAGATCGACATGGTGGCTATTTAGCTCTTGTTCTCGGGTTTCTCAATTCACGGGTCCGGCAAATGTCCTAGCGCAAATTGACGCGCAGGACGGCGGCGCTGGCAAAGGGCAGCAAAGCGATGGAGGCGGCGGAGATGCCGGCAAGCAGCAGCAGCGGCGTCTGCACTGCCATGCCCTCCGCACCGCGGCGCGCGACCTCGGAGCCGAAGATCAGCGTCGGCACATAAAGCGGCATCACCAGCAGCGACATCAGCAGGCCGCCGCGTTTCAGCCCCACGGTCAGCGCGGCGCCGAAGGTGCCGATGACAGACAGCGCAGGCGTGCCCAGCAGCAGGGAGACCACCAGCCACTGGAAGCCCAGCACCGGCAGGTTCAGCAGCACGCCCAGCACCGGTGCCGCCAGCACCAGCGGCAGGCCGGTGGTGATCCAGTGGGCCAGCGCCTTGATCGTGACGGTGCTTTCCAGCGGCAGCGGCGCGGTGGCCAGCAGATCCAGCGAGCCGTCCTCCCAATCCAGTGCCAGAAGGCGGTCGAGCGACAGAAGGCAGGCCAGCAGCGCACCCAGCCACAAAACGCCGGGGGCGATGCGGGACAGCAGCTCCGACTGCGGACCGACAGAGAACGGCACCATCACGGTCACAATCAGAAAGAACGCAAGACCGAGGCCAAAACCGCCGCCCGCCCGGAAGGCGAGCTTCAGATCCCGCAGGAGAAGCGCAATCACAGGAAGCCTCCGTCAAAATCGTCAATCTCTGGCGGCTTGGCCTTGTAGGGACCGACATCCAGCACCTCCGCCTCCAGCCCCAGATCGATATGGGTTGCGATCAGGGCAGACCCGCCCTGCCCCAGATGCGCCCGCACGGCATCCGCGAACATGGCAACGGAGTTCACATCGAGGCTCACCGTCGGCTCATCCATGATCCAGATGGGGCGGCCGGTGACCAGCATCCGGCTGAGGCCGAGACGGCGTTTTTGGCCCGCAGACAGCGCCCCGGCCTGCCGGTCGCGCAAGCTTTGCAGATCAAACCCGTCCAGCGCCTGCTCAATGCCATTGCGGCCAAAAACGCTGGCCCAGAAGACCAGGTTTTCTGCCACAGTCAGCGTTGGTTTCAGCCCGTCAGAATGGGCGGCATAGGCAATCTGGTCCTCAGCGCCATCAACCCGGCCCTTCAGCGGCGGCTGCAGGCCTGCGACGGTGCGCAGCAGCGTGGTCTTTCCGATGCCATTGGGTCCGCGCAGGATTAGCGCCTTGCCGGGCTCCAGCGCAAAGCTCAGGCCCTCCAGCACCGGGATGCCGCCGCGGGCCACGCCCAGATCCGTCACAGTCAATGTCATGAGGTTCGCTTATCCCCTTGCTCCGGCGCATGAAAAGACCATTCAGCTGATGCCCGCTTTGCGGCATGTCAAATACATCGGAAATTCATCTTCAGACCGGCAAGGCGGCCAAAGCAATCCTGCGTCCTTCGGACAACAGCACATTGTAAGTGCGGCAAGCAGCAGGCGAATTCATAGCCTCGACGCCCAGCCCCGCGTCCTCCAGCGTTTTACGCAGCGCCACAGGAATATGGGCAATCTCAGGTCCGGTGCCGATGAACAGCACGTCTATCTCTCCGGCCAGCGCCAGCAGCGGCGCGGCATCTTCCAGGCCGGACCAGGCCGCCGTGCCCGCAGCTGAAGTCAACACCGCGCCCTTATGCACCTGGCCGCCGATGCGGAAGAACCCCTCGCCATAGCCGTCAATGGGCTGCGCATCGGAATAGCTCACTTCGTTCAGGCGCATGGGCGGTCCTTTCAGTCAAATACCGGGAGGCTGGATAACACGGCCAGCGCAATCACGGAATAGGAGGCAAAGCGGTAGATCTTCTCCAGTTTGGGATCAAACAGCGCCTTACCGGTGAGCGTGGTGATTATATAGGGGATGCCAAGAAGACAGGCCAGGATCACCGCCTTAAGGCTGGCCATGCCGCCGAAGATCAGGTTGGCAGCGATCACCACATCCAGCGCCGCCAGGAAAACGATTGTGTTGGCACGCACCCACGCCACGTCACGCACGTTGGCAAGGTAGAAAACGATGATCACCGGTCCCGTGAGGCCGGTCATACCGCCCACGATGCCGGCCGCACCGCCGATGGCAAAACGCCCCGGCCATCCAAGCTTGCCTTGCCAGCGCCAGCCGGAGATCACCGCGGCCAAGGTCACGCCAATCACTCCGGCGGCCACCCAGCGCAGGGTCAGCGGGTCCATCTGCGACATCAGCCACAAACCCGCCGGCACGGTGACCGCCGCAGCCATGGACAAGGCTCCAACCTCTGCCCTGTCGGCCTTGCTCCAGGCCTGCGGGAACAGGGTGATGGTGGAAAACACCCCCATCAGCACCATCAGAAACACTACATCGGCAGACGGCAGGAACTGGGCGCCAACGGGCACAAAGATCATCGCGGTGCCAAAACCAGTGAAGCCGCGGACAAGACCCGCGGCTCCAATAGTGATCAGCAGCCAGAACAGCCCCGGCGTCTGCAGGGCTGCCTGAAATGCCTCAGGCATCAATGTTGCCGAACTGGTTGCCGGTGGTGTTCGCCTGCTTCGACCAGTCGCGCTTCACGCCCAGTTTCAGGAGGATGGTGGAGGCGACGAAGACCGACGAGTAGGTCCCGACAATAACGCCCCAGATCATCGCAAAGACGAAGCCGCGGATCACGTCGCCGCCCAGCACATAGAGCGAGATCAGCGCCAGCAGCGTGGTGACGGAGGTCATCATTGTCCGGCTCAGCGTTTCGTTGATCGAGATGTTCAGAACCTCGGCCAGGTCTTTCTTTTTGTAGCGGCGCAGGTTTTCACGCACCCGGTCGAACACAACCACGGTATCGTTCAGCGAGTAGCCGACGATGGTCAGCAGCGCCGCAATGATCGCCAGGTCAAACTTGATCTGCAGCTCCGAGAAGACGCCGATGGTCAGAACCACGTCATGCACCAGCGCCGCCACCGCGCCGAGGGCGAACTGCCACTCAAACCGCAGCCAGATGTAGACCAGCACCGCAGCAATCGCCAAGGCGACCGCAATAATGGCGGTGGTGATCAGCTCACCCGAGACCTTGGGGCCAACGGATTCGACGGACACGAATTTGATGCCCGGCGCGACAGCATCCAGCGAGGCCTTCAGCGTTTCGATCATCTCGCCGGAGATCGCCTCGCCGTCGTCCAGTGCCTGAATGCGGATCATGGCGACGTGCTGGTCTTCCTCGAAAGCCGGATCGAACACCTCGGTGATCGACACATCACCCAAACCGTGCACGGCCAGCGCGTCGCGGTAGGCACCGACGTCCACGGTTTCCGATGCCTCGGTGCGGATGGTGGTGCCGCCGCGGAAGTCGATGCCGAAGTTCAGCCCCTGAAACAGAAAGGAGGCAAAGCCGACCACCATCATCAGGGCCGAAATGCCCAGCCAGAGCTTGGCGCGTTTGAAGAAATCGAATGAGGTTTCCTGGGGAACAAGTCTCAGCCGCATATCACACCTCAATCGTTTTCGGACGGCGCCGTTCAAACCACATGACGATCATCAGGCGGGTCACAAAGATCGCGGTGAACACGGAGGTCAGGATGCCCAAGCCCAGGGTGATCGCA
Source organism: Paracoccaceae bacterium (assembly GCA_013373325.1). Classification (GTDB taxonomy): domain Bacteria; phylum Pseudomonadota; class Alphaproteobacteria; order Rhodobacterales; family Rhodobacteraceae; genus Leisingera. Next base: position 14,827 of record JABXIA010000187.1, read on the forward strand.
AAGCCGCGCACCGGGCCGGAGCCCATGGCGAACAGGATCACCGCAGTGATGAAGGTGGTGATGTTGGCGTCGAGAATGGCGCTAAGCGCCTTGGAGTAGCCTTCGTCGATGGCCTTGGCCGGGCCGCGGCCCGCCTTCAGCTCTTCGCGGATACGCTCAAAAATCAGCACGTTGGCGTCCACCGCCATGCCGACGGTCAGAACGATACCTGCGATGCCCGGCAGCGTAAGGGTGCCGCCGATCAGGCTCAGCATGCCGAAGATCAGCGCGATGTTCAGGATCAGCGCCACATTGGCAAAGAGACCGAACAGGCCATAGCTGAGGCCCATGAACGCCAGCACCGCGACAAAGGCCACGATGGTCGCGATCTTGCCCGCATCAATGCTGTCCTGGCCCAGTTCCGGACCGATGGTCCGTTCTTCCAGGAAGTCCAGACCTGCAGGCAGGGCGCCAGCGCGCAGCAGAATTGCCAGGTTGGTGCTTTCCTCAACGGTGAAGTTTCCGGTGATGATGCCGGAGCCGCCCGGGATGTGCGACTGGATCACCGGGGCGGAGACCACCTCGTCATCCAGCACAATGGCAAAGGGCGAGCCGATGTTCTCAGCCGTGTAATCCCCGAACCGACGCGCGCCGGAGGTGTTGAAGCGGAAGGTCACCGCAGGGCGGCCGTTCTGGTCGAACGACGGCTGCGCATCCACCAGGTCCTCACCCGTGACAACTGCGGCGGACTCAATAGTGTAGTAGACTCCATCTTCGTCAAGCGAGGGAATGACTTCATTTCCGACACCGGGCGCGGCATTCTTGTCGCTGCCGCGGCCCACAACCGGATTAAAGGTTAGCTGCGCAGTCTGACCGATCAAAATCTTCAGTTCTGTTGCACTGCCAATACCAGGAACCTGAATCAGGATCCGGTCTGCGCCCTGGCGCTGGATGGTCGGCTCGCGGGTGCCGGCCTCATCGATCCGGCGGCGGATGATCTCCAGCGACTGCCGTACTGTACGGTCGTCGGAGGCAAGTTTTTCCGCCTCACTGAGCTGAACAACCAGAATGTCGCCTTCGGCGCTGGCTTCGATGTCGTTGGCGCCGACTCCTGTCAATGTAGTAATCGGATTGGCCAGGCCGCGCACTACTTCCAGCGCGCGGGCCATGCCCTCCGGCTTGGAAAGCTTCAGGCGAATCTGGTCCGCAGGGCCGGGCTGGCGGCGGAAGGTGCCCACAGTATCGCGTTCGGGCCGCAGCGCATCACGCACTTCCGGCCACAGCGCGTCCATCCGCGCTTCATAGACATCTTCGACCTGAACTTCGGCCAGCAGATGTGCCCCGCCCCGCAGGTCGAGACCCAGGTTCACCAGTCCGGACGGCAGATAAGACGGCCATTGGCCTGCAGTTTCCAGCCGTTCCGGCGTCTCGCCCTTGGCGATAATATCGGCGGCCGCGTCGTTGGCCTGTTCGACGCGGGTGTAAAACCCGTTTGGCAGGGCAAGCATGATACCAGCTGCGCATACCAGCCAGATCAGCACCCTCTTCCAGAGATCAATTTGCAGCATTGCCCTGCCTTTTCAGATGGTTACTCAGGGTGCTTAAGCTGCCGGCTCAGTCTTGCTCAGAACCTGGGCAATGGTCGCCTTGACCACGCGCACCTTGACGCCATCCGCGATCTCAACTTCGATCTCGCCGTCTTCCTTGACCTTGGCCACCTTGCCGATCACACCGCCCTGTGTGACCACCTGGTCACCCCGGCGCAGGCCGTCCACCATCGCCTGATGCTGCTTCATCTTCTTCTGCTGCGGGCGGATCAGCAGGAAGTACATGATCGCGAAGATCAGGATAAGCGGGAGAAATTGGCCGATTGCGCCAGCGTCCATGGGATATTCCTTCTGTCAAAGCGGCGCTGGGTTCAGCGCCGGAAATTTGCAGCGGAACCTTTGCGCTGGACCGGGGGTTTGCA
>JABXIA010000006.1 GCA_013373325.1 Paracoccaceae bacterium
CCATCACGATGATCTCAGGATCCGCCGACAGGGCCGCCTGATAGCAGGCCCGCGCCATCGCCAGATCTTCCGAGGCCATATTCGCCAGCGCCCCGTGCAGCTTCAGATGCCGCACCGCGCCGCCTGCCGCGCGCGCCATCGCCTGCGCCGCGCCCAGCTGGTAGCGCACCATGTTGCCCAGCGTCTCATGCGGCACCGACATCCGGCGGCGGCCAAAGCCCTGCAGGTCGGGAAACCCGGGATGCGCGCCGATGCCGGTGCCCTTGGCCACCGCGAGTTTCATCGTCGCCGCCATCACATCCGGATCGCCCGCATGGTAGCCGCAGGCGATATTGGCCGAGGTCACGATATCCAGCAGCCCGGCATCATCGCCGAGGCTCCAGGCGCCAAAGCTTTCGCCCATATCGGCATTCAGATCGACAGTTCGGGTCATGTCATCTCCTCACAAGACATCTTCTTCACCGGCAATCGCGCCGCTGATGAGCTGATAGGACAGCAGGTTGGACATGCTGCGCGGGTCGCGGATCAGGGGATGGACCCTGCCGCGCAGGCCCTCGCGCCGCTCCGCCTCGGCCCGTTCCAGCTCTACCGCCTCCTCCAGCGGGATGAAGCGGAAGTGCAGCTCCGCCCCCGCCGCCGCCTGCGCCAGCAGGGGCAGGTCGCAAGGAAGCACCGTGCCGATCCGGGGATAGCCGCCCGTGGTCTGGCATTCCGACAGCAGCACATAAGGCGTGCCGTCGCCAGTCACCTGGATGTCGCCGGGCACGATCACCTCAGACACCACCGTGCGCGCGCCGTCGGGGCGGAAGCCTTCGCCATCGCTCTCCAGCGGCACGCCCATCCGGTTGCCGCGCGCCCCGCGGCGGAAGGCGGTGCCTTCGAACCGCTCCAGCTCGGCCTGCGGGAACAGCGCCGTCTGCAGGCTCGCCACCACCCGCACGGTGCCGCCCTCGAACCGGTTCTCCGGCGTCAGTCCCAGCCCGGTGCCCTGGCCGCCGTCCGGGCCGGTCTCCAGCACGTCGCCCTGCGCCAGCGCAGCACCAATGCCCGCCGCCAGATGCGCCGAGCGCGCGCCCAGATGCTCCGGCGTCTGAAAGCCGCCGCCCGCATGCAGATAACCATAGCTGCCGCTCTGCGCCGCGCCGATGGCCAGCCGCGCCCCCGCGGGCAGCAGGTGGCTGGCGTTCCAGGCCACGGCGGTGCCGTCGATGCTGGCCCGCATCGGCGCGCCGGTCAGGGCGATGCGCAGATCGCTGTCCGCCTGGAACTCGCCGCCCATGCCGGCCATCTCGACCGCTGCCAGATCCGCGCCCTGCCCCAAGAGCGCCGCGCCCTCGGCCAGCGCCAGCCGGTCGGCGGCGCCCCCGCGCGACACCCCGTATTCCAGCCAGCCCGGACGGCCGAGGTCCTGAACCGTCATCCCGGGGCCTGCGCGCAAAATGGTCAGCGAGCCGCTCATGACAGATCCTCCGCCCTGGCGCCGCCCAGCGGATCGCGCCGCAAGCCCTGCAGCTCCTCCGGCGTTATCGCGCTGAATTGCACCTCATCGCCGGGACGCAACAGGAACGGCTCCTCCGCATCGGGGCGGAACAGCCGCACTGCGGTCTGGCCCGCGTGCATCCAGCCGGTGGGCGTCGCCACCGAGAACAGCACCAGCTGCCGGATCGCCACCGCCAGCGCGCCCTCGGGAATGCGGGTGGTCAGCTGGCTCTGGCGCGGGATGTCCCAGGCCTCCGGCAGCTCGCCCAGATAGGGCTGGCCGGGGGCAAAGCCGATGGTCTGCACCCTGACCCGCGCCGCCGACAGCGAGGCCACCGCCTCCGCCTCGCTCATGCCTGCGGCCGCTGCCGCCTGCGGAAGCTGCGGCGCCAGTTCGGTGCCGAACACCGCCGGAATGCGCCACAGGCGGCGCTGGCCGGGCAGTGCGGCGGCGTACCAGTCGCGCTGCGCCAGCAGCGCCTCCAGCCGCGCCCGCAGGCCCGCATGGTCCAGATGCCGCAGGTCGAACCGCACATAGGCCGACACCAGCGAGGTTGAGACCTCCTCGACCCCGTCCCAGCTCTCCGCCGCCAGCGCTGCGCGGAACGCCAGCGCGGCGCGGTTGGCCGGCTCGCTCAGGCGGCTGCCAAAGCTTACCAGCATCCCGTCCACCCCCACCGTGCGGATCCCGGGGGCGGCTGCTGCTGCGCTCTCCCGTGCCATCACATCTGTTCCGGCAGATAGGTCACGATGGACGGGAACAGCACGATCAGCACCAGCGCCACGATCATCAGGAAGAAGAACGGCAGCGCCGCCTTGGCCACGGTCAGAATGTCCCGCCCGGTCAGCGATTGCAGCACAAACAGGTTGAACCCGACCGGCGGCGTGATCTGCGACATCTCCACCACGATCACCAGGAAGATGCCGAACCACAGCGGATCAATCCCCGCCTCCAGCACCATCGGCATGATCACCGAGGCCGTCAGCACCACCACCGAAATCCCGTCGAGGAAGCAGCCCATGATCACAAAGAAGATGGTCAGCGCCGCCAGCAGCGTGAAGGTCGACAGGTTCAAGGAGCCGATCCATTCCGCCAGGATGCGCGGAATGCCGGTGAACCCCATCGCCACCGTCAGGAACGACGCCCCCGCCAGGATAAAGGCGATCATGCAGGAGGTGATGGTCGCCCCCATCAGCCCCTCGGTAAAGCTCTGCCGGGTGAGCGAGCCGGACTGCCACGACAAGAGCAGCGCCAGCACCACCCCCACGGCAGCAGCATCGGTGGGCGAGGCGATGCCCGTATAGATCGAGCCGATCACCCCGCCGATCAGCAGCACCACCGGCAGCAGCCTGCGCGCGCGCTTCAGCTTCTCGCGGAAGGTGGCGGCAATGTCCTCGGACGGCAGCTGGCTGCGGTTGAGCAGCGCCCAGACCACCACATAGCCGACGAACAAGCTGACCAGCAGCACGCCGGGCAGCACGCCCGCGACAAACAGCCGGGCGATGGATTGCTCGGTCGCCACGCCATAGACGATCAGGATGATCGACGGCGGGATCAGCAGCCCCAGCGTGGCGGACCCGGCCAGCGTGCCGATCACCAGCTTCTCGGGATAGCCGCGCCGCGCCAGCTCCGGGATCGACAGCTTGCCGATGGTGGCCGCCGTCGCCGCAGACGACCCCGACACCGCGGCAAAGATCCCGCAGGCAAAGACGTTCACATGCAGCAACTGCCCCGGCAGCCGGTTCATCCAGGGCGACAGCCCGGTGAACATGTCCTCCGACAGGCGCGAGCGGAACAGGATCTCGCCCATCCAGATAAACAGCGGCAGCGCCGCCAACGCCCAGGAGTTGCTGTGGCCCCACATGGTGGTGGCCATCACCAGCCCCAGCGGCGCCTCGGTGAACAGCGCCATGGCGGCGATGCCCACGCCCAGCAGGGCAAAGGCCACCCACAGGCCGACGCCCAGGAACAGGAACAGAAGGACCAGAAGAATGATGGAAAGCGCGGCAACCGACATGGTGATCCCCTATTCGCTCAGAAGATTTTCGCCCTTGCCCTCCCAAGAGGGCAGCGCGCCGCGCAGCATGCAGATCAGCTCGTCCGCCAGCGCCAGGGTCAGGATCGCAAGTCCAACGGTGACCGGCGCCTGCGGCAGCCACAGCGGCACCGACACCATGCCCGCGCTGCGGTCGCCGAACTCCAGCGACTCCAGCAAGAGCAGCCCCATGTACCAGGTGGCATAGCCGCTCATCACCAGCGCCAGCAGGATCACCCCCAGCTCCGTCGCGCGGTGTGCGGCAGCAGGCAGCCGGTTGGTCAGCAGCGTCACCCGGATATGGCCACCAGCGCGCAGCGCATAGGCCAGCGCCAGAAAGGTCGAGGCCGCCAGGAAAAAGCCAGTGAAATCCGCGTAGGACGGGATCGTCAGGCCAACCCCGCTGCCGGTCATTGCCACTGCGATCTTGTCGGCTAGGTTCAGGCACACCTGCGCAAAATCCAGCGCCACGATGGCCACGATGAAGAGTGCTGCCAGCCCGCCGGCCGCACGGTAGATGAAATCAAGCACAACCCGCATGGCTGCTCCTCCTCCCCAGGAGACCGGACGCCGCCCCCGGCGTCCGGCCATGGTCAC
>JABXIA010000398.1 GCA_013373325.1 Paracoccaceae bacterium
CCCCGGTTGCTGGCGGAATGAGGCTGGAGGGGGGGGACGCAGGCCTGCTTCCAGCCACCCAATCCGGAAGACCGATGAGAGAACTCATTCCAACACGGAGAACAGCGTCCCACTGGCCTGGCTAATTCAGCGGCCTGTTAGCGCGCAATTGATTGTAGCGGCGAAATGAGGATGGAAGTGTTGCAAAGCTTGCAATCCCCTTGCAAATTATCTCCAGCGGCCTGAAACCAGCATCTGCGGCCTTGGATCGCTGCAAACGGAAAGGCCGCATTTCAGCCTCCGCAGTTCAGGCTTGGCGCAGCCGCGAAACATGCCATGTCCGGATTGATATGGCCTTCAATTTAGTGATCATACAGCAGAGACATGTATACAGATCAGCTCATTGCCTGCCCGACCTGCGACGTGCTGAACCGCGACGAGGACGTGAAGCCCCATTCGGTTGCCCGCTGCGCCCGCTGCGGCTCGGTGTTGGCAGCACCAAAGTCGGGCGCCATGACACGGATTGCGATGCTGTCGCTGACCGCGCTGATTCTGCTGGCTGCAGCGGCTGGCTTCCCGTTCCTTGAGCTGAGAGCACAGGGCCTGGCGCATCAGGCGTCGGTCCTGGATGCCGTGCTGGCCTTTTCCAGCGGGCCGATGGCGCCCTTGTCGCTGGCGACCGGCCTGCTGATCGTGCTCTTGCCTGCGGCACGCTTTTGCGCGCTGATCTATACTCTGGCGCCGATGGCCCTGGGCTGGCACCCTGCACCGCACGCCGCCACGGCCTATCGCTGGGCAGAACGGCTGAAGCCCTGGGCCATGGCTGAGATCTTCATCATCGGCGTGGCAGTGGCCCTGGTCAAAGTCTCTGGCCTGGCGCGCGTCGGACTGGGACCGGCCTTTTGGGCGTTTGCCGCGCTCCTGGTGGTAACCATTCTAACCGATAACGCGATTTGCAGGCTGACCGTATGGAAAACCCTGAAAACCCGCAGCGCTTCCTGACCGCGGCAGCCGCCGGGCTGGCCGGCTGCCGCGTCTGCGGGACCGCCAACCCGGGCGGTGCCCGGGCCTGCACGTGCTGCGGCAGCCCGCTGGAACCTGCCGCCCCCGCCAGCCTGCAGCGTGTCTGGGCCTGGCTGGCGGCGGGGCTGATCGCCTATGTGCCCGCCAATGTCTACCCCATGCTGCGCACCACCACCTTTGGCCGCAGTTCCGAAAATACCCTGATCGGAGGCATTGCCGAACTGTTCAGCCACGGCTCCTACGGTGTGGCCCTGATCGTTTTCTTCGCCAGCATCGTGATCCCCGTGGCCAAGTTCCTCGCCATCGCCTATCTGGCGGTGTCCGTCCGCAGGCCGGCAGCCCTTGGCAGCCATGGCCGGCTGGTGCTTTATGAGGTGGTCGAATTTATCGGACGGTGGTCGATGATTGATGTCTTTGTGGTGGCAATCCTGACCGCCCTCGTCCAGCTTGATTTCGCTGCTGCCATCGCCCCCGGCATGGCAGCGGTCAGTTTTGCCTTGTCGGTTGCCTTCACCATGCTGGCCGCCCAGAGTTTTGATCCGCGTCTGATTTGGAACGCGGAAAGCGAGAATTTGAATGACCACGCCTGATCCCGCCCCGATGAACATCACGGCCCGGCGCCCTTCGCTCTGGCGCAACCTGTCACTGGTCTGGCTGGTGCCGCTGGCCGCGCTCGCTGTATCGCTGGGCGTGGCCTGGAAAGCCTATTCCGAGCGCGGCGTGCTGATCACCATCAGCTTTGAAAACGCTTCAGGCATCGCTGCAAATGAAACAACGGTGCGTTACCGCGATGTGGTGATCGGCCGGGTGGAGAAAGTCGGCTTTGCCGGTGATCTGAGCGAAGTGTCCGTCCGGGCCCGCATCGACAAGGAGATCGCTCCCTATCTGGATGCGGATGCAACCTTCTGGGTGGTCCGGCCGGAGGTGTCAGCGCGCGGCATATCAGGGCTCAGCACAGTACTGTCCGGCGTCTACATCGAGGGCAGCTGGGATCAGGAGCTGGGCACGGCGCAGACCGCATTCCAGGGCGCTGACGGCCCGCCGCTGGAACAGCCGGGCCGCGGCGGCCGGCGGATCACCCTGCGCACCGATGACGGCCGGATGATTTCCGAGGGCGCGCCTGTGCTGTTCCGCGGCATTGAGGTCGGGCGCCTGGAAACCCCGCGCCTGACCGTCAGCGGCGACAGCATCGTCGTCGATGCCTTCATCGAGGCACCGCATGACCGGCGCATCAACTCCGCCACCCGGTTCTGGGACAGCTCCGGCTTCTCGGTCTCGATCGGCCCCAGCGGCTTGTCGCTGGACGTCGACAGCATCGCCTCTTTGGTGGCCGGCGGCATCGAATTCGACTCGGTGTTTGACGGCGGCCAGTCGGTTGGTCCCGGCACCGTCTTCGACATCCACACCGACGAGGCCGCAGCCCGCCGCACCGCCTTTGCCCGCACCCTGTCCGGCGGGGTTGCCGTCGCGGTTGCCTTTGCCGAGTCGGTGGCAGGCCTGGCCAGCGGCGCGGAGGTTCAGCTGCGCGGCGTCAAGGTCGGCGAGGTCAGCAGCCTCAACGCAGCCATTCAAAGCGGCAGCGACGAAGCCGAGGTTCGGCTGATCGCCAAGCTGCTGCTGGAGCCTGCCCTGATGGGTCTGCCGCGCGGCGCGGACGAGGCAGAGGCGCTTGATTTCCTTGACAAGGCGGTGGCGGGCGGCTTGCGCGCGCGGCTGGCCTCTGCCAGCCTGTTCAGTTCGGAGCTGATCATTGAACTGGTGACGCTGGAGGACGCAGAGCCTGCGGTGTTTGCCCGCACCGCCGAACCCTTCCCGCAACTGCCCAGCGCCCCCTCCGATCTGCCGGATTTCACTGCAACCGCCGAAGGCATGCTGGAGCGCATCAACGCGTTGCCGGTCGAGGAGCTGATGGCACAGGTCATCGCAACACTCGCCAGCATCGAGAACCTGGCCTCCGCCGACAGCACCCGCCAGACCCCGGCGGCGGCCGTCGCCTTGCTGGAAGACGCCCGCGCCCTGGTGACCGACCCCGGCACCCGCGCCCTGCCCGGCGAATTGCACGGCGCGGTCGCTGACCTGCGCGCAATGCTGACGGAGCTGCAGCAGGGCAAGGCCGCGGCCAAACTGACCGCTGCCCTGGACCAGGGCAGCCAGGCCGCCGCCAGCCTTGCCGCGGCGTCGGATGAGCTGCCGGCCCTGGTTGCCGACTTCCGGGCGCTGGCGGACAAGGCCAATTCGCTGGAGGCCGAGGAGCTGATCCGCTCCGCCAGCCAGCTGATGGAAAGTGCCGATGCGGTGATCGGCACCGAGGGCGCCCGCGCCCTGCCCCCGGCCCTGACCGCTGCGCTGGAGGAAATGCAGGCCACACTGGTAGACATGCGCCAGGGCGGGCTGGTCGAGAACGCTAACGCTACAATGGCCTCTGCCCGCGGCGCGGCTGACGCGGTGGCCGCCGCTGCGGAAGGCCTGCCTGCGCTGTCCGCCCGGCTGGAGCGTCTGGTGGCCCAGTCAGAAGCGCTGATCGCCTCCTATGGCGCCCGCTCCAGCTTCAACTCCGAAACCCTGGACGCGCTGCGCGAGATCAGGACTGCCGCCCGGGCGGTGTCCCAGCTGGCGCGCAAGATAGAACGCGACCCGAATTCCCTGCTGTTTGGAAGATAAGATGATTAATGCCCTTAAATTGCTGCTCCCCATTACCCTGCTGGCGGCCTGCGCCGGGGGCAACGACCCACGCTATCTGATTTCCTCTGCTCCGGGTGAAACCGTCGCCAACCTGCGCTCCCGTTCGATTGAGGTGCGGCTGGTGTCGCTGCCGTCCTATGCCGCGGCCTCGGACATCGTTGCGGAGGGCGAAGGCGGCGCGCTTTACGCGCTGGGTGGCGCGCAATGGGCAGACGACCCGGCCCGCGGCATGACCGCCGCCCTAGCCCGCGGCTTGAACCAACGCACCGGCGCTGCCGCAGCCATTGAGCCCTGGCCGCTGAACACCGGTCCGGACGCGCGCCTGGATGTGCGGGTGGATCAGGTCTATGCCCGCGCCGATGGCCAGTTTGAACTGTCCGGCCAGTTCGCGGTCTCCTCGCCCGAGGGCACAGTACGCGAATTCGTGAAGCGGTTTGACATCACCACCCCCGTCAATGGCACCGGCCCGGCTGCCACCGCCGATGCCCTGGCAGTGGCGCTGGCAGAGCTGGCCCGCCAGGTCTCACAGTCCCTTTAGGCCGCCCGGCTGGACCCTTCCGGCGTGCCTGTCAGCAGGCCGCTGTCACAATGATCTCCACCTTCAGTTCCGGCCGCGCCAGCCTGGCCTCGCCGCAGGCCCGGGCCGGAGCGTGGCCTTCTGGCACCCAGGCATCCCAGACCGCGTTCATCTCCGCAAAGTCTTCCATGTCGGCCAGCCATACTATCGCCTGCAGGATCTGCTTCGGCGAGGACCCGGCCTTCTCCAGCAACGCCTCGACGCGGGACAGGCAGTCGCGGGTCTGCGCGGCCACATCTGCCCCGTCCCCGACCTGGCCGCACAGATAGGCCACGCCGTTGTGCTTCACGATCTTGCTCATGCGTGTGCCGGTGTCGATCCGTTCGATCATTATTTTCTCCTATTCAGCAGCATTGGCGGATGGGTCTTCCATCGCGGCCAGTTCACCCAGTGTCACGGGTTTAATCGGCGGCCGGATGCGGTAGTAGCCGGTTTCATCCGGTGTCTGCCCGTTGGCCTCGGCCAGCAGCGCGGTCACGGTCAGCCCGCAATAACGGCCCTGGCACGGCCCCATGCCCGCGCGCCCGAAGGCCTTGGCCTGGTTCGGGCCAAGACAGCCGAGCCTCGCATAGCTGCGGATGTCGCCCGCAGTGACTTCCTCGCAGCGGCAGACGATGGTGCTGTCGGCGGGCCGCACAGCACCCGCATAAGGCGGATAGGCGGCATCAAGGAACGGGCGCACGGCGGTTTCCCGGCTGCGGCGGCTGAACAGCGGCGCGGCCAGGCGATCGCGCTCCTGCGCGGTGATCCGGCCCAGCTCCTCCGCTGCTTTCAGCGCTGCAATCCGGCCCGCATATTCGGCGGCCATTGCACCGCTGATGCCCGCGCCATCGCCGGCGATCAGAACACCGTCCCTGCCGGTCTCGCCCCATTTTCCAGTCTCAGGCACAAAACACTGCTGCACCTCTGACCAGACATGCGGCACGTTGATCGAGCGCGCGGCCTGGGTGTTCGGCACCACGCCGTGATGCAGCAGGACGGTATCGCAGGCGATGCTGTGCGCCTGCCCCTTGCTGCGGAAGGTCACCGCCTCGGCCCCGGTGCTGCCCGCCACCGCGATCTCCGTGGCACCGGTATAGCGCGGCACGCCGGCGCGTTTGATCTCCGCCAGCATTTTCAGGCCCTTGGCCAGATAGCGCCAGCCACGCAGCGCACCGGGCAGGTGGCGGGCTGCTGCCAGCGGGCTGGCCGCAGTCTGGGTCTCGACCAGGGCCAGCGGCGGCGTGCCCGCCCGCACCATCTGTGCCGCAATCAGGTACAGCAGCGGCCCGCTACCGGCGAGCACGGCGCGGCGCGGCAGGACGCCGGATTGCTTCAGCAGGATCTGTGCGGCGCCTGCGGTCATCACGCCCGGCAGGGTCCAGCCGGGGACGGGCATTGGGCGTTCCAGCGCGCCGGTGGCCAGGATTATCCGTTCCGCTTCCACCTGCCCGGCCCGGCCATGCCGGGTGAAGGAAATGCGGAAACCGTCTTCGATGGCCCAGACAACAGCGCCAGACAAATGGCTGACACCCGATTGGCCCAGACCCGCAGTCAGGCTAGCGCCGTGCAGATACTCCTGCCCCAGAATGGCTCCGCGCGATCCACCGGCGCGGTCCACGTCGCGGTAGATCTGCCCGCCGGGGCGGTTCTGTTCGTCCAGCAAGATAACGCTCAGACCCTGTTGGGCTGCCTCGGCAGCGGCGGCCATGCCTGCCGGGCCCGCGCCGATGATGGCCAGATCACAGTGCTGCATCGTTTGCCTCCGCTTCATGCGGGCGGGCTATTTTCATGCCCTCTTCCACTTCCAGCATACAGGCCTGCTGCACGCGGCCGCCGGTCTCCACCAAGCAGTCGAAACAGGCGCCCATCATGCAGAACGGCGCCCGCGGCGCGCCGGAGACCGGCGTGTGGCGGAACACCTGCACGCCAGCGGCCAGCAGCGCGGCAGCCAGGTTGGCGCCTGCGGGCAGGTCCAGCGGCAAACCGTCAAACCAGACCCGCACCCGGGGGGCATCATCTGCCAGCTCAAGAAACGGGGAATCGGTCTTCACTGAACACCTCCAGATCAGGGGCGGCTGCGGTGCCTTCCAGCCAGTCCGGCAGGAACAGCGCATGGGCGGCGGCCAAGGTGATGCCGCTGTGGCAGGTGACAAGGTAAGCGCCCGGCATCCCGGGGCTTTCCTGGTAGATCGGCAGCCCATCGGGCGACAGGATGCGCAGGGCGCCCCAGCTGCGCACCAGCTGCGCGCGGGCCAGCGCCGGGTAGGCCGCGATCGCCTCTGCGGCGAGGCCCGACAGACCCGGCTGCGTCACGCTGTCGTCCAGCCCGACCTCTTCGTTGGTGGCGCCGATCTGGATGCCGCCCTCGTCCACCTGGCGGGCAATCAGCGAGGGGCGGTTGATCAGTTTCGGCAGTTTCTCGGTTATCAGCACCTGACCGCGCTGCGGCCGCACAGGTGCCTTGAAACCCAGCTTGGGGCCCAGCTCCATCGCGCCGAGCCCGGCGGAGAGCACAACCTTGCCCGCCGTAACCACGGTGCCGTCGCTGCACTGGACCTTGAAGACATCGGGCTTGGACACCCCGGTGACGGTCTTGCCGTTCAGAACTTTGCCGCCCAGCCGCCGCACGTCCTCTGCCAGAGAGAACAGCAGGCGCAGCGGGTTTGCGTGGCCATCCTGATGATGCAGGATCGCACCCGCCACCTTGGGGCCGATATGCGGCTCCTCGCGGCTGAGCGCATTGCGGCCCAGAACCTCGTAAGGGTAGTTGCCGCCCAGCTTTTCCTTCAGCGCATCGTACTGCGCCACGGTGGCATAAAGCGTTTCCTCGGAGAAATGCAGGTCATAGCCGCCGTTCTGCTGCAACCCGACAGAGCGGCCGGTGCCGTCCTCCAGCTCGGCGGCAAATCCGGCCCAGGCCGCGGCGGACTGCTGGCTCCAGCTGGCATAGCGCGGCTGTTTCGTGCCCTTGGACTGCACCCAGACCAGGCCGAAGTTGCCGCGGCTGGCCCGGAAGGCGCCATCATCGCCGTCCAGCACCGTGACGCGCTTGCCGCGCCTCAGCAGCCCCCAGGCCACCGACAGGCCGACAACGCCGCCGCCGATCACTGCATAGTCTGCTTCCATCCTGCCGCTTCTCCGGGCTTGGCTGCGGTTGCGGGGCGGCGCACGACCGCCCCCGTCCTTGATACGGGATTACTTGCCGATCTGGTCAAGAATGCCCTGACCCCAGTCAGCGCCAACATCTTCCAGAACCACCGGCCAGACGTCTTGACGCACCTTGGCGGCCATCGCGGCCAGTTCGTCACCGCTCAGATCAACCACCTTGGCCCCCAGCTCATCGGCCAGGCGCTGCTCCCATTTGCCCTGATCCTCTTCGGCGACGGTCCAGCGCTGCGTTTCAAACTCCGCCGCGGCAGCCTTGAGCGCTTCCTGATCCTCTGCATCCAGCTCAGCCAGCGAGCCGTTGGAGATGATCATGTACCAAACCTCAAAGTGGGTGTTGGCGGGCACATAGGTCTTGGTCACATCGCGGAACGAGGCATAGTAACCCTCGGCGCCGGAACCGATCACGCCGTCAACCACGCCGGTCTGGATCGCGGTGAACGCCTCGGAGAAGGGGATTGGCGACGGGATGTAGCCCAGCGCCTCGCCGGTCAGCTGGAAGCTTTTGATGCCGGGCACCCGCACCTTGATGCCGTTGGACTGCGACGGGTCGCCCGGGCTGACCGCATCGGTATTCAGCGCAATGCCGCCGAAATACACCGGGTAGGCGGCCAGCATGGTGATGTCCTGCTTGGCATAAAGCTCTGCCATCACGTCGCGCACCGCACCGCCGGGGCCGTAGATCTTGCGTGCCTCATCCCAATTGTTGGCCAGATAGGGGAAGGAGCTGATCTGCATCCGGCGGTCTGCTGCGGCAGCGGCCGGCTGGGTCGCCATGTCGATGGCGCCAACGCTGATGCGCTCCTGAACCGTGGTGTAATCCCCCAGCGCCGAGGCCGGGAAGATGTTGATAGACACATCGCCGCCGGTGGTCTCATTCACCTGGGCTGCAAAGGCGCGCAGCTCCTTGTCGATGGTGGTGTCCTGGGGGCGCACGTGGCTCATCTTGAGGTCGGCGGCCGAGGCGAGGCCCGCCAGCGACATCAGGGCAGCAGCAGCGGTGCCGGTCAGAAAGTGTTTCATGGGTTGTCTCCTCCGTAGGGTGTCTGGTGTTTGTCAGGGGTGGGGTCAGTAGCCGAAGAACCGCGGCAGAAAGAGCGACAGGTCGGGCCACAGCGAGGTCAGGAAGACCACCGGCACATAGCCTGTCAGGATCAGGATCATTGCGGGCGGGATCACCTTGGTGACCTTCACATTGCCGATCCGCGCGCCAAGGTAGAGGATCGAGGCATAGGGCGGGGTGACGCCGCCCATCGCGGTGTTGACGCCCATGATCGCGGCAAACTGCACCGGGGTGACCCCGATCGCCTGCATCAGCGGCAGCAGCAGCGGCGCAATCAGGATGATGGCGGTGACGTCGTTCACGACCATGCCGACCAGGAACAGCAGGATGTTGATGAAGATCAGCAGCAGCACCTTGTTCTCGGTGATCTCGAAGATCGCGCTGACCATTTTCTGCGGGATCGCCTCATAGACGAACATCTGGCTCAGGATCATCGAGGACAGGATCATCACCATGATCGCGCCCACCGCCGTGGCGGCCTCCTTGCCAGCCTCCAGAAAGCTGTCCCATTTCAGGCCCTTGTAGATGAAGAAGCCGACCGGAAGCGCATATATCACCGACAGGGCCGCGGCTTCGGTCGGGGTCATGATGCCGCCATAGATGCCGCCCAGGATGATCACCGGCATCAGCAGTGCCGGGGTCGCGTTAAAGCCTTTCTTGGCCACATCGCCTGCCAGCTGGGAGAAGGTGGGCGCATCATCCAGCACCAGGTCGAACTTGCGGCTCATCCACAGGTTCATTGCCGAGAAGTTGAACATGATCAGCAGGCCCGGCCCCAGGGTCGCCAGGAAGCAGGCGAGGATCGAGGTGTCGGTCACCCAGCCATAGACGATCATGGTGACCGACGGCGGGATCAGCAGCCCCAGGATCGAGGAGTTGGCAATCAGCGCGGTGGCGTATTCCCGCGGGTAGCCGCGCTTTTCCATCTCGGGGATCAGCAGCGGGCCGATGGCAGCGATGCCGGTCAGGCCGGAGCCAGAGATCGCGCCGATGATGGCGCAGCTGACCGCCGCCACCACGCCCAGGCCGCCGCGGATATGGCCGATGAAGGCATTGACGAAGTTCAAAAGCGAGGCGGCGATGCCGCTGGCCGACATGATGGTGCCCGCCAGAACAAACAGCGGAATGGCCAGCAGCACCGGGTTGCCCAATTGCTGGGAGCCCCACAGCATCATGCCCTTCATGGTCACATCGCCCAGGAAATACATGATCATCAGGGCCGCGCCGAAACAGTAGGGCAGCGGCACGCCCAGGGTCAGGGTCAGAACCAGAACGGCGATGGCAAGGAGTGCGATTTCAATCATTTTGCGGCTCCGGCGCGCAGGGCGTTGATATGGCGCAGCAGGTGCACCGCGGTGTAGAGCATCATCAGGGCCAGACCGGCCACGAGCGCCACTTCGGAATAGAATGTCGGCAGGTAGAGCGTCGGGCTCTCCTTCCAGACCCGCCAGGCGTACTGGGTGTATTCCCAGGCCCAGCTCAGCAGCCACAGGCCGACGGTCAGGCTGATGACTTCACCGATGATCGCCAGCACGGTATGGCCGCGCTCTGTCTTGATGGCGATTTCCAGCACGTTGGCGCGGATGTGGGTGTCCTCGCGCGAGGCGTTCACTGCGCCAAGGATGTACAGCCAGATGGTCGGGTAGAGCATGGTCTCCTCCAGCCCCATCACCGGGATCTGCAGCAGGTAGCGGGTGACCACCTGGACGAACTGGCCAAGGGCCACCAGGCAGATCAGCCCGGTCAGCAGATATTTTGAAAATGTGTCCATCTGTCCTCCTTCCGGTGTCCCCTCACCGGGTTTGGCGGATTTGGCTGGACAAGGGGCATAAGATCAATTTCAAAATATCTGTGACTCCATAAACTAACTTGATACCCCAGCCATGAACTTCTCGATCCGCCAGATCTTCACCTTCCGCGAGGTCATGCGCAGCGGCTCCATCTCCCAGGCCGCGCGCACCGTCGGGCGCACCCAGCCCGCCGTCAGCACGATGATCTCCACGCTGGAGGGAGAGCTAGGCTTCAGCCTGTTCGTCCGTGAGCAGGGCAAGCTGATCCCGACGCCGGAGGCCCGGTTCTTTCTCGAGGAGTGCGAGACCGTTCTGGAGCGCATCGAACGGGTCGAGCGCACGGTGAGCAAGATCCGCAGCCACGAGGCCGGCAAGCTGCGCATCGCTTGCCACCCGGCGGCAGCCGGGCTGTTCATGCCGCGGATTCTAACGGATTTTCTGCAGGGCAAGGATGAGCTTGAGGCAGCATTGATCATGCGGTCCTCGGACGTGATCGAGGACCTGATCGCGTCGCAGCAATTCGACATCGGCTTTGCCGAGACCCCTGCCCCGCGCCCCTCTGTCCGGCAGATGGATTTCGATCTGGAATGCGTCTGCGTTGTTCCAGCCAGCGACCCGCTTGCGGCAGCCGCAGAGATCAACCCGCAGGATCTGGACGGCAAACCGATGGCGGTTTTGTTCGATCAGCATCCGCTGACGGTCCAGACTGAGACCGCATTCCACCGGAGCGGCTGCCGGTTCCGCAAGCGGCTGGAACTGCGCACCTGGGCACCCGGCCTGCAATTTGTTGCGGCAGGCATCTGTTACATGATCTGCGACATGATCACCGCCTACAGCTGCCTGCAGCAGCGCCAGACCACTGAGGATCTGGTGTTTTGCCGGTTCCGCCCGCGAATCGGAACCGGCGTATCGATCCTGACGCCGGGGTACGCCACCCAGTCGCTGACCTCCAAGGCATTCACAGAGCAGCTGTGCAACGCCATCGAGAACATGCAGGCGGAAATGGAAACCTGCCTTAGCCGCCAGGCGTAGTATTGCAGCGCAAATGCGGCGGACGGCGCGCGGGATATTCTCCGCGCAGCCGTCCTTCCCCTGTCAGAAAATTGCAGCCGGCAGCCAGGTGGCAAGACCGGGGATCAGCCAGACCAGCAGAACGCCCAGCGCCTGCAGCCCGATGAACGGCACCACCCCCTGGTAAATCTGGCGGGTGGTGACCTCTTTCGGCGCGGCGCCGCGCAGGTAAAAGAGCGAAAAACCAAAGGGCGGCGTCAGGAAACTGGTTTGCAGGTTGATCGCAATCAGAATGCCCAGCCAGACCGGATCATGACCCATCAGGATCAGAGCCGGCGTCACCAGCGGCAGCACGATTACCGAAATTTCGACAAAGTCGAGAAAGAAGCCCAGCACAAAGATAAACAGCATGCAGAACAGAAGCGCGCCGGTCGGGCCGCCGGGCATGCTGCCCAGGAAGTGCGCCACCCGCTCCTCGCCGCCCAGCCCAATGAACACCAGGGAGAACATGCCCGCCGCCAGGATAGTGGCAAAGATCATCGCCGTCATCGTGGCGGTTGAGGTCACGGCTTCATGCAGGATGCGCTTCTGCAAGCCGCTGCGCAGGGCCGCCAGGATGGCAACACCCCCTGCGCCCGCCAGCAGCGCATAGAAAACGCCCGCAGCCAGATCGCCGGCGCCCAGATCGCTGCGCTGCAGACGCACCGGATGCACCCCGGACAGGATCCCCAGCAGGATCAGTGCCGCCGCGCCGAACAGGATCAGCCGCGCCGGGCCGCCTTCCCTTGCGCCCGCCATCAGCAGGGCGCCGATGCCGCCCACCGATGCCGCCTCCGTCGGGGTGGCAACACCGCCCAAAATGGCGCCGAGCACAGCAAAGATCAGCAGAACCGGCGGCACAACCGCGCGCACAACGTCGCCGCCGGTCGGGCGGGCCACTCCGGCCGGGGCTGACGGCATGTCCTGCGGCCGCATGAGGCCGCGGACCAGGATATACAGAAGATAAAGCACAACCAGCACCAGCCCCGGCACCAGCGCCGCGGCAAAGAACTGGCCCACCGACAGCGCCTCAACCGAGAATTTGCCCTGCTCATACTGGGCCTGCTGATAGGCGTTCGACATCACATCAGCCAGGATGATCAACAGCGTCGAGGGCGGGATGATCTGCCCCAGCGTGCCCGCCGTGCAAACAATGCCTGAGGCCACCCGCGGATCATAGCCTGCACGCAGCATGGCCGGCAGGGCGATCATGCCCATCGCCACCACCGTCGCGCCGACAATGCCGGTTGAGGCCGCCAGCAGCGCCCCCACCAGTACCACGGAGATGCCCAAGCCCCCCTTCAGCTGGCCGAACAGCCGCCCCATGGTGTCCAGCAGCTCTTCCGCGATGCGGCTTTTCTCCAGGATCGCCCCCATCAGCACGAACAGCGGAATGGCGATCAGCACCTCGTTGCTGAGGAGGCCAAAGGCCCGCTGGCCCAGCGCCCCCAGCAGCGAGATGTCCATCACCCCCAGCACCCAGCCGAGATAAGCAAAGATCACCGCCACACCGGCAATCGAGAAAGCGACCGGGAACCCCATGAGGATCGCCGCCATCAATGCGGCGAACATGATCAGGTCAAGATAGGCGGTCATCAGGCGTCACCTTCGGAAAGCAGGCGGATCAGCAGCGCAAGCGACTGCAGCATTACCAGCACGCAAAAGGCCGGGATCAGCGATTTCAGCAGGAACACGGCCTCAATACCGCCAACAGCCAGCGGACCTTCGAGAATGGACCAGGAATTGCGCACCGACGGCCAGGACCAGTAAAGCAGTGCCGCCATTGAGGGCAGCAGCAGAAACAGATGGCCGAAGATGTCGATGCGGCGCTGCGCCTGGCGGCTGAGGCCGGCATAAAACACGTCCACCCGCACATGCTTGTCGACCAGCAGCGTATACCCCGCGGCCAGCATGAACAGGGTGGCATGCATATAGAGAACGCTCTCCTGCGCGGCGATCGAGTTCACCCCGAACACATAGCGCCCGACCACGATGGCAAATTGTGCCAGCACCATGATCAGCGCCAGCCAGCGCACCACATGCGCCAGCCCGCGGTTCAAACCGTCCAGCGCATCTGCAACCCGTTGCATCCTGCTCTCCCCATCAAAAAACCGGCGCCCGCTGCGGCGGGCGCCGGCTGTCTTGCCGTTTTCAGTAACCCATCACCGAGGCACGGGCATTCATCTGACCATTGTCGGCATAGCTCATGTAGCCGCCAACACTGTCGCGGTAGGCCAGGAAGCTTTCGGTGATACGGCGCACCAGCTCGTCCTCGTCTTCCTGCAGTTCGGCAATCACCTCCTTGGCGGCAGCGCCCATTGCGGCGATCACGTCTTCCGGGAACATCTTCACCTGCACGCCGTCCTCGTCGACCATCTTCTTGAGCGCCAGCGCGTGTTTGGTGGTGTATTCGGTCCAGACCGGGTTGTAGAGGCTCTCGCAGGCCAGCGACACAACCTGTTTCAGGTCATCGGGCAGCTCGGCAAAGGCATTGGCATTGACGCCGCATTCCTCAGCCGAGGACGGCTCACCCACGCCGGGCCAGTAATAGTTCTTGGCCACCTGGTAATAACCAAGCGCGCTGTCGGTCCAGGGACCGATGAACTCACCCGCGTCCAGCGCGCCGGTCTGCAGGCCCTGGAACATCGCCGGGCCGCTGGTGGCCTCTGCCGCCATGCCCAGTTTCGAGGCCATCTCCGACGCCAGGCCCGTGGTGCGGAACTTCAGCCCTTTCAGGTCTTCGGCGGAGTTGATCTCCGTCTTGAACCAGCCGCCCCACTGCGGGCCGGAGTTGCCGCACAGGAACGGCTTGATGCCGAAGCGGCCGTACATCTCGTCATAGAGCGCTTGGCCGCCGCCGTGGTACAGCCAGCCGAACTGCTCATCCGCGCGCAGGCCGAACGGCTGCGAGCCGAACAGCAGGATGCCCTTGGA